>JBLMWS010000056.1:0-10393 GCA_050257355.1 Gemmatimonas sp.
GATTTGCGACCGGCATCGATATCGAGAAGCTGGTCGCGGTGCGAGCGATCCTGCGCAGCGAAATGCCGAACGAGCCGCTCTATGGTGGGCTCGCACGCGCCGGCCTGCCGCGCGGTGGTGTAGCGGCCAAGGCGGCGTAGTCTGAACAGGCGCAAACTCGACCGCCGTCATCCTGAGGTGCTCGCGAAGCGAGCCTCGAAGGATGAGCGGCCCCGCTGTGAGAACGAGGCCTTCGCCCTTCGAGACGCCGCGCCATGCGCGGCTCCTCAGAGCGACAGGGATAGATCGAGTACGCTCCTCAAAGAACTAAAGCTTTGTCGCACGCAACCGCAACGCATTGCCGACGACGCTCACCGACGACAGCGCCATTGCTGCTGCCGCTATGATCGGCGACAGCAGGATGCCGAGGGCGGGATACAGCACGCCGGCGGCGATCGGGATGCCGGCAGAATTGTAGATGAAGGCGAAGAACAAATTCTGACGGATATTGCGCATCGTCGCCTGCGACAATTTTCGCGCGCGAACGATGCCGGTGAGGTCACCCTTGAGCAGGGTGACGCCGGCGCTCTCCATGGCGACATCGGTCCCCGTGCCCATGGCAATGCCGACATCGGCGGCCGCGAGCGCCGGCGCATCGTTGACGCCGTCGCCCGCCATGGCGACGATCCGGCCCGCGCTGCGCAGCTTGGCAACGACTGCGCTCTTCTGATCCGGCAGCACTTCGGCTTCGACCTCGGACAATCCGAGCTTGCGCGCCACCGCGGTCGCGGTGGTGCGGTTGTCGCCGGTCAGCATGATCACCTTGATGCCTTCGGCGTTGAGCGCCTGCAGTGCCGCCGGCGTCGACGGTTTGACGGGATCAGCGATCGCAAACAGTCCGGCGAGCCTGCCGTCGATGGCCATGTTGATGACGGTCGCGCCGTCCTGGCGCAGGCGCTCGGCTTCGCTGTCGAGCGCAGCGGTCTCAATACCGATCGAGCGGAGATAGCCGCTATTACCGAGCACGACGGACTTGCCGTCGACCCTGCCGGTTGCGCCTTTGCCGGTCGGAGAATCGAAGCCTTCCACCGGCTTCAGCTCGAGCTTGCGCTCCGTGCCTGTGCGGACGATGGCGTCGGCGAGCGGGTGCTCGCTGGCGCGCTCGACGCTGCCGGCGAGCTGCAGGATTTCATTCTCGTCAAATCCGCCGGCCGGAACGATCGAGACCACCTTCGGCTTGCCTTCGGTGAGCGTGCCGGTCTTGTCGACGACGAGGGTGTCGACCTTCTCCATCCGCTCGAGCGCCTCGGCATTCCGGATCAGCACGCCGGCCTGCGCCCCGCGCCCCACGCCCACCATGATCGACATCGGTGTGGCGAGCCCGAGCGCACAGGGGCAGGCGATGATCAGCACGCTGACGGCGGCGACCAGGCCGAACGCCATTTTCGGTTCGGGCCCGAACCAGCTCCAGGCGGCAAAGGCAAGGACGGCGACAACGATCACCGTCGGCACGAACCAGCCGGCCACCTGGTCGGCCAGCCGCTGGATCGGCGCACGCGAACGCTGGGCATCCGCAACCATCTTGACGATCTGCGACAGCAGCGTGTCGCGCCCGACCTTCTCGGCGCGCATCACGAAGCCGCCGGATTGATTGAGCGTGCCGGCGATCACCTTGGCGCCGACCTCCTTGGTCACCGGCATGGATTCGCCTGTCACCAGCGACTCGTCGAGCGCGGAGCGGCCCTCGAGAATGACGCCGTCGACCGGCACCTTTTCGCCGGGGCGGACCCGCAGTCGGTCGCCGACATGAAGGTTGTCGATCGCAACCTCATGCTCGGCGCCATCTTCGCCGACGCGCCGCGCGGTCTTTGGCGCAAGCTGCAACAGCGCCTTGATCGCGCCCGACGTCGCTTCGCGCGCGCGCAGTTCCAGCACCTGTCCGAGCAGCACGAGCACGGTGATGACCGAGGCTGCCTCGAAATACACCGCCACCGCGCCCTCGCGGCCGCGGAACGTGGCCGGGAATATCTGCGGCGCGACGGTACCGATGAAGCTGTAGACATAGGCCACGCCGGTGCCCATCGCGATCAGCGTGAACATGTTGAGGTTGCGCGTGAGGATGGATTGCCAGCCGCGAACGAAGAACGGCCAGCCCGCCCACAGCACCACGGGCGTTGCGAGCACGATTTGGATCCAGTTCGAGAGCGTCTGGTCGATCAGGCCGTGACCGCCGACGAGATGACCGCCCATCTCCAACACGACGACCGGCGCCGACAGCGCAAGTCCGATCCAGAATCGCCGGGTCATGTCGGCGAGCTCCGGATTGGGGCCGGTCTCCAGGCTTGCCACCTCCGGCTCCAGCGCCATGCCGCAGATCGGGCAGCTCCCGGGACCGACCTGGCGGATCTCGGGGTGCATCGGGCAGGTGTAGATCGTGCCGGCGGGCGCTTCGGGCTCGGGCTGCGTCTTGTCGAGATATTTGGCGGGATCGGCGGCGAATTTGGTGCGGCAACCGGCCGAACAGAAATGGAAAGTTTCGCCGCGATGGTCGAAGCGGTGTTTCGACGTTGCGGGATCGACCTTCATGCCGCAGACCGGATCGCGGACGGTTTGAGCACCCTCCTGGTGTTCGGAGCTGTGGGCCGCGTGACCAGCGTGAGCGCCGCAGCACGCGCCTTTCTCGGGCGCAGCCGCGGGCTTGGCTCCGCCGCCGCAGCATGCGTGTTCCTTGCTGTCCAAACGCGCGTCCGCCGCTTTCGCCATCTCAATGCTCCGCTCTTGCAACCTATACCCGGTAGGGGTATATAAGGCACATGCGAAAAGACATCAAGTCATCGGTGCAGAAGCGCCTGGGCCGGATCGAGGGCCAGGTCCGCGGCCTCTCGAAAATGGTCGAAGAGGACCGTTACTGTATCGACATCGTCACCCAGCTCTCGGCGGTGCGCGCCGCGCTGCGCAAGGTCGAGGAGGAGATCCTGCACGATCACGTGGCGCATTGCGTCGAGCACGCGATCGCCAGCGGCGACAAGGCGGATCAGCGGCAGAAGATCGCGGAGTTGATGGCCGTCATCGGCCGATCGGAGAGGTAGGTGGCGTAGGGGATCGTCATTCCGGGGCGCCGTTCAACGAGTGTCGGCGCTGGCTGCGCCGGGATCACTTATTAAGCCGCAAGCGGCGCTTGCGCGTCAGCCTCTTCAGGAACAAGCGGCGGCGAGCTGTCGGTTTCTGGAAACACACCGAACTCGCCCGCTACCTCCTGGAGCGGCTTCTGTTTATCTGCCCAGTGCAAGGCGGTGTAGTCAAAGCCCTTCACGATCGTAGGCTTGACGATTTCGAAATAGGGCGAAATGTCGAAATCGCGCGGCATGTAGAGGGAGGAGTCGCGGATGTGCAGGATCTCGCGCCGCGCCTGTCGCGAACCGGCGCGCGTGATCTTGGGCAGGATGGGATAGCGCACGGCATCGAAGGCCTGCGCGATCAGCGCCGAACAGATCATTTTGGTGGGGTCGCCCGAGCCGAACGCGATCATGCGCCGGCGCCAACGCTGCGGCACCGGCAGCGGGATCAGGTAACGCATGAGGTCGACAATGTTTTTGGTGTCGTAGCCGAACCCGATGCGGTTGATCGCGTATCGGCACACGGTGTTGCGATCTTCGTAGGACAGTCCGACCGGCCGGCAAAGTCGCGTGTGATAGGCGTAGTACTTCGAGAGTGGCGCCGACGTCACGCCATCGCCGACGTTGGCTTCGATCAATACATGCGGCTCGCCGTCCACCTCCTGCGCGCCGTCGATCGGACCAACATAGAGCGCTGCATGCGACCAGGTGGATTGGGTCAGATATTTGATGATGCCGGAAATGCGGTTGTTGCCTTCGACCAGCAGCACATCGCCGGGCGAAATCACGCTGCGCAGGTATTCCGGATCGCTCGGCGTGAAAGGCTCGTAGCCCGGCAGCTCCTTCTGCAGGTAGCCGGCGATCAGCCTGCCGATGGTATCGAGCATGACGCCCATGTAGATCCCCCCGGAGCGGTCTTGCCGACCGCTTTTTCCCTTCTCATATCATGGCAAACAGCGGTTGCAATTTCGTTCACGGGCGAGGCGGATCAATCATGATTGATTCACCATGACGGTTGCCGCTCGGCAGCAGATGCGGCAAGTTCGCCTCACGTTCTCGCGACCTTCAAAGCTTCGGAAACCATGCCATGACGATGACACGCCGCGGCTTCCTTTCGGCGTCGGCGGCATTTGCGGCAGCGCCCGCCTTCGCCGCGCCGCTCCGGGCGGCTCCGGTGCCGCGCGAGGCGGACATCGTCGTGATCGGCGCTGGCGCGG
Source organism: Gemmatimonas sp. (assembly GCA_050257355.1). GTDB lineage: Bacteria > Pseudomonadota > Alphaproteobacteria > Rhizobiales > Xanthobacteraceae > Bradyrhizobium. Next base: position 4,313 of record JBLMWS010000056.1, read on the forward strand.
CCGGCATTGCCGCAGCGCGGCGGATCATCGCCGCCAACCGCACGGTGATCGTGCTCGAGGCGAGCAGCCAGATCGGTGGTCGCTGCATGACCGACGTCACCACCTTCGACGTGCCGTTCGATCGCGGCGCCCGCTGGATCCACAATCCGGAGACCAATCCGCTGGTCAAGTTGGGGCGCAGCGCAGGCCTCGATGTCGTGCCGGCATCGTTGGGGCAAAAGATTCGCATCGGCCGCCGCTTCGCGCGGGCCGGTGAGACGGAGGAATTTCTCGCGGCGCTGGTTCGCGCCAAACGTGCCATCGATGAGGCCGCACGCGGCAGGCTTGATGAATCCTGTGCCTCGGCGCTGCCGACCGATCTCGGCAACTGGACGGGAACGGTGGAGTTCGTTCTTGGTCCGAGCGCGACCGGCAAGGATCTGAAAGAGCTTTCCGTGATCGACAAGGCTCGTGCGCAGGACCGCACCGCCGTGGTTGGCTGCCGTCAGGGGCTCGGCACCCTGATGGCGAAGCTTGGCGCGCAGTTGCCGCTATCCTTATCGACGCCGGCGACCCGCATCAGCTGGTCCAACCGGGACGTCGCGGTCGAGACCCCCGCGGGAAAGATCGCGGCGCGCGCCGCCATTGTCACCGTGTCGACTAACGTGCTTGCCGGTAGCACAATCAAATTCACCCCCGATCTCCCCAAGCGCCAGCTTGATGCGGCGGCAAGGCTCAGCCTTGGCAGCTACGATCACATCGCGCTGCAGCTGCCGGGCAATCCGCTGGAATTGGGTCACGACGACGTGGTCATCGAGCAGAGCAATTCCGCGCAAACCGGCATGATGTTGGCCAACGTTGCCGGCTCGTCGCTTTGCGTGATCGACGTGGCGGGCACTTTCGGCCGCGATCTCACGGCGCAGGGCGAGAGAGCCATGGTTGCCTTCGCGGTCGAATGGCTAACCAAATTATTTGGCAGTGAGGCGACCGCGAAGGTCAAGCTGACCAGTACGACCCGCTGGAATGCGGCTCCTTATGTGCTCGGTGCGATGTCGGCCGCCGCTCCGGGCGGTCAGCCATCACGCAAGATTTTGGCCGAGCCGGTCGGCAACCTCTTTCTCGCGGGTGAGGCGACCCACGAAACTCAATGGGGAACGGTGGATGGGGCCTGGGAAAGCGGCGAGCGCGCGGCGGACGCCGCTCTCCGCAAACTCGGCCCCGTAAGCGAGCGGCAAACGGCTACGCCGCCAAGACCCGTAAAGCTCCGTCGGCGCGTCCGGCCGAGGAGACGGGCATCGCCGCACGAGTAACCGTCCGGCCATCAATTTTGACGCAAGATGCCGTCAAGAGCTGGTAATCCGATGATCACGGCCATGGCAATCAAAGCGTAGCAGATGCCGCGGAAAACACGTTGGCTGGCACGGCCGAATAGCGAGGCGCCAAAGAAAACGCCGATCGCGTAGACCGGTCCGACCACAAAAGACAACCGGATGGCATCGGAATTGATCAGACCCGCCAACACATAGCTCGCGAGCGAGAAAAAATCGGACGCCGCAAAAAACAACACGATATTGGCACGAGCAATCTCGGCCTTGACGGGGCGGCCGAGCCAGTAGCCGACGATCGGCGGGCCGCCGGTCTGCGCGAGCCCGCTGCAGAACCCGGACAGGCCGCCAATGCCGACCGAAAGCGCAACATGGTCCTTGCCGTGGTAGCGCCAGCCGGACAGCAGCAGCACAAGCAACGCGCCGACGAAGCCGGAGATGATCCAGCGCGTGGTCACCGGATCGAGTCGGGTGAGAAGAAACGTCCCGATTGGCACGCCGATCAGAGCGCCGATGATGATGATGCCCGTCGCCTTGCGGTCGGCATGCTTCCACGCATTCGGAATCAGCGGCGTGGCCGCAATGAAATCGATGATCAGCAGCAAGGCCGCGACCAGCCGCGGCGAGGCCAAGCTGCTCGCCAAGGGCATGAAGATCAGTGCCGAGCCGAAGCCGGAAAAGCCGCGTGCGGTTCCAGAGACGAAGGCAATAGCGCAGATGCCGACCGCTGTGCGGATGCCGATCTCAGCCGGAACCAAGCCGAACGGCATCATCCTCGCAACGCGCCGCCCGTCTTCTTGGCGACCTCGGCCACGATCTTGGCGGCGATCGCCTCGATCTCCTCGTCGGTCATGGTCTTGTCGCGCGGCTGCATCGTGACCGCGATGGCGATCGACTTCTTGCCCTCGTCGATGCCCTTGCCCTCGTACAGGTCGAAGACCGTGACGTCGGTGACGAGCTTCTTGTCCGCTGCTTGCGCTGCTCGCACCATGTCGCCCGCCTTGACGCCGCGGTCGACAATGAAAGCAAAATCGCGCGACACCGGCTGAAACGCGGACAACTCCAGCGGCGGCTTGGCCCGGGTTGGGCGCTGCTTGCCTTGCGGAATCCGATCGAGAATGGTTTCGAACGCCACTAACGGTCCGTCGGCGCGCAACACCTCAAGTGTGCGCGGATGCAATTCGCCGAAATAGCCGAGCACGTTTTGTGGGCCGATTTGGATGGTACCGGAACGGCCCGGATGCAGCCAGGCAGGGCCGCCGGGCACGATCTGAAGCGCCTGCACCGGCGCGCCCGCTTCAGCGAGAATCGCCAGCGCATCGGCCTTCGCGTCGAAGATATCCGCCGCTTTAGCGCCCGACCAATTCCGGCCGATACCTGCAGACGTCGCAAAGCCGTGGCGGACGCCTGCGGCGGCGACGAACTGATCCGCCGGCCGGTCGCCGCGGAACACCTGACCGACCTCGAACAACGCGACGTCGGAGCAACCGCGATCGGCATTGGCCTGCACCGCTGCGACGAGACCCGGCAACAGCGAGGGGCGCATATCCGACATATCAGCAGCGATCGGGTTGGCGAGCGCAAGCTCGCTCTTGCCGCCGCCGAACAATTCCGCAGCCTGCTTCGAGATGAAAGACCAGGTCACCGCTTCCACCATACCGCGCGCGGCGGCCGCTCGCTTGGCCCGGCGGGTACGAAGCTGGATCGGCGTCAGAACCGGCTTGCGCGGCGCGTCACCGCGCTCAAACGGCGTTTCCGGCACCTTGTCGACGCCGACGATGCGCACGACCTCCTCGACGATATCCGCCTTGCCCTCCACATCCGAACGCCAGGACGGCACCGCGATCTTCACGACCGGACCATTGCCGGCCATCATGAAGCCCAGATGCGACAAGATGCGCCGCATCTCTGCGAGCGGCACCTCGAGCCCGGAGAGCCGCTTGACCTCGGCCAGCGGGAAATCGATTACGCGATCCTCGGCAAACGCGTTGCCGACCACGATGCTCTCCGACGCGGCGCCGCCGCACAGCTCCATCACCATCTTGGTCGCGAGCTCAAGGCCCGGGACCATGAAGGCCGGATCGACGCCGCGTTCGAAACGATAGCGAGCATCGGAATTGATGCCGAGCTTGCGCCCGGTCTGGGCGATATTGATCGGATTCCACAGCGCCGATTCGATCAGGACATCGGTTGTGTTTTCATCGCAGCCGGAGGCTTCGCCGCCCATGATGCCGGCCAGTGACTCCACGCCATGCGAATCGGCAATCACGCACATGCTGCTGTCGAGCTTGTAGGTACGGCCGTCCAGCGCGAGCAGGCTCTCGCCCTCGCGTCCACGCCGCACGACGAGATCACCCCTGACCTTCTTCGCGTCGAACACATGCAGCGGGCGGGCACGATCGAAGGTCATGAAATTGGTAATGTCGACCAGCGCGTTGATCGGGCGCAGCCCAATTGCAGTCAGCCGCTGCTGCAGCCATTTGGGCGACGGACGGTTCTTCACTCCGCGCACCAGCCGCAGCGCAAATCCGGGACAGAGGCTTTCGTCCTCGATTGTGACCGCCACTGGACAAGGAAATTCGCCCTTGACCGGCTTGATCGCAGGATCCTTGAACCTGCCCATATCTGCCGCGGCGAGGTCGCGCGCAATGCCATGCACTCCGGTGCAGTCCGGCCGGTTCGGTGTGAGATTGATCTCGATCACGGGGTCACCGAGCCCCGCCCACTCGGCATAGCTCTTGCCGAGTGGCGCATTAGCCGGCAGCTCCATGATGCCGTCGTGATTTTCGGAAAGCTCGAGCTCGGCCTCCGAGCACAGCATGCCGCGGCTCTCGACGCCCCGGATCGTGCCGACCGACAGCGTGATGTTCTTGCCGGGAATGAAGGTGCCGGGCGGCGAGAACACGCTGATCAGGCCCGTCCGTGCATTTGGCGCGCCGCAAACGACCTGCACGGGCGCACCGCCGCTGCCGGTGTCGACCATGCAGACGCGCAGGCGGTCCGCGTTCGGATGCTGCTCGGCCGAAATCACCCGCGCGATGGTGAAGGGCTGCAGCAGCTTGGCCTTGTCCTCGAGATTCTCGACCTCGAGCCCGATCATGGTCAGCTTCTCGGCGAGCTTTTCGACGGGCTCGTCGGTGTCGAGATGCTCCTTGAGCCAGGAAAGAGTGAATTTCACGAGCTGAGCCCTCCCGCCAGCGTCGGTACTTCAAGCGGCTTGAAGCCGTAGTGGTTGAGCCAGCGGACGTCGGCCTCGAAAAGCTGCCGCAGATCATGCATGCCGTATTTCAGCATGGCGATGCGGTCGATCCCCATGCCCCAGGCAAAGCCCTGATACTCGTCGGGATCGATGTTGCAGGCCCGCAGCACGTTCGGATGCACCATCCCGCAACCTAAAATCTCCAGCCAGTCCTCGCCTTCGCCAAAGCGGATTTCGCCTTTGTCGCGACGGCACTGGATGTCGACCTCGAGTGAGGGCTCGGTGAAGGGGAAGAACGACGGCCGGAAGCGCATATTGATGTGATCGACTTCGAAGAAAGCCTTGCAGAACTCGTGCAGGATCCACTTGAGGTGACCGAGATGCGAACCCTTGTCGATCACAAGCCCCTCGACCTGATGGAATTGCGGGGTGTGGGTGGCATCGGAATCGATGCGGTAGGTGCGACCAGGGCAGATCACGCGGATCGGCGGCTTTTGGCTCAGCATCGTGCGGACCTGCACGGGCGAGGTGTGGGTGCGCAACAGAAGGCGTGAACCGTCCTCCTTCGGGTTGAAGAAGAAAGTGTCGTGCATTTCCCGCGCGGGGTGACCGACCGGGAAATTGAGCTTGGTGAAATTGTAGTCGTCGGTCTCGATGTCCGGACCTTCGGCGATGGCGAAGCCCATATCCGCAAAAATCGCCGTCAACTCGTCCATGACCTGGCTGAGGGGATGTATCCGGCCCGCTTCGGCCGGCGCCTCGCGCACCGGGAGGGTCACATCGACGGTTTCGCTGGCTAGCCGCGCATCAAGCGCGGCGGACTTCAGGACCTCCCGGCGCGCCGCAAGCGCTTCGGTCACCTTGTCCTTGGCAAGATTGATGGCCGCCCCTCGCGTCTTGCGCTCGTCGGGCGACATTTTGCCGAGGGTCGAGAGCAGCGCCGAGATGGAGCCCTTCTTGCCAAGCGCGGAGATGCGCACCGCCTCGAGTGCGGCCTCGTCGTTCGCTGCGGCTATCTGGGCGAGAATGGATTGTTCAAGGCTGGCGAGGTCGGACACGGTCAGTCTCTTCCTTCAAAAAGGACGCTCGTTGTCGCCGTGCAAAGGCCGGAACGTCAAGCGAAAAGCCCGCAACATCCGGACGCTTCCGGCGTCGTTGAACCCTTTTGGTCGCGGTGGCACCAATGGAGCAGCAAGGAAGTCAGGTGTTGCGCGATGCGTCTCAAAACCTCTCTGGCCGCAGTGGCCGTGTTGTTGTCCTGGGCGGGCTCGGCGGTTGCAGAGGATTGCCCCGCCAAATCCACTCAGATGGACGATGTTATCGCTGCGCTGAACCAAGCCCCCAGTTGCGACCGCGCGATGAAGGTGTTCGAGGCCTGTGAATATAGCGCGAGCGGCGACGTTCAGCTCGGGGCGGTCGTCGAGAAAAAATGCGAGGCGGGCTTTCTCGCGGGCCTCAAGCCGCCGCAAAATCGCGCCTATCGCCGCGAGCTGCGCGCCTGCGACCGAAAATACGAGCACCAGCACGGCACGATGTACCTGTCGTTCGCGGCCTTTTGCCGGGCGGAGGTCGCCCAGC
>JBLMWS010000057.1:0-4487 GCA_050257355.1 Gemmatimonas sp.
TTCGTAACGGCCAATTTGTTTTCAGTTGCCATGATCAAATCTCCTCTGTGGCGAGAGCTTCATTGATACGGATGTTGAGCCGCGGCACGTTGATTTTGCGCAAGCACATGCACGGCGATGCTTGCGCAAGCTCGGGCTTCGCGCGCTGCGCGGTAAGTTGCAGGACATCGGGAAAGGCCAGCAGCATGCCGAAACCTCAACGCATGAGAATTAAGGCCGCAGACGTCGGCCGCAAGTGTTGATCTGAATCAACATGGAATGATTCCGCCCTATCGGCTTGCAGGGGTTCCACCACGCTTGGGCCGGCGCGATGGGAGACGTGCGTTTTGCGTACATCAACTGCCGACAAGGCAGAGGCCGGCCTGGATCCATCGCGCGGAAGCGGGGTTGATTTTGCTCAAGGCCGCCCGTCGGCGCCGTGGTCCAATATGTCAGTATTAGACGGAGACGGACATGCAGACGCAAGCTCAAATCGAATTTGAAAATGTTCAGGCCTCGCCAGAGTTGCGAAGCGCTATCGATCAGCACGTGGCGGAACTGGAGAACCGGTTTGGCCGCCTGACTGCAGGCCGGATCGTCGTGCGCGGGCCGGGCGACCGCCATCAGACCGGCGGCCAATACCAGATCAGCATCCGGCTCGTGCTGCCTGACGGCCGCGAGGTCAACGTTGGACGGACGCCCAGGGAGGACGAGCGCTATGCGGACCTGACGTTTGCCGTCGATAACGCCTTCAGGCGTGCCCGTCGGCAGCTGCAGGACAAAGCCCGCCTCATCCGTGGCGACGTCAAGTCTCACGACATTCAGCCGGTGGGCACGATTGTGCGGATCGATCCAAGCGGCGAGTACGGGTTCCTGCAAGGCACCGACGGCCACGAGGTCTATTTCAACCGCAAGAGCGTTCTTGACGGCGCGTCCAACGTCGCGGTCGGCACGCGCGTCAGCTATGTCGAAGAAATCGGCGAGAAGGGGCCGCAGGCCAGCACGGTGAAACTCCTCGGCAAGCACGGGCTGCGGGCATAGACGGGCGGGATTGGCACGATGCAGACGGCAAAGGGCGGTTCCTCGTCGGTGTCGCAGCCGGGCGCGAGCGTAGCGCTCCAGCTGTTTGCCTTGCACGGCACCGAAGCGCTGGGCGAAGGCGTTGCCCGCGCGCTCGGATGCCGTCTCGCGGTGCTCGAGGAGCGCAGCTTCGAGGACGGCGAGCACAAGATCCGCCCGCTGGAGCCGGTCGCCGGCTGCGACGTCTATGTGGTGCACAGCCTGCACGGCGGTCCTGACGAGAGCCCGAACGACAAACTGTGCCGGCTGCTGTTTTTCATCGGCGCGTTGAAGGATGCCGGCGCGGCGCGGGTCACGGCTGTCGCGCCGTATCTTTGCTACGCGCGCAAGGATCGGCGCACGAAGGCCAACGATCCCGTGACGATCCGCTATCTCGCCGCCATGTTCGAGGCGGTTGGCGTCGACGCCGTGGTCACGCTCGAGGTTCACAACGAAGCCGCGTTCGAGAATGCCTTTCGTTGTCGAACGGTTGCACTGAGCGCGGCACCGCTGCTGGTCGGTAGGGTGAGGGAGATCGCGGCGGATCGTCCGCTTGCGGTCATTTCGCCCGACCTTGGCGGCGGCAAGCGGGCCGACGTGTTGCGCGAAGCTTTGGAGAGGGCGTTGGGCCGCCCGGTCGGCAAGGCCTTCGTGGAGAAACACCGCAGCTCCGGGATCGTGTCCGGTGATCTTTTCGCCGGCGAGGTGGCCAATGCGGTGTGCGTGATCGTTGACGATCTGGTCAGCACGGGAGGCACGTTGGCGCGGGCGGCCAAGGCGGCGTGCGCCCGCGGCGCCAGCAAGGTGATTGCAGCCGTCGCCCACGGCCTGTTCATGCCCGGCGCCGAGACGGCGCTGGCCGATCTTGCCGTCGACCGCATCATCGCGACCGACTGCGTGCCGCCGTTCCGGCTGCCGCCGGGACCGGTGCTTGCAAAACTCGAGACCGTTTCCGCTGCGGCCCTCTTGGCCGAGGCAATCCGCCGCCTGCATCAGAACGAAGACCTCACCGATCTGCTGCTCTATCAGTCTTGATCCACGCGCTTTGAGGTACCGCTTTCCCGGCGAGCAGCCGCTCGAGCCGGGTGGCGTCCGCTCGCGCAAGCGCAAGATAGGTTCGCGTCAGCCGCGGCCATTTCTCGGGTGTGCGGGGATGACCGTCGGCGAGATGCGCAATCGACAGCCGCGCGCGCAACATGGCGCGGCCGATGCGGTAGAACAGGAACAGGCCATTGGCCGGATCGTCCCTCAGCAAGAGCGCCAGACGCCGGCGCAGCGCCGCGCCGACCCATCGTCCTCCGAGCCGCTCGCATTCGAGGTGCAGGAAAGCCAGTTCGTCCAGTGCATCCGATGCCCGCAAACGTGCATCGAATTCGAGGCAGTCGATAATCGGATAGGGCGCATTCAACCAGATGTGCTCGGGCCGGAGATCGCCGTGTCCGTCGCGGATCAAACGGTGGTGAACGCGCTCTGCAAGCAACTCGCGGCGCTGCAGCAGAAACCGGCGTTGGACATTGACGATGCGTCCGATGGTGCCGCGGGCAAGATCGAAGATGGGACGGAACAGGACGCGCTGGTCCGCCAAAATCGCTTTGTGCAGCGACAGCAGATAATCATCGGAACTGATCGGCACGCGCGCGGCATGGGTGTAGAACCGGATCAGTATGTCGGCGAGGCGCTGAACTTGTGCCTGCGAAACATGGCGGGCGGCAAGCGCGGCATTCAGCGTTTGGTGCTCGCCGAGCCGCCGCATGACCACCAGCCAATCGACGATGGGACCGCTTCCGCCGATGGCATAGCCGCCCGTGGTTGCGGTCAGCGGCGCCACGCCGAGATAGATATCCTTGGCTAGCCTGCGGTTGAGGTCATATTCCGCCCTGCAGGCGGCGGCCCGGCGCTCGATCGTGGAAAAATCGAGATAAGGAAACCGCACCGGCTTCTTGAGTTTGTAGACGAGATCGCCGGCCATGAACACCCAGGACATGTGGGTTTCCCGGGTGACGACGGCCTCAGGCGCAGGGACGTAGGCGTCCGCGCGGCTGAGAAAGTTCACCTTGTCGGCGAGGCCGGCTGCAGACTCGCCGTCGCGGTTCCGGTCCAATGGTGAATTTTCAGGGTCGAGCATGGTGAAGGCTATGGCCAATCGCAACCCCGGGAAGCTTGACGCCGATCAATCATGACGCCCGGCGGTGCCGATAGTGTCACTTGGATATCGCGGAGGGTCGCTTCGCCATGCTGTTTCAGAACCGAACCGATGCCGGCCGGCAGCTTGCGCATGCGCTGCTTAGATACAAGGGCCTCCATCCGGTAGTCCTGGCACTGCCGCGCGGCGGCGTGCCGGTCGCGGCAGAGGTTGCGGCAACGCTCGATGCTCCGCTCGACCTCCTGCTGGTCCGCAAGATCGGCCTCCCGAGTCAGCCTGAACTTGCGATGGGCGCGGTGGCCGATGGCGAAGAGCCCATCATCATCCGTAACAGCGATGTGATCGACATGTCCGGTGTCAGTGCCGAAACGTTCGACGCCGTCTGCAAGGAAGAACGCGCCGAAATCGCGCGGCGGCGCATGCATTACCTTGGCAATCGGCCGCGCGCCGACGTCAAAGGTCAGGTCACGATTATCGTCGACGACGGCATCGCCACGGGTGCGACGACGCTCGCCGCGATCAAGGCGGTTCGCTTGCGCCAGCCGAAGGAGTTGGTGCTGGCAGTCCCGGTGGCACCGCTTGAGACGGTCCAGAAAATGCATACCGAAGTCGATGCGCTGGTCTGTTTGGATACGCCGGACGATCTCGGCGCGATCGGCTATTTCTACCGCGATTTTCACCAGATCGGCGATGACGAGGTGATCGCCACGCTGAAGCGGTTTCCCGCGAACAGGGCGCCGGCGAAGCAAGGGTAGGGCGCTTTCGGCTTTCACTTTGAAGTTGGCCGGTTACTTCGCTGTCGTCGCCCGGCTCGACCGGGCGATCCAGTATTCCAGAGAGGTCGGAGCTTAACTGACAAGCCGCGGCGTACTGGATCGCCCGCCGGAGCCTGTGATCGGGCTCGCCGAAGGCGAGACCCGGTGGCGGGCGATGACATCTGAAACTGCGGCTTGCGCACACCTTCAAACAGACCGGAGATGCGACTGCGCATTCTCGCGGCGCCATCTGCGTCCGAGTCTTGCATTTCGTTGTCCCTCTTCAGTAGAGGGCGCAGGGAAGGTCGGGTGGCCGCTTGCACCCGGGGCCCCCGCGCAAAAAGATTGCGCGAGAGCGCGAAGACCACAGGTACAGGCGGATACACTCCGGCCTTCCCTGCGCGAGTGGTTTACGGCTTACTCCGCGCTCCTCCTCGGTGAACCAGCTTGTTGCCACCGTCGTCAGCGCAATGCGGGAAACGCATTGTCGCAAACTTGACGCCTGCATCGGCGCGCCAGGACCACGCGACTTCGCCGTCCGGCAAGAGCGC
>JBLMWS010000058.1:0-8617 GCA_050257355.1 Gemmatimonas sp.
AGCATCACGAGGACTGCGCCGGGCTCGCCCGGTGAAGCGCCATCAAGATCCGTCCCAGAGTCTCAGCCTTGCATCGGCTTCAACAATCCGGCGAACCGCAGTCTTCGTTGACTGCGAAAGATCGAAGCAATCGATGTGCCAAGTGCGGCTTCGAGGAAGAAAGCCAAGTCGATGCGACGGGTAATGCCGTGATCGACCGGCGCGGTGCTCGGACAGCAGGGCTGATTGCACAGAAAAGCCGCCCGTTGCCCATCGTTCGTGCAGCGCACAACAAATGGGCGAATCGCAAATTTTGCGTGCGGCCTGCCGCTCGGCGCTGAATCGTCCGGATCACGTAACCCATTGCTGGCCATCGCTATTGTTGCGCGTTGCGATTTGGCACGAAGCTTGAATGGTTGGGCCGGACGCCATCGAAGCCGTCGCTCAATCCAATCATCCGAATTGTGAGACCGCGAAGCTGGGGATTTCCCAGAGCGTATCGGCGTGCCTGTCGGCGCGCCGTGCGGGCGGCCACGCTGACGCAAAGGATCACGCACTCCATGCCGAAGCCACCCGATCAGATTTGGCGTCCCAAACGCAGCCGCCTCCCGTGCTCGCGCGCGAGCGCGGGAGCGCTGCTTGACCGCCGCACCTTTCTGGGCGCCGGCGCCGCAGCCGCCGCATTCGCGATCGCGCCGCGGCGCTCCCGCGCGGCACTGAAACTCGAGAAGGACGAGCTGAAGTTCGGCTTCATCAAGCTCACCGACATGGCGCCGCTCGCGGTCGCCAAGGAGAACGGCTACTTCGATGACGAAGGGCTGGTCGTTTCGCTCGAGGCACAGGCCAACTGGAAGATCCTGCTCGATCGCGTCATCACCGGCGAGCTCGACGGCGCCCACATGCTGGCCGGCCAGCCGCTCGCCGCAACCATCGGCTTCGGCACCAAGGCGCACATCATCACGCCGTTCTCGATGGACCTGAACGGCAACGCCATCACGGTCTCCAACGAGATATGGGCATTGATGAAGCCGCATGTGCCGAAGGACGCGAGTGGCAAGCCGGTGCATCCGATCAAGGCGGAAACGCTGCGGCCTGCGATCGAGAAGCTCAAGGCGGAGGGCCGGCCGTTCAAGATGGGTATGGTGTTTCCGGTCTCCACCCACAATTACGAGCTGCGCTATTGGCTCGCTTCCGGCGGCATCGATCCGGGTTACTATTCGTCCGATGATAGCAGCGGAACGATCGCCGCCGAGGCATTGCTGTCCGTGACGCCGCCGCCGCAGATGCCGGCCACGCTCGAAGCCGGCACCATCAACGGCTACTGCGTCGGCGAACCCTGGAATCAGGCCGCCGTGTTCAAGGGCATCGGTGTGCCCGTGATCACCGACTACGAGATATGGAAGGACAATCCGGAAAAGGTATTCGGTATCACCGCCGACTTCGCCCGGAAGAACCCGAACACGACGCTGGCGCTGACCAAGGCTCTCATCCGTGCCGCCATGTGGCTCGACGAAAACGGCAACGCCAACCGCACCAAGGCCGTCGAGCTCTTGTCGCGGCCGGAGTATGTCGGTGCCGACAAGGCGGTGATTGCCAACTCCATGACCGGGACCTTCGAATATGAGAAGGGTGACAAGCGGCAGATTCCGGACTTCAACGTCTTCTTCCGTTATTTCGCGACCTATCCCTACTACTCCGATGCCGTCTGGTATCTCACGCAGATGCGACGCTGGGGCCAGATCGCCGATGCGAAGGACGATGCCTGGTATCACGCAACGGCCAAGGACGTTTATCGCCCCGACCTTTACCTCGCTGCGGCCAAGCTGCTCGTCGCCGAGGGCAAAGCGAAGAAGGAAGATTTCCCCTGGGACACCGACGGTTACCGCGCGCCTACCTCCGAGTTCATCGACGGCATCAGCTATGACGGGCGGAAACCAAACGCCTACATCGAAAGCCTGAAGATCGGCCTCAAAGGCAAGCAGAAGATCGACGGCGCCAAGATCGTCAACGGCTGAGAACGATGCGCCGCCAGCCCTGGGCTGCGCCGGCGCATCCTGGAACTCCAATCGACACGACCGGGAAAGAAGACTCCATGGCACTGGTTAGCGACTACGTCGATGTCAATGCGGAAGGGCGCCGGCGCGCGCGAAGGGAAAGGCTGCTCGCGCGCATCAATGCGGTGGCGGTTTATCTCAACATTCTCGGCCTCGGATGGATCGCGCCGCTGGCGCGCATCGCGGCGGGCGACAACGTCAAGCCGCAGCTGAAGGAATTGCGCGAGGGACTGCTGGTCCCGTTGATCGGCATCTTCCTGTTCCTGGCGGCCTGGGCCTGGGCGGCGCCTCATGTAAAGACATCTCTCGGGGCCATTCCGGGACCGGCCGAAGTCTGGACGCAGTCGAAGAACCTCTATGCCGAGCATTTGGCCGAGCGCGCCAGGCAGGCGGCCTTCTACGCACGTCAAGATCAGCGCAACGCGAAGGCGCTGGTTGAAGGTCACCCGGAGGACGTCAAGCATCGCAGCTATGCCGGCAATCCGACCTATATCGATCAAATCCTCACCAGTCTCCTGACCGTGGCGCTCGGCTTTGCGGTGGCAACGCTCGTTGCCGTGCCGCTCGGCATTGTCTGCGGCCTCTCCAAGGTGACGAACGGCGCACTCAATCCGCTGATCCAGATCTTCAAGCCGGTGTCTCCATTGGCCTGGCTCCCGATCGTGACGATGGTGGTGTCGGCGCTCTACACCCATCCGACGGAGTTCGTGCCAAAGTCGCTATTGATCTCCGCGATCACGGTGACCCTGTGCTCATTGTGGCCCACGCTCATCAACACCGCGCTCGGCGTCGCCTCCATCGACAAGGATCTGCTGAACGTCGGACGTGTCCTGCAGCTGCCTGCCAGCCGTACCATTACCAAGCTGGTGCTGCCGAGTTCGTTGCCGCTGATCTTCACCGGCCTGCGGCTTTCGCTTGGCGTCGGCTGGATGGTGCTGATCGCGGCCGAAATGCTGGCGCAGAATCCCGGGCTCGGCAAGTTCGTGTGGGACGAGTTCCAGAACGGCTCGTCGCAGTCGCTGGCCAGGATCATGGTCGCAGTGCTCACCATCGGCATCATTGGTTTCGTGCTGGATCGCGTGATGTACGCGCTGCAGTCGGCTTTCACCTTCTCGAGCCAGCGCTGAGGGGGGACCGGCATGTCGTTCCTCTCCGTGAAAGGTGTCTGCAAGAGCTATGGATCCGGCGCCAAGCGCATCAAGGTGCTGGCCGATCTCAACCTCGAGGTTGCCGAGGGCGAATTCATCGCCATCGTCGGCTTTTCGGGAAGCGGCAAGACGACGCTGATCTCCGCCATCGCCGGGCTGGTCGAGCCGGACGCCGGCGAGATCACGCTCAAGGGTAAGCCGGTTCGCGGTCCCGGGCCCGACCGCGGGGTCGTCTTCCAGTCCTACTCGCTGCTGCCCTGGTTGACCGTCCGCGGCAACATCGCGCTCGCGGTCGATCAGGTCTTTGCGCGCGAGAGCAGGGCCGAGCGCGCTGCCCGCATTGACCGCTACATCGCCATGGTTGGGCTGTCGCATGCGGCGGATCGGCTACCTGCCGAGCTGTCGGGCGGCATGCGCCAGCGGGTTGCGGTTGCCCGGGCGCTCGCCACGAGCCCCGAAATCCTGTTGCTCGACGAGCCGCTGTCGGCGCTCGACGCTCTCACCAGAGCGCGCCTGCAGAACGAAATCACCGATATCTGGTCGCGCGACAAGCGCACGGTCGTCTTGATCACCAACGACGTCGACGAAGCCATCCTGCTCGCCGACCGTATCATTCCGCTCCTGCCAGGCCCCGAGGCGACGCTGGGCGAGGAATTCAAGGTCGATATCCCGCGCCCGCGGGACCGCTCCTCGATCAACGAGGATGCGCGCTTCAAGCGCCTGCGCCAGGCCATCACCGGCTACCTCATGGACGCTGTGGCGGAGCGCTCGACTTCCGCGGCAACGACCCGCACGCTGCCCAATGTCGTTGCGATCACCCAGATGGAGAAGCCGCCGGTTGCCTATCAGAAGGCCGCCAATGTGGTATCGCGCAACGCGGACCGCTATCTCGAATATTCGCAGCTGTCGAAGATCTATCCCACGCCGACCGGACCGCTCACCGTGGTCGACAATTTCGACCTCAAGGTGCGCAAAGGCGAATTCGTGTCCATCATCGGCCATTCGGGTTGCGGCAAGTCAACCGTGTTGTCGATGACGGCGGGGCTTAACGACGTCAGCCTCGGCGGTATTATCCTTGATGGCCGCGAGGTCGCTGCTGCCGGCCCCGACCGCGCGGTCGTGTTCCAGTCGCCCTCGCTGTTTCCCTGGCTTACCGCGCGCCAGAACGTCGCCCTCGGTGTCGACCGCGTTTACCCCCACGCGACCCGCAAGGAGCGGCAGGACATCGTCGACTACTATCTCGAACGGGTGGGTCTCGGTGATGCGCTCGACAGGTCGGCGGCGGCGATGTCCAACGGCATGCGCCAGCGCGTCGGCATCGCCCGTGCCTTCGCCTTGTCGCCCAAGCTCTTGCTGCTGGATGAGCCGTTCGGAATGCTTGACAGCCTGACGCGATGGGACCTGCAGGAAGTGCTGATGGAGGTCTGGCAGCGCACACAGGTCACCGCTCTGTGCGTCACCCACGACGTCGACGAGGCGATCCTTCTTGCCGACCGCGTGGTGATGATGACCAACGGGCCCCATGCCCGCATCGGTCACATCATGGGCGTCGATATTCCGCGGCCGCGTACGCGCAAAGCCATGCTCGAAAATCCGAATTATTACCGGTATCGCCGCGAACTGCTCGATTTCCTTGAGGCCTACGAGCACGGCGCGGCGCCGCTACAGAACCCTGTGCCCGCGCTCGCCAATTCGGACGCCGCTTGAGACGGGCATCCGTCGTCCAACGTTGAGCTCTTCGGCCTTCGCCGAAGGGACAAGTGCGCAGAAGGAGAGAAGCATGACCCCGGAGCAAGTCTCACTCGTTCAGCAGAGCTTCGCCCAAGTGGCGCCGATCGCGGACCAAGCCGCGGTTCTCTTCTATGACCGCCTGTTCGAAGTCGCGCCGCAAGTCAAAGCCATGTTTCCGGGCGACATGACGGAGCAGCGCAAGAAGTTGATGGGGACGCTCGCCGTGGTGGTGAACGGCCTGTCGGATCTGGAATCGATCCTGCCGGCCGCGAGCGCCCTGGCCCAGCGTCACGTCGCCTATGGCGCCAAGCCCGAACATTATCCCGTGGTCGGTTCGGCGCTGTTGTGGACGCTGGAGCAGGGGCTCGGTGAGGCCTGGACGGCGGATGTCGCCGATGCCTGGGTTGCTGCCTACGGCACGCTGTCCGGTTTCATGGTCGAGCAGGCCTATGGCCGGTCGCAGGCGGCCGAGTAGGGCGCTGACCGTGAGCGAACCGCTGGTCATCGTCGGCAACGGAATGGCGGCCGCGCGCCTGGTCGACGAACTCGTCAAATCCGCGCTCGGCCGCTACGCGATCGCCGTGATCGGCGATGAGCCGCGGCTTGCCTATAACCGCGTGCTGCTGTCGTCGGTGTTGGCCGGCGAGACCGCCTCTCATGACCTCGAGCTGAAGCCGGCATCCTGGTGGCGCGAGCGCGGCGTCACCCTGAAATACGGTTCGCTCGCGACCGAGATCGACGTCGGCCGGCGCGAGCTCAAGATCGAGAACGACGAGAGCATCGAATTCTCGAAGCTGGTGTTGGCGACAGGCTCGACCGCCATCCGCCTCAACGTGCCCGGCGCGGACCTTCCCGGGGTCAACACCTTCCGCGACAGCCGCGATGTCGATCTGCTCTTGACGCTCGCGGCGAACAGGAAGCGCGTGGTCGTGGTCGGCGGCGGCCTGCTGGGCCTGGAGGCTGCCTACGGCCTCGCCAAGGCCGGCGCGCCGGTGACGCTCGTGCATCTGATGGACCGGTTGATGGAGCGCCAGCTCGATGCGCCGGCGGCGGCGCTGCTAAAGTCGCTGGTCGAGCGCAAGGGCATCAACATCCTGCTCAATGCCAATACCGCGCGCATTGTGGGCGAAAGCCGCGTCGAGGGCGTCGAATTGGCGGATGGTCGGCAGATCGAAGCCGACGCCGTGATCTTCGCCGCCGGCATCAGGCCGAACGTGGCGCTGGCAAAAGAGGCGGGCATCGCGGTCAATCGCGGCGTCGTGGTCGACGACGTGCTGCAGACCAGTGCAGAGGGCATCTTCGCGCTTGGCGAATGCGCCGAGCATCGTGGCGTCTGCTACGGCCTGGTCGAGCCCGCCTATGAGCAGGCGCGCACGCTCGCGCGGCATCTTGCGGGCCGCGAGACCGCCTATGCCGGCAGCGTGGTCGCGACCAATCTGAAGGTTTCGGGCGTCAGCGTGTTTTCGGCCGGCGATTTTCTGGGAGCCGGCGGCAGCGAGAGCATCGTGCTGAGCGACGTCAAGCGCGGCACCTACAAGAAGCTCGTGATCGCGGAAGGCCGGCTGAGCGGCGCGGTGCTGATCGGCGATGTCGCCGACGCGCTCTGGTATCTCGACATGATCCGCGCCCGCGAGCCGGTCGCGCGGATTCGCAAAGCGATGATGTTCGGCCGCGCGCTGGCGTTGGCCAAAGCTGCATGACCTCCATGACCACCATGACATCGACCGATCCAGCGGCTTCCGTGACACGAACCACCTGTCCGTATTGCGGCGTCGGTTGCGGCGTGCTGGCCACGTCCGACGGCAAGGGCGGGGCGACGATCGCCGGCGACCCCGAACACCCAGCGAATTCCGGCCGGCTCTGCTCCAAGGGCTCCGCGCTCGGCGAGACGATCGCGCTTGACGGTCGCCTGCTGTATCCGATGATCCGCTGCAAGGGCTCGCTCGAGCGCGTCGCCTGGAGCGATGCGCTCGATCATGTCGCGCACCGGCTCAAGCACATCCTGGCGCGCGATGGCGCAGATGCGGTCGCCTTTTATCTCTCGGGGCAGCTGCTCACCGAAGACTACTACGTCGCCAACAAGCTGATGAAGGGATTCATCGGCTCGGCCAACATCGACACCAATTCGCGGCTCTGCATGTCGTCCACCGTCGCCGGCCACCGCCGCGCCTTCGGCGCCGACACCGTGCCCGGCTGCTACGAGGATCTCGACGAAGCCGATCTCTTGGTGCTGGTCGGCTCCAACGCGGCCTGGTGCCATCCGATCCTCTATCAGCGCATGCTTGCCAATCGGGAGAGGCGCGGTGCACGCATGGTGGTGATCGATCCCCGCCGCACCGACAGCGCGGGCGATGCCGACCTGTTCCTAGGCGTAAGGCCCGGCACCGACGCCGCGCTGTTTTGCGGGCTGCTCGTGCATCTGGCCGATACCGGCGCGCTGGATGAGGGCTACATCGAAGCGCACACGAGCGGCTTTGACGAGGCGCTGGCGCGAGCGCGCGGCATCGCCGGCAGCATCGGCGCCACCGCGCTCGCGACCGGATTGCCGGAGGCCGATGTCGCGGCGTTCTTCCAGACGTTCGCGAGCACCGCGCGTGTCGTCACGCTCTATTCGCAAGGCGTCAACCAGTCGGCGCAGGGCACCGACAAGGTCAACGCCATCCTCAACTGCCATCTGGCGACGGGGCGGATCGGCAAGATCGGCGCTTCGCCGTTCTCGCTGACGGGACAGCCGAACGCGATGGGCGGGCGCGAGGTCGGCGGGCTCGCCAACCAGCTCGCCGCGCATATGGGGTTTACCCCGCCGGATATCGATCGCGTGCGGCGGTTCTGGAAAGCGCCGCGCATCGCCACCCATGAGGGGCTGAAGGCGGTGCAGCTGTTTGAGGCGATCGCGCGCGGCGAAATCAAGGCGCTGTGGGTCATGGGCACCAACCCGGCGGTCTCGCTGCCGGATGCCGATGTGGTGCGCGAGGCCTTGAAGAAGCTCGAGCTCTTCGTCGTCTCCGAGAACGTTCGCCGCAATGATACCGTCGATGCCGGCGTGCAGGTGCTCTTGCCGGCGCTCGCCTGGGGCGAGAAATCGGGCACGGTCACGAATTCCGAGCGGCGCATCTCGCGCCAGCGCGCCTTCCTGCCGGCCCCCGGCGAAGCCCGGCCCGACTGGTGGATCATGTGCGAAGTGGCGAAGCGCCTAGGCTTCGGCGCGGCGTTCGGCTTCAGATCGGCCGCCGAGATTTTTCGCGAGCATGCGTCGCTCTCCACCTTCGAGAATAGCGGCTGCCGCGATTTCGATATCGGCGGCTTGAAAGAGCTCTCGGACGACGCTTACGACACCATGTCGCCGGTGCAGTGGCCGTTACGCTCCGGCGAGGTTGAACCGCAGCCGCGCTTCTTTGCCGATGGCGGGTTCTACGCAACCGACCGCAAGGCCCGCTTCGTCGCGCCCGAGGTGCCAGCGTTGCGCAGCGAGACCAGCGCTGGCCGGCCGCTGCGGCTGAACACCGGGCGCATCCGCGACCAGTGGCACACCATGACGCGCAGCGGGGTGAGCCCGCGGCTCGGCTCGCATCTGCCGGAGCCGTTCGTCGAGATCCACCCCGACGATGCCAACAGGTTCGGCATCATCGACGACAGTTTTGCCCGCATCACCACCGATTACGGCCAGTGCATTCTGAAGGTGGTCGTCAGCGAACGGCAGCAGCG
>JBLMWS010000059.1:0-3804 GCA_050257355.1 Gemmatimonas sp.
ATGGGCGTCTATCTCTTGCTCTCGCTCGTCACCAGCGCGATCATGAGTTTCTACGGATGGCGGCTGAGCCGGAGCCTCGGGCAATGACCGACATGACCGCGCCGTCTTTCGTCAGTCAAACGCTCGTCCCCGAGCGGCCCGCTCCGGTCAAGACCACGGGCCTGGTCGGCCTGTTGCGGACCCGGCTGTTGAATTCGCCGACCAATGTTTTGCTCACGATCGTCGGCGTTCTCCTGCTCTGGTACACGGTCATACCCGCTTTCAAATTTCTGCTGGTCAATGCCGTCTGGCACGGCACCGACCGCAACGCCTGCCTGGAGCAGAATGCCGGGCATGTCGTCGGCGCGTGCTGGCCCTATATCGGGGCCAAGCTGAACCAGTTCATCTATGGCTTCTACCCCGAAAGCGAGCGCTGGCGCGTCAACCTGACCTACGCGCTCGGTGCCCTCTTGCTGCTGCCGCTGCTCATTCCACGCCTGCCGGCGAAGAGCCTCAACGCCGGCCTGTTTTTCCTGGCCTTTCCGGTCGTCGCCTTCTTCCTGCTGCGCGGCGGTGGTTTGAGCGGGTTCGGCGTAAGCTGGATCACGAGCCTGCTCTCCGGCTTCGTCGACAGCATCAAGAATGCAGGCGACGCGCTGGTGCGGACGGGGGCACTGACGCCGATTCTCGGACCGCTGCTTTGGTTGCTAGGGCAGATCGTGGTCATGGTTGGGGTCACGCTCTCGCTGATCCTGTTGCCGCTGGTCTGGGTGCGCGATCAGATCCAGGCATCCGGCCGGCCGGTCTGGATCGATTTGGCGCTGACCGCAGTCTTCGTCTCGGCGCTGCTGTTATGGCTCGGCGGCGGCGTCCGCAGTGGATGGCAGACGCTGGTCACGAGCCTGTCGAGTTTCGCCGGCATCGCCGTCGTGATCGCCGTAATGGGGCTCGACCGCGGCGGATTGCCCGTGGTCGATACGCGGCTATGGGGCGGCCTTCTGGTGACGCTGGTAGTGGCCGTCACCGGTATCGTCGCCTCGATGCCGATCGGCGTCGCGCTGGCCCTAGGCCGGCGCTCGACCATTCCATTGATCCGGATGTTTTCGATCATCTTCATCGAGTTTTGGCGCGGCGTGCCGCTGATCACGGTGCTGTTTTTCGCGACCTACATGCTGCCATTGTTCCTGCCGGGAAATTTCACCGTGGACGGCTTGGTGCGCGCGCTGATCGGCGTCGCGTTGTTCTCCGGCGCCTATCAGGCCGAGGTGATCCGTGGCGGGCTGCAGGCGATCCCGCGGGGACAGAGCGAAGCGGCGAGCGCGCTCGGGCTCTCCTGGTGGAAGACCACGTCGCTGATCGTCATGCCCCAGGCGCTGCGCCACGTCATCCCGGGGCTCGTCAACAGCTTTATCGCTCTCTTCAAGGACACCTCGCTGGTGTCGATCGTGGCGCTGTTCGACCTGCTCGGAAGCTTGCGTGCCTCCTTCGCCGATCCGAACTGGTCGACGCCCACCACCGCCTTTACCGGCTTCGCCTTCACCGGAATGATCTATTTCGCATTCTGTTTCGGAATGTCACGCTACTCACTCTTCGTCGAGCGCCGGCTCAACCCGCACCGGCGCAATTGAACCGAGATCTCCATGACCGAAAACCCGATCGTCAGCATCAAAGGGCTCAACAAGTGGTACGGCGACTTTCATGTGCTGCGCGACATCAATCTGGAGGTCGGCAAGGGCGAGCGCATCGTGATCTGCGGCCCCTCCGGGTCGGGCAAATCGACCCTGATCCGCTGCATCAACGCGCTGGAGGAGTTCCAGGAGGGCGAGATCATCGTCGACGGCATCGAACTCGGGCCGAATTTGCGCCGCGTTGACGAGGTGCGACGCGAGGTCGGGATGGTGTTCCAGAGCTTCAACCTGTTCCCGCATCTGACCGTGCTGGAGAATTGCACGCTTGCGCCGATCTGGGTGCGCAACATTCCGCAGAAGGACGCGGAAATGACTGCGATGAAATATCTGGAGCGCGTCAAGATCCCGCATCAAGCCCACAAATATCCGGGACAAATGTCCGGCGGTCAGCAGCAGCGGGTGGCGATTGCCCGCGCGCTCGCCATGAGCCCGAAGGTCATGCTGTTCGACGAGCCGACTTCGGCGCTCGACCCGGAAATGGTCAAGGAGGTGCTGGACACCATGGTCGATCTCGCCAGAGAGGGCATGACCATGCTCGTCGTCACCCACGAAATGGGATTTGCCCGCGAGGTGGCGAACCGGGTGGTGTTCATGGATGCCGGCCAGATCATCGAATCCAACACGCCGGCCAATTTTTTCGCCAACCCGCAGCACGCGCGCTCAAAGCTGTTCTTGAGCCAGATTTTGCGGCATTAGCGTTGTCGCCCTCACCATTCCGGATCTGGTGCTAACGCACCATCCCGGAATGAGGGCGCAGAGCTTATTCGAACGGCACGTCAATCTTGGTGCGCCGCTCCAGCCATTGCGGCACCGGCAGCTTCTTCGCGCGCATGAAATCCGGGTTGAACAGCTTCGACTGATAGCGGTTTCCGGAATCGGCGAGGATGGTCACGATGGTGTGGCCCGGGCCTAGCTGGCGCGCGAGCCGGATCGCGCCGGCGACATTGACTCCGGTCGAGCCGCCGAGGCACAGGCCTTCATGCTCGGCCAGTTCGTAGATCACCAAGACGGCCTCCTCATCGGAGATGAGATAGGCCTCGTCAACCTTGCCGGAGCTTTCGATCACAGGCGTTACGCGGCCAAGACCGATGCCTTCGGTGATCGAGCCGCCCGGCGAGGTCTTGGCTTCGCCATGCTTGAAGAACTCATACATCGCTGCGCCATGCGGATCGGCGCAGCCGATCACGACGTCCTTGTTCTTCTCCTTCAGATAGCGGCTGATGCCGGCGAGCGTGCCGCCGGTGCCGACGGAGCAGATGAACCCGTCGATCTTGCCGTCGGTCTGCTGCCAGATTTCGGGGCCGGTCGACTCGTAATGCGCCTTGGGATTGTCCAGGTTGTTCCACTGGTCGGCGAATAACACGCCGTTCGGCTCGGTCTTGCGGAGCCGGTCGGCGAGTCGCCGCCCCACATGCTGATAGTTGTTGGGGTTGGCATAAGGCAGCGCGGGCACCTCGACCAGTTCGGCGCCGCACAGCCGCAGCATGTCCTTTTTTTCCTGGCTCTGCGTTTCCGGGATAACGATCAGCGTCCGATAGCCGCTCGCGCTCGCCACCACGGCGAGGCCGATGCCGGTATTGCCGGCCGTTGATTCCACCACGAGCCCGCCCGGCTTCAACTCGCCGCGCTTTTCGGCTTCCAGGATCATCCATTTGCCGGCCCGATCTTTCACGGACTGTCCGGGATTCATGAACTCGGCCTTGCCGAGGATGGTGCAGCCGGTCGCTTCAGAAGCCCGCTTGAGCTTGATGAGCGGCGTGTTGCCGATGGCTTGGACGACGTCTTGATTGAAGGTCATGTGCTGGAAATGCGGTTCGTTTCCTCAAGGTTCCGGCAAAGGTAATAGGGCGGGGGCGAGGTACAAGCCAGTGGATTTGTTGCTGCTTTGCGAGCGGCGCTTGCGAGGACGAAAGTTGCGCAGGGCCAAGACCGAGTCGGGGCCAGTTGTTCCTCGATTTGCCTGCGCCTTGGCAAAATCTTGCCTGAAACGGCGCCGCGGTAGTCGCGCATGTTGAAGCGGGAAATCGCAGGGCGTAATAGCCGGTCGATGTCAAATCCGAGTGAAAGCCCTGCCGCCCAAACTCCCGCCGAGTGCCCGCGCTGCCGAAAGCCGTTGCCGCTCTGCATCTGCGACAGC
>JBLMWS010000060.1:0-21526 GCA_050257355.1 Gemmatimonas sp.
TGCGACATCACCGCGGTGTAGCCCGCCTTGTAGGCCATCTCGACCGCCGCCAGCGTTTCCGTGAGCGTGCCGATCTGGTTGACCTTGATCAGGATCGAATTGGCGCGGCCGGCCTTGATGCCGTCGGCCAACCGCTTCACATTTGTGACAAAGAGATCGTCGCCGACGAGCTGGCATTTGCCGCCGACCATGTCGGTCAGTTCCTTCCAGCCCTCCATATCGTCTTCCGCCATGCCGTCCTCGATCGAGACGATCGGATAGCGCGAGACCAGATCGGCGAGATATTTGGCCTGCTCGGAGCGCGAGCGGGTCTTGTTCTCGCCGCCGTAGACGTAATTGCCGTCCTTGAAAAACTCGGTGGCCGCGCAATCCAGCGCCAGCATCACGTCTCCGCCCGCCTTGTAGCCGGCCTTGCCGATCGCGCTCATGACGAATTCGAGCGCCGCATCGGCCGACGGCAGATTGGGCGCAAAGCCGCCCTCGTCACCCACATTGGTGTTGTGGCCCGCCTTCTTCAATTCCGCGCGCAGCGTGTGGAAGATCTCCGAGCCGCAGCGCAGGGCATCGGCAAAGGTGGCCGCGCCGACCGGCATGATCATGAATTCCTGAAAGTCGATCGGGTTGTCGGCATGCACGCCGCCATTGACGATGTTCATCATCGGTACCGGCAGCGTCCGCGCCGAGGTGCCGCCGACATAACGGTAGAGCGGCATGTCGAAGGAGGCCGCCGCGGCTTTCGCGCAGGCGAGCGACACGCCGAGAATGGCGTTGGCGCCCAGCCGGCTCTTGTTCGGCGTGCCGTCCAGATCGATCATGGTCTGGTCGATCAGAACCTGCTGCTCGACCTCCATATCCGCCAGTGCCTCGAAGATTTCCCCATTGACGGCGGCAACCGCCTTTTGCACGCCCTTGCCGAGGTAACGCGCCTTGTCGCCGTCGCGCAGTTCCACCGCTTCATGGGCGCCTGTGGAGGCGCCCGACGGCACTGCGGCACGGCCGAGCGAGCCGTCCTCCAGCACCACATCGACTTCGACGGTGGGATTGCCGCGGCTGTCGAGAATTTCGCGGCCGATGATGTCGACGATAGCGGTCATGATTGCCTCTTTGGTGGCTGGATTTTTCGATCGGCGAGCTTCTAGCGCAACGCATGCAGACGGAAAAGGTCGCGCGAAAAAGCCTGCGTGACCTCGGAAAGCCGATTGGTTAAGAGGGACCCATGTCCAAAAAGCCCAACAAACCAGCAGAATTTGCCCGCCTGCAGCTCGGCCGCGCCGTGGAATGGCCCCAAACGCCGGAAGAGGCCAGGCTCGACCGCGTACCCAATCCGCAAAAAGACAGCGATTACCTCGTCCGCTTCACGGTGCCGGAGTTTACCTCGATGTGCCCGGTCACGGGCCAGCCGGACTTCGCGCACCTCGTCATCGACTACGTGCCGGGGCAATGGCTGCTGGAGTCGAAATCGCTCAAGCTTTACGCCGCAAGCTTCCGTAATCACGGTGCTTTCCATGAGGACTGCACGGTCATGATCGGCAAGCGGATTTCGCGCGAGATCAAGCCGAAATGGCTGCGCATCGGCGGCTATTGGTATCCGCGCGGCGGCATTCCGATCGACGTGTTCTGGCAGGCCGGCAGGCTGCCGAAAGGCGTCTGGGTTCCGGACCAGGGCGTCGCTCCCTACCGTGGGCGGGGTTGAGACGCGTTCAACCGAAGCGAAAACCCGGCTCGGGTGAAGAAACAACCTGGTGTGCGGTTCAATGCCGGGCGCACTAAGCCTTGACGTCCGGCCTGCCGACGGCATCGGCGGGAATTCGCGGCCGCAGGAAATGCGCACAGATCAATCCCAGCACCACCATGATGACTGCTGCGGCAGAGAGCGAGGGCAGCTTGCCCGCGTGCTGCAGGCTGAAGCCATAGGCGATCGGTCCGGCGGTCTGGCCCAAGAAAAAGAAAAACGAGTGCAGCGCCATGGCGGTGGCGCGGGCTTCGACCGAAAGCTCGCTCGCGAACACCTGCAAGCAGCCGTGGATCATGTAGAAACCCCAGCCCATCACCAGCAGGTTGAGGAACTGGATCTTCCAAGCAGGACCAAACGCCAATGCGACAAGCTGCAGGGCGACCAGGCTCGCGCCGGCGATCATCATGCCCTTGACGCCGAGCCTTGGCAGAAAATGCGACACGGTCAGCGTGTAACAGAGCCCGCCGACCGCGAAACCCGCAATCACGATGCCGGCGACCGACAACGAGGTTTCGCCGAGATCGATCAGAAGTGCGGCGATGAACGGAAACAGCCCGAAAACGCAGCAACCCTCGACGAACACGGCCGAAAAGCAGATGCGCGCATTCGGGTTGGAAAAAATCGTGCGATAGCCCTGCTTGAGCGCGGACAGATTCGTCCTGGGCACGTGCGTCAGCGCGGCGCCACGAAAACCGGCCGCCACGGCGAGCGATGCCAGCATCACCAGCGCGCCAAGCACGGCAAGGACACCGCGCCAGCCCAGCCAATCTCCGATCAGCCCCGAGAACGAAGCCCCCAGCAGATTGCCGGTCATCGAACCGGCAAGGGTGCGGCCGATCGCGACTTGCCGCTTATCGGGGGCGACGAGATCGCTGGTCAGTCCGAGCGCCACCGGAAACACCCCGCCCGCGCCGATACCGGCGAGAATGCGGGTTGCGAAAAAAACGAGAAAGGAATTGGCCAGCGCGCCGAGAATGCTGGTGAGACCCAACAGCACCAGACAGCCGATCATCAACCGAGCCTTGCCGAACAGGTCGGCAGCGGCGCCAAGCAACGGCTGCACCACCGCATAAGTCAGTGCGAAGGCGGAGGCGAAGCTCGCCGCCGCCGCGATGCTGATCGAGAACTCGTCGGCGACATGCGGCAGCACCGGATCGAGCGCACGCGCCGACAGACTGGCCGCAAATCCCGCGAGCGCGATGATATTGATCTCCGCCGGCAGGCGCTGATCTTGCGGCCGGGGGACGGACTGATGCATCAGTCGGGCTTGCCCGGCTGAGGCTCGGCTTTGGCCAGCGCATCGAAAGCCATCAGCCGCCGCAACAGGCCTTCGAACTCCCTGAGCGGCACCATGTTGGGGCCGTCGGAAGGGGCATGATCGGGATCCGGATGGGTTTCGATGAAGACGCCGGCAACACCGACCGCAACCGCCGCGCGTGCTAGCACGGGGACGAATTCGCGTTCGCCCCCGGACGAAGTCCCCTTCCCGCCGGGCTGCTGCACCGAATGGGTGGCATCGAAGATGACAGGCGCACCGGTCGAGCGCGCCATGATCGGCAGCGCACGCATGTCGGAGACGAGCGTATTGTAGCCGAACGACACGCCGCGCTCGGTCACCAGAACGTTGGGATTGCCGGCGCCTGTGATCTTCGCGACCACGTTGGCCATGTCCCACGGCGCAAGGAACTGGCCTTTCTTGACGTTGACGACCTTGCCGGTTGCGCTTGCTGCGAGCAGCAGGTCGGTCTGCCGGCACAGGAAGGCCGGGATCTGCAGCACGTCGACGGCTTGCGCCACTTCCGCGCATTGGGCCGCTTCGTGTACGTCGGTGAGCACGGGCAGACCGAGCGAGGCGCGGATTTCGGCAAAGATCGGCAACGACTGCTTCAGCCCGA
This sequence comes from Gemmatimonas sp., assembly GCA_050257355.1. Classification (GTDB taxonomy): domain Bacteria; phylum Pseudomonadota; class Alphaproteobacteria; order Rhizobiales; family Xanthobacteraceae; genus Bradyrhizobium. The sequence continues at coordinate 3,631 of JBLMWS010000060.1, forward strand.
TGCCACGGGCGCCCGACGCGCTGGTACGGTTGGCTTTGTCGAAAGAGGTCTTGTAGACGAGCCCTATCCTGAGCCGTGCGCTGATCTCCTTCAGCGCCGACGCCACTTCCATCGCATGCGCACGGCTTTCCAGCTGGCAGGGGCCGGCAATGACCGACAGCGGCAGGTCATTGCCGAATTTGACCGAACCAACCGTGACAACCGAAGCTGCGGAATGTTTGGCGTCCAAGAGATCAATCCTCAATCAGGCCATATCGCCCATCGGCCACGGCCTCACTTCACTGCGGAGAAGGCGGCGGGCGTCAGCAGCTGGCTGGTGATGTTGTCGACGATCTGACCGTCGGCTTCAGTTTGCGCGCGAGCCGAGATCCAATCCGGATCGGCTTGAAACGCCACCCACTTCTTCTCGCGCTCGGCGAGCGTTTCCCAGGCGAGGAAATAGGTCAGTTCCTGGTTGGACTGCCCGATCAGCGTGGTGAAGAAGCCGGCCTGCCTGATGCCGTGCTTCTCGAACAATTTCAGGGTGATCGTGTCGAAACGCTTGAGCAGCGCGGGAAGCCGGCCCGGCACGCAGCGATAGACACGCATTTCGTAGATCATCGACGTCACTCCCTTGGCTTTTATGATGGCCGCCGCAGCAAGGGGCGTTTTGTCGCAACAATTTCGGCCAGCGTCAAAGGCGGCTGACGCAGATCACACCAGCCGGCTCTGCACGACGGCGGCCTGGATGAAGGACGCAAACAGCGGATGCGGTTCAAAGGGGCGCGATTTCAGCTCGGGATGGAATTGCACGCCGATGAACCAGGGATGGTCTTCATATTCCACGATCTCCGGCAGCACGCCGTCCGGCGACAGGCCCGAGAACTTCAGGCCATGCTGCTCAAGGCGGTCCTTGTACGCCGTGTTCACCTCGTAGCGATGGCGATGCCGCTCGGAAATCTCCGTCGCCCCGCCATAGACCTCCGACACCCGGCTGCCGCGCTTGAGTATCGCCGGGTACGCCCCGAGCCGCATGGTGCCGCCGAGGTCGCCGTGCCCGCTCCGTTTCTCCAGCTCGTTGCCGCGCAGCCACTCCGTCATCAGGCCGACCAGAGGCTCCGGCGTCGGCCCGAATTCGGTGGAGTTCGCCTTGTCGATCCCGACCAGATTGCGCGCGGCTTCGATGACAGCCATCTGCATCCCGAAACAGATGCCGAAATAGGGAACGTCGCGCTCACGCGCAAATTGCGCCGCCTTGATCTTGCCTTCGGCGCCGCGCTGGCCGAAGCCGCCCGGCACCAGAATGCCGTTGACATGCTCGAGGAAGGGTGCGGGGTCTTCGTTCTCGAACACCTCGCTTTCGATCCAGTCGAGATTGACCTTGACCTTGTTCGCGATGCCGCCGTGCGACAGTGCCTCGATCAGGGACTTATAGGCATCCTTCATGCCGGTATATTTGCCGACGATGGCGATGGTGACGTCGCCTTCCGGGTTGCGGATGCGCTCGTTGATGACGTGCCAGCTCTGCAGCTTCGGCGGGACCCGCAGCTCGATGCCGAACGCGGCCAGCACCTCGTCGTCGAGCCCGGCGGCGTGATAGGCTTCGGGCACCGCGTAGATGTTGTCGACGTCGCGGGCCTCGATCACGGCGCTCTCGCGCACATTGCAGAACAAGCCGAGCTTGCGCCGCTCCTCTTTTGGAATTGGCCGGTCGGTGCGGCACAAGAGAATGTCCGGCTGGATGCCGATCGAGCGCAACTCCTTGACGGAATGCTGGGTCGGCTTGGTCTTCAACTCGCCGGCGCTCGGAATGTAGGGCAACAGCGTCAGATGAATGTAGACGGCGTGGTCGCGCGGCAACTCGTTCTTCAGCTGGCGGATGGCTTCGAAGAACGGCAGCCCCTCGATGTCACCGACGGTGCCGCCGATCTCGACCAGCACGAAGTCAAACCCCTCGTTGCCGTCAAGGATGAACTCCTTGATGGCATTGGTCACATGCGGCACGACCTGGATGGTCGCGCCGAGATAGTCGCCGCGGCGCTCCTTGGCGATGATGTTCTGGTAAATGCGCCCTGTCGTGATGTTGTCGGCCTTGGTGGCAGGACGCCCGGTGAAGCGCTCATAATGGCCGAGATCGAGATCGGTCTCGGCGCCGTCGTCGGTCACGAACACTTCGCCGTGCTGATACGGCGACATCGTTCCAGGATCGAGATTGAGATAGGGGTCGAGCTTGCGGAGCCGGACCTTATAGCCACGCGCCTGAAGCAGCGCACCCAGTGCAGCTGAAGCGAGCCCTTTGCCGAGCGAAGAAACCACGCCGCCGGTGATGAATATGTACCGCGCCATGGGACCTAACCTTTAACGCCATTAGCGCGATTCGCCAAAGCGAATCGCGCGCCGCGCTTGATCTTGGTCGCGGCTGTGGGTGGATCAAAAAAAGAGAGAGCTGCCAGTAACTTGAAGGCGATTTCTGATGCAGGATGCCAGCTGCGTTCCCTGCATGGCCACCCTGCTCTATTGCGATTGTGGCGCTTGCGGAGCTGCCGGCGCCTGTTTCTGTTGCTGCTGGTCGGCCTTCTTCAGCGTATCCAGCACGCCGCCGCTGGTCGGTGGTGCAACCGGAGTCGCGCCGCCGGTCTGCGATTGCGACGCCGGCTGAGCTCCGAGGATCGAGGTCGGAGTGCGATTGAGGCTTGCCATCCAGGACAGAAGCAGGCTGGTCGCGAAGAACCCCACCGCCAATATCGCCGTCGTGCGACTAAGCAGATTGGCCGTGCCACGGCTGGACATGAAGCCGGCGCCACCGCCCATGCCGAGCCCGCCGCCTTCGGATTTCTGCAGCAAGACCGCGCCGATCAGCACGACGACGATCATGAGATGAATGACAATAATGACAGTCTGCATCTTAACCTTCCGGCACAAGCTTAAGCCCGCCCGGCGCGGGCTGTCGGACGGCGGCTTGCGGGGTTCATGAAGTTGCGCGCGTGTTACACGAAAGGGCAGCGCAAAGCCACCCCCACATCGCTTGCTCTTTAGCTAAGGGCAAGCTTGGCCGATCGCAAGGAAATCGGCGGCCTTCAGACTGGCGCCGCCCACCAGCGCCCCGTCGACATTGGCCACCGCCATCAATTCGGCCGCGTTGGAGGGCTTGACCGAGCCGCCATAGAGGATGCGTGTCCGCGCCCCCTCGCCGCTAAAGCGTCCGACCAGGAATTCCCGGATAAATCTATGAATTTGCTCCACATCTTCAGTCGTTGGGGTCCGGCCGGTGCCGATTGCCCAGACCGGTTCATAGGCCACCACCAGATTGCCGGCCCGGGCTCCATCCGGCAACGACAGCTTGAGCTGGCCGCCGAGGATATCAAGGGTCTGTCCGGCGTCCCGCTGCGCCTCGGTTTCGCCGATACAGACGATGGCAACGAGCCCCGCGCGCCACACCGCTTCGGCCTTCTGCCGGATCAAGAGATCGCTCTCGCCGTGGTCGGCACGCCGTTCCGAGTGTCCGACAATGATGGCCTTGGCGCCGGCATCGGCCAGCATCTCGGCCGAGATGTCGCCGGTATGCGCGCCCGCCGGTTTGGGGTGGCAATCCTGCGCGCCGACCACGAGGGCCGCAGTCGTAGCGGCTTTTTCGGCAAAGGCGGCGACCAGGGTCGCAGGCGGGCAGACCAGGAGGTCGGCTTTGGACGCGACGGCGGCAGCCCCCGCAAGCATCGCCTCGAACTCTCCCATTGAGGCTTTCAGGCCGTTCATTTTCCAGTTGCCTGCGATCAGCGGGCGGATGACTTCGGTCATGGCATTGTCCAGTGAAAAGGTGACCCTGATGCGCTAGCAGAGCGCGGCCCTCAGTTCCAGATCGCGGCAACCCGCGAACGTCCATCTTGCGATCCTCGTTGTGATCCTTATTGCGATCCTTATTGCGATCCTTGGCGGCAGCAGTTAGGCCTGCAGCCAAGGTTGCGAGGCCTTTGCTGCCTCTTTATGATGGACAATCAATCCGGTGACGCCCTTTTTGCAGCATCCGCTATAAAGCGGGGCGCGCCGGTTCCCCTCAGGACAAGTTGGACCCCATGCTTCGAGGAATGCGCAAAGCCTCATCCAATTGGCTCGGCAAAATCATCATGACCGTGGCCATGGGCGCGTTGATCGTCAGTTTTGGCATCTGGGGCATTGCCGACATTTTCAGGGGCTTCGGCCAGTCGACGCTGGCGACCGTGGGCCACACCGAGATTTCGACCAACGAGTTCCGTCAGCTCTACACGGACAAGCTGCAGCAACTCGGCCGCCAGTTCGGCCGTCCGCTGACGCCGGAACAGGCGCACGCCTTCGGCTTCGATCGCCAGTTGCTGGAGCAGACGATCGCCGAAGCTGCGCTCGACGAAGAGGCGCGCCGGCTCGGACTTGGGCAGTCCGACGCCGAGACAAGGCGGATCATTTTCTCCGATCCGAACTTCAAGGGAGCCGACGGCAAGTTCGACCCGCGACGTTTCGAGGCCATCATCCGGCAGTTTGGCTTCACTGAGACGCGCTACGTCGCCGACCAGCGGCGGCTTTCGCTGCGGCGCCAGATCGCGGGCACTTTGTCGACCGGTCTCGAGCCGCCGAAAACGCTGCTGGAAGCGCTGATGCATTATCAGGACGAACAGCGCTCGATCGAATACATCAAACTCGGGGCGGCGCAGGCCGGTACGGTCGATCCGCCCTCGCCCGAGACGCTCGCCAGCTATTTCGACCAGCATAAGGCGCAGTTCCGCGCCCCCGAATACCGCAAGATCGCTTTTGTCGTGCTGACGCCGGAGGAAATCGGAAAATGGTCCGAAGTCTCCGACGATGATGCCAAGAAGCTGTACGAGCAGCGTAAGGACCGGCTTGGCACGCCGGAGAAGCGCGAAGTCTCGCAAATCGTATTTCCGAACATGCAGGAAGCGACCGCAGCACGCGCTCGCATTGCGTCTGGCCTCTCATTCGACGACCTCGCCAAGGAGCGAAAACTCAAACCCTCCGACGTCGACCTCGGCATGGTGAGCAAATCCGGCATTCTCGATCCCGCATTTGCCAACGCGGCTTTTTCGCTGCCCTCCGGCGAAGTGAGCCAACCGGTACAAGGGCGGTTCGGCGTGGCGTTGCTCAAGGTCGGCAAGATTCAGCCGGCGGTCCAGCAGAACTATGAGAGCGTGGCGGAGGACTTGAAAAAGGAAATCGCCATTGAGCGGGCCCGCGACAAGGTCTCGACCCTGCACGACAAGATGGAGGACGAACGCGGGGGCGGCGCCAGCGTGCTGGAAGCGGCAAAGAAGCTCGGCCTTGCCTCAACCACCATCGATGCAGTGGACCAGTCGGGCCATCAGCCCAACGGTCAGCCCGCCAACATTCCGCCCGGCCTCGACGTCGTGGCGCAGGCATTCAAGAGCGACGTCGGCGTCGACAATGATCCGATCTCGTATCGGGGCGGCTATGTCTGGTACGACGTGCTGGGCATCACGCCGCCACGCGACCGCACACTGGACGAGGTGAAAGATCGGGTCGAGGCGCAATGGCGCGAAGACCAGATCGCGAGCCGGCTGCGGGACAAGGCCACCCAGATCGTGCAGAAGGTCGGCCCGGGAGGCAGCCTTGCCGATCAGGCGGCAAGCGTCGGGGCCAAGGTCGAAACAGCCACGGGATTGAAGCGCAGCGGCTCCTCAGCCGGCCTGCCGGCAAACGTGATCGCGGCGGTTTTCCGCACGGCCAAGGACACGACCGCACAGGCGGACGGTCAGACCGACACCGAACGATTCGTATTCCGTGTTACCGACATCAAGGTGCCGACGGCTGATCTCGCCTCGGATGCGGCCAAGAAGCTGAAGGACAGCCTGCTGCGCGCGCTCACCGACGAGCAGCTCGCGCAATACGTCACGAAGCTTGAAAAGGATATCGGCACCTCGATCAACGAGGCCGCCTTCGCGCAGGTCACGGGCGCCGGCAGCAACAACTGAGCAGTGTTCGAAAGCACGCGATGGACGACCTCAAATCGATTATTGCCAAAGTCGCCACCGGCGCCTCGCTGACGCGCGAGGAAGCGGCGTCCGCCTTCGACAGCATGATGTCGGGCGAGGCGACGCCGTCGCAGATGGGTGGATTGTTGATGGCGCTGCGCGTGCGCGGCGAGACTGTGGAAGAGATCACCGGCGCGGTCTCGGCGATGCGCAGCAAGATGCTGGGGGTCACCGCGCCCGCCAACGCCGTCGATATCGTCGGAACCGGGGGCGATGGCTCCGGCTCGGTCAACGTCTCGACCTGCGCCGCCTTCATCGTGGCCGGTGCCGGCGTGCCGGTGGCCAAGCACGGCAACCGCGCGCTATCGTCGCGGTCGGGCGCCGCCGACGTGCTGGCCTCGCTCGGGGTCAAGATCGACCTCAGGCCGGAAGAGGTCGGCCGCTGCGTCCGCGAAGCCGGCATCGGCTTCATGTTCGCGCCCGCCCATCACCCCGCCATGAAGAACGTCGGCCCGACCCGGGTCGAGCTTGCGACCCGGACGATCTTCAATCTCCTGGGGCCGCTCTCCAATCCGGCCGGCGTCAAGCGGCAGATGGTCGGGGTGTTCTCGCGGCAATGGGTGCAGCCCTTGGCACAGGTTCTAAAGAATCTGGGTTCCGAATCGGTGTGGGTTGTGCACGGCTCCGACGGGCTGGACGAAATCACCCTGACCGGGCCGACCTTCGTCGCTGCGCTGGAGAATGGCGACATCCGCACCTTCGAGGTGACGCCTGAGGAAGCCAACCTGCCCCGCTGCAGCAGTGATGGATTGAAGGGCGGCGATGCCGAGGCCAACGCGATCGCCCTGCAGAGCGTGCTCGACGGTCTGCCGAGCCCCTATCGCGATGTCGCGCTTTTGAATGCGGCGGCAGCGCTGATCGTCGGCGGCCATGCTAAGACTCTGAAGGAAGGGGTCGCAATCGGGCAAAAGTCGCTTGATAGCGGTGCGGCCGCAGCGCGATTGAAACACCTGGTCGCGATCTCCAACGCTTAATCAGCGGAGATGACGCGATGTCCGATATCCTGACGAAGATCGAGAGCTACAAGCGCGAGGAGATTGCGGCCGCCAAGCGTTCCCTGCCGCTCGCCGAACTCGAAGCGCTTGCCAGGAGCGCCCCTCCCGCGCGCGGCTTCATCAGCGCCATCCGCAACAAGCATGCAGCTGGCGACTACGCGCTGATCGCCGAAATCAAGAAGGCCTCCCCTTCCAAGGGGCTCATTCGCGCCGATTTCGATCCGCCTTCGCTGGCAAGAGCCTATGAAGCGGGCGGCGCGGCCTGCCTCTCCGTGCTGACGGACACGCCCTCGTTCCAGGGCCATCTCGACTTCATGGTGGCGGCGCGCGCGGCCACCCACCTGCCCGTCCTGCGCAAGGATTTCATGTTCGACACCTACCAGGTCACCGAGGCCCGCGCCCATGGCGCCGATTGCATCCTGATCATCATGGCCGCGCTCGGTGACGGGGCAGCCAAGGACATCGAGGACGCAGCCCTGGCGCATGGTATGGACGTGCTGATCGAGGTCCACGACCGCGCCGAACTCGACCGAGCCCTGAAGCTCCGCTCGCGGATGATCGGCATCAACAATCGAAACCTGCGCACATTCGAGACCACGCTTGCAACCAGCGAGGCCCTCGCGCCGCTCGTGCCGAAGGATCGCCTGATCGTCGGCGAAAGCGGCATTTTCGCCGCCGCCGATCTCGCCAGGCTGTCGCGCGTCGGCATTTCGACCTTTCTGGTCGGCGAGAGCCTGATGCGCCAGGCCGATGTCACCGCAGCCACGCGGGCGCTGCTCACCCGCAACCCGGCCGCGAGCGGAACCCGATGATGGCGCACAAGACATCCGCTCCCTCGCCTGCTCTCACCCACATCGATGCCGCCGGAGAGGCGCGGATGGTCGACGTCTCGGACAAACCCGCCACCGAGCGCCTGGCGCTGGCGGAAGGCCGCGTCGTGATGAGCAAGGCGACACTGGATTTGATCGTATCCGGCAACGCCAAGAAAGGCGACGTGTTGGGAACGGCGCGTATCGCCGGGATCATGGCGGCCAAGCGGACGGCCGATCTCATTCCGCTGTGTCATCCGCTCGCGCTGTCGAAAGTCACCGTCGACATCACCCCCGACGCCAGCCTGCCCGGGTGTCTCGTCCGCGCAAGTGTGAAGGTCACCGGCCCGACCGGCGTGGAGATGGAGGCGCTGACGGCCGTATCGGTCGCATGTCTTACGATCTACGATATGATCAAGGCCGTGGAGCGCGGCGTCCGCATCGATGGCATTCGCCTCGTGGAAAAGATGGGCGGCAAGTCCGGTCACTACCGCGGCTGAGCGGGCTCGGCGCTCACTCGCCTGCGCGCCGGCGCTCGCGATAAGCTCTTGTCTTCATGCGGTTGCCGCACAGGCTCGACATGCACCAGCGGCGTGTCGCTGGTTTGGAGCGGTCGAAGAAGACCCGCCGGCACTCCTCCGACGCGCACATTTTCAATCGGTCCAGCGATCGGTCGCGCGCGCCGTCGTAAAGCTCCGCGACGATCCCCGACAGCCCCGCCAGTGCATCGCCCCGGGCTGGCCGCAAGCTCGCCCCCGCTTCGCCGCCGAACTCGACGCGTAGTGGGAACGCTGTAATCGCCTCGTTCAGCGCGCGGATCGCGCCCTTTTCGCGCCGGCAGGCCGGATCCTGCTGCAGATAATCGCGCAGAGCAGCGCGCAGCTTGAGGGCGCTGTCCAGCACTGCCGGCGTTACCTTCGCATCGTCTCGCACCAGGCCGCGCTCCGCCATCCAGGACGCGAGGTCCTGCGGATCCTTCAGCTCATCGTCCTGCCGGTGCGGCACGCCGTGATGTGTGAAATGCCGCACGTCCAGCGTGTTGGCGAAATCATAAAGATTGGCCAATTCGTCGGGAACCTTCAACTTTCGCGACTGCTTCGACATTCAACACCATTAAATCATTTTTACCGGTTGACCGCAATAGACACGTGTATAAGTATTTTGTTGGTGTCTAACAAAGGAGGCCGCCATGCATCAGCGAGCAGCGAAGGCTCGGTCCCACATCTTCTACGGTTGGTTCGTAGTCGCAGCCGCGTTTGCGATCACCTTCATCGGCTTCGGCTTCGCCTACACGTTCAGCGCCTTTCTCGAACCGCTCGAGCATGAGTTCGGCGCCTCGCGCGGCTCGGTGTCGCTGGTCTTCTCGCTCGCCGGATTTCTCTATTTCGGCCTCGGCGTCGTGAGCGGACCGCTGGCCGATCGCTTCGGCTCGCGTCCGCTGGCGGTCACAGGCATGATCCTGGTCGGACTTGGGCTTGCGCTTGCCAGCGCGGCGCGAAGCCTCGCGGAAGTCTACGCCGCCTATAGTCTCGGCATCGGACTCGGCGTCGGCTGCGCCTATGTGCCGGCGATCGGAGCCGTGCAGCGCTGGTTCGTTCGGCGGCGTGGCTTTGCTTCGGGCCTCGCTGTCAGCGGCATCGGCGTGGGCACGCTGGTGATGCCCCCGCTCGCTTCGCTCCTGATCACGAGCCTGGGCTGGCGTGGCGCCTATCTTGCGCTTGGCGTCCTGGCGCTTGCCCTTGGCGGCGGAATGGCTCTGTTGATCGAGAACGATCCACAACGCCGAGGCCTCCACCCCGACGGCGAGGAGCTGCCGCAGGCCCGGTCCATGCAGGCATCCGGCGCGGCTGTGACCGAAGCGGTGCGCTCATCGCGCTTTATCAGCCTCTATGCGGCCTGCCTGATCTGCTCGTTCGGCGTCTTCGTGCCCTTTGTCCACCTCGTGCCCTTCGCGCGCGACCACGGCATCACCGCTTCATGGGCTTCGCTTCTGCTGAGCGTGATCGGGGTCGGGAGCACCGCCGGACGCTTTCTGCTGGGCGGCTTTGCCGACCGCATAGGCCGGGAACGTTCTCTGCTGCTGATGTTCATCGGCATGGCGGTAGCGCTGGCAATCTGGGCCGTGTCGCGCGACGTCTGGTCCTTGGCCGCCTTTGCGTTCGTTTATGGCGTGTTTTACGGCGGATGGGTCGCCGTGCTCCCTGCCGTCGTGATGGACTATTTCGGCGGCCGCAACGTCAGCGGCATCATCGGCGTGCTCTATACCAGCGTCGCTTTCGGCACATTGATCGGTCCAAGCGCCGCGGGCTACGCGTTCGACCTCAGCCACAGTTACGAACTGCCGATCATTGCGAGCGCCGCGACCAATATCGTGGCCGCCGCGATCGTGGCCTTTACATCGAGATCGGTCGCGCGCGCGGCGCGGCCGCTTGTCCAGGGATGAAGTACCAACAGCAAGGGCGGCTCGATGGCCGCCCTGCTTCCAGACTTCTCAGCAAGCCGACGGCTCAGTTCGGCATCGTCTGCTTCGGCGCGGACGGCGCACCGGCATTCGCGGTGGTGCCGCCGCGCAGCAGATTGTAGGCGGCATGCAGCGCCTTGTCGTTCTTCTCGTCCGGCGGCACGTAGGACTGCGAACCGGTGTGCTCCTTGCCTTCGGCGGACAGATGGCCGCGCATCGAGGCCTCACCCTTGATGTCGACGCGTCCCTTCAGGTCGTCAGGCACGTCCTGCAGGACTTCGATATCCGGCGTGATGCCCTGCGCCTGGATCGAGTGGCCCGACGGCGTGAAGTAGCGCGCGGTGGTCAGCGCCAGCGCGCCATTGCCGGCGCCGAGCGGAATGATGGTCTGCACCGAGCCCTTGCCGAAGGAGCGCGTGCCGATCAGCGTCGCGCGCTTATGATCGTGCAGGGCGCCAGCCACGATCTCCGAAGCCGATGCCGAACCGCCGTTGATCAGCACCACGAGCGGCTTGCCCTTGGTGAGATCGCCGCCATGCGCCGTAAAGCGCTGCGTCTCTTCGGGATTGCGGCCGCGCGTCGAAACGACTTCACCACGCGCCAGGAACGAGCTGACGACCGACACGGCCTGATCGAGCAAGCCGCCCGGGTTGTTGCGCAAATCGAGCACGAAACCGGCCAGCTTGTCCTGCGGGATCTGCTTCTCGATGTCGGCGATCGCCTTGTGCAGTCCGTCGGTGGTCTGCTCGTTGAACGAGGTGATGCGGATATAGCCGATATCGCCGCCGTCGGCGTGATACCGCACCGGCTTCACCCGGATGATCTCGCGGGTGATCGACACGTCGAACGGCTGATCCTTGCCCTTGCGCACGATCGTGAGCTTGGTCTTGGTATCGGCCGCTCCCTTCATCTTGTTGACGGCCTGCTCCAGCGTCAGGCCTTGCACGGCATCGCCGTCGATCTTTGTGATCAGGTCGCCGGACATGATGCCGGCCCTCGCAGCCGGGGTATCGTCGATCGGCGCGACCACCTTCACCAGGCCGTCCTCCATCGTGACCTCGATGCCGAGACCGCCGAATTCGCCAGACGTGGTCTCCTGCATCTCGCGCCAGGCCTTGTCGTTCATGTAGCGCGAGTGCGGATCGAGCGAGCTGACCATGCCATTGATGGCGCCCTCGATCAGCTTGGAATTGTCGGGCTTCTCGACGTAATCGCCCTTAACGCGCTCAAAGACTTCGCCGAAAAGATTGAGCTGCGAATAAGTGTCCGCACCCGCGGCGGTGGCTCGGGCGATCAGCTGGCCACTCTGCGGCCCCGTCACCAGAAGGGTCAGGCCAACGCCTGTGAGGGAACCCAATACAAAAAGCCAATTCTTCCGCATCGCTGCCGCTGCCTTCCGCGTGAGGGACGAATCCGCGTCCGCCTGACCGGGATCAATTAAGATCGAAGTCGCAAGCTCACAATAGCTTTCTGGTTTCTTCAAGGCCGACTTCCAGACCAACCTGCCAGGTGGACGGCTTTGTGCCGAAACCGCGTTTGGCGCGAGTCGCGAGCCAGTAGCCGAACTGCGGCGGCACGTTCCGGAACGCTCCGTCGCCGCCTAGTTTCAAGGCAGCGTCCATCGGCCAATTGGGATTGTTGAGGATTTCCCGCCCGACCGCAATCAAATCCGCCTGTCCATTTTGTAATATTTGCTCGGCCTGATCGCCGTGGATGATCAGGCCGACCGCCATGGTCATGATGCCGGCCTGGCGTCGGACGTAGTCCGAAAGCGGTACCTGGTAGCTGTATCTGATCTCGTTGCCGAGAATCGGCGCCACGTCGGTGATTCCGCCGGAGGAGCAGTCGATCGCGTCCACGCCACGGGCCTTAAGGGCCTTGGCCAGACGGACGCTCTGCTCCGGCCCCCAGCCGGCGTGATCTTCGACCGAAAGGCGGACGAAAAGCGGCTTGCTGTCGGGCCAATGTTCCCGAACGGCTTCGGTTACTTCGATCAGAAAGCGCATCCGGTTCTGTTCCGAGCCGCCATATTCGTCGGTGCGCTGGTTGGAATGTTCGGACAGGAACTCATGGACGAGGTAGCCATGCGCGCCGTGCAGCTCCAAGACATCGAAACCGGCCTCATGCGCCCGGCGGGCGGCCTCGCCCCAGGCCTGCACCAGGTCCTTGATCTCCCGGCGGTCCAGCGCTTTCGGCACCGGCCACTTCTCGCTGTGGGCAATCGCACTCGGTGCAACCGGCTGCCATTGGTCCCAATCCTCGATCTCGGGTGTGCGCTGCAGCGGACCGCCACCCTCCCAGGGCCGGAAGGCGCGCGCCTTGCGGCCGGAATGGCCGAGCTGGATGCCTGCGGTCGCGTTCTGCTGCTTGATGAATTCGACGAGACGCCGGAGCGGCTCGACGAAGGCGTCGTCCCAGATGCCGAGATCGCCGATCGTGCCGCAGCCGCGACGCTCCACCTTGGTCGATTCGACGATCACAAGCCCGGCGCCGCCTGCGGCGAACTTGCCGGCGTTGACGAGGTGCCAGTCGGTCGGAAAGCCCTCCACGGCCGAATATTGATGCATCGGGGGCACCACCACCCGGTTGCGCAGGGTCACGTCGCGGAGCGATAGCGGCGTAAACAGAAGCGGTCCCGTCATGACGGTGTCCTTGGCACGGTGTCCTTGGCGATGTCCTCGAGCCCCAGGCTTTCGCTGGTCATGCGCAACCTACGCCCAGCTCTGCCGCCAGGCCATGCAATTTTGGGATGGCGTGAAGCGCCGGGACGCGATACCCGAAACAAACCAAAAAAGCATCACAGTTCCGGGAGGATTTTCATGAACGACGCGACCCCGATCCGGCCAAACCGGAACGTCGAGCTTGGCGCCAGCAGCGAACCCTTCCAGAACCTGCACGAATTCATCCACAAGGCCCGCGCCAACCTCAACCAGAACGCCTGGGATTATATCGCCGGTGCCGCAGAGACCGAGACCACGATGCGTCGCAACCGGATGGCGCTCGACGAGATTGCATTCCGCCCGCGTGTGCTGCGCGACGTCTCCAAAATCGATCCTGCCGTCGAACGCTTCGGCCGCAAGCTGCGCCTGCCGGTGATGATGGCGCCGGTCGGTGCGCTGGAAATTTTCGAGCCGACCGCGGCAGCAGCCGCGGTGACGCGCGCGGTCGGCAAATTTGGCGCCGCCCATATGCTGAGCTCGGTGTCCGAGCCCGGGCTCGAGAAGGTTGCCGAAGCAGCTCCCGACGCGCTGCGCATCTATCAACTCTATGTCCGCGGCGATGATGCGTTTGTCGAGGACTGCGTCAGTCGCGCGGTCTCCCATGGCTACACGGCCTTCTGCCTCACGGTCGACACCGCCCATTACAGCCGGCGCGAACGCGACATCGCCAAGCGCTACGTCCGCGAGAGCCGGCTGCGCGCGACCGGTGGCGATTACCAGAAGGCGCTCTCCTGGCGCACGGTCAGGCTGATCAAGGACAAGTACAAGATCCCGCTCGTCATCAAGGGCATCGCCACCGCGGAAGATGCCGCCATTGCGCTCGATCACGGCGTGGACTGGATCTACGTGTCCAACCACGGCGGTCGCCAACTCGATCATGGCCGCGGCGCCATGCATGTGCTGCCCGAGATCGTCGATGCCGTGAAAGGCCGCGCCAAGATCATGGTCGACGGCGGCTTCTGCCGCGGCTCCGACGTGGTGAAGGCGATTGCGCTCGGCGCCGACCTGGTCGGCATCGGTCGCCTGCAATGCTGGGCGCTGGCCGCGGCCGGCGAGGCGGGCGTGCTGCGGATGCTGGAACTCCTGGAAGACGAGGTGATCCGCACCCTCGGCCTGCTCGGCGCCACGTCTTTCGCCGAGTTGAACAAATCCTATCTGCACCCGGCGATCGCCACCAACGCACCGAGCGTATTCAGCGCATTTCCGCTGCTCGACATCGAACCGTATCGGTACTGAGGTATAAGGGCGGACCACTCCAGCACTGTTGCTTTTTGGACGACGTCATGACCTCCGCCCTCCTCTCGCCCGGCGCTGCCGATGCGCTTCTGTTCGACCTCGGCCGCGTTGTGATCGACATCGACTTCGAGAAGGCGCTCGCCTGCTGGGCCGGCCATGCGGGCTGTGAGCCGCACGAGATCGCCGCGCGCTTCGTGCGCGACGAGACCTATCATCATCACGAAACGGGCAAGATCAGCGACGCCGCCTATTTTGCGAGCCTGCGCGCCTCGCTCGGCATTGCTCTTTCCGATGAGCAGTTTCTCGAAGGCTGGAACGCCATCTTCGCCGGAGAAATGCCTGAGATAGATGCGCTGCTGGCGCGCGCGGAAAAGCATTTGCCGCTCTATGCATTCTCCAACACCAACGCCGCGCACGTCGCGCATTTTCCGTCCCTTTATGCCGATGTGCTGGACCATTTCCGCGACGTGTTCTTTTCCTCCACCATCGGCCTGCGCAAGCCCGACGCCGAGGCCTATCAGCATGTCGTCGATGCGATCGGCGTGCCCGCCTCGCGGATCGTGTTCTTCGATGATCTCGCCGAGAACATCGAAGGCGCCCGCGCGGTCGGGATTTGCGCCGTGCATGTGAGGTCGTCCGCCGACATAGCCGACGCGCTCGCGGCGCTGGGGATTTGAATTCTCCGCTTCCTGTTCCGTTGGCATGCGTCGTCCGCTCATCAGCCAACCATCTATTTCCGCCGTGATCGCCCGGCCTCGACCGGGCGAGCCACCCTTGTTTGCCAGGGTCCACGTGTTTTGCGCCGAAGCATTTTTGCGTGATCGCGCTGAGCTGCATACTGGTGCTGGCGGCTGCGCGTGCCTAGTATCGGCCCCCGTTCCTTCATCGCATCATTGTCCATGGGTTCTGATCAATTCGCCGGCCGCGCGCAGCTTGCCCGGGTTTTCGTCCTCGTTGCGCTCTCGCTGTGCCTGCTCGCTTCGCTGGCGCAGGCGGCAACACTCCAGCCGCTCGAGATCGTCACCCGGAACGGTTCGCGTCTTTTCTCGGTCGAGATCGCCGCGACCCCGAGCGAAAGGGCGACCGGCCTGATGTACCGGAAACAGCTTGCCGACAAGACGGGCATGCTGTTCGACTTTTCGCCGCCGCGAGAGATCATGATGTGGATGAAGAACACCTACATCTCGCTCGACATGATCTTCATCCGCGCCGATGGACGCATCTTGCGGATCGCGAAAAACACAAAGCCGCTCTCGACCCGGATCATCTCCTCGATGGGGCCGGCGCGTGCGGTGCTGGAGGTCCCGGCAGGGACGGCAATGAAGTACGACATCCAGCCCGGTGACCGCGTCAAATATCCCTGGTTCGATCGCCAGTAGCCGGGGCGCCGTGGCAATCCCGCCACGCGTGCGAAAGGTGGCCAATCGAGCCGCGGATTGTATTGAAGCCGGGCCTTCGTCGAATCAGCGCCGATCAGCGAAGCCGCGCGCGCCAAGGTGTGCCACGGCAACGCCGAGCGGATCCTGCGCCTTTAGCTGCGCCTGCCTGATTGCAACCGTTTGCACCCCGAAGAATGGATCGGGCGCTCATCGCGCGCGGATCACTCATCGCTCGGCGCGTCGGTTCGCAGAGGCGCATTAAATCGAGCGACCTTCCAGGGCTCTACCGGCGCGCGCAATCGCCTAAATCCGGAGGCTCGATCGCCGGGCCACCGGCCTTTAGCCCGCTGATCTCCGCTCGGACACATTCTCGACGCGGAGCATTAGCCCGGGCCGGATTCTGAGTGCGATCGAAATCCCGACACACTTGTCACTCTCACCCATCCTTCCCAGCAATTAGCTTGTTTCGTGAACGAACAACGCGCCGGCACCGCATCGCCCCGGGAACCGGAGTGCACGTCTCGCGCCCCGGGCAAAGCTGACGCAACGCAAAGCCGGTGCAAGAACGGACAGCAACAGGAGAAACTCATGGAGAAAAACATGCAGCAGGACAAAGCCCCTCTCGGAACCAACACGCCTCCGATTGTCTCGCCGCAGGCCTGGGAGGCTGCGCGATTGGAGATGCTGGTGAAGGAAAAGGCGTTCACGCGGGCCCGCGATGTGCTCGCCGCCGAACGCCGGCGGATGCCGTGGATGGCCGTCGAGAAGACTTACGAATTCGAGGGGCCGAACGGCAAAACGAGCCTCCTCGACCTGTTCGAGGGCCGCCGGCAGCTGATCGTCTACCGCGCCTTCTTCGAGCCGGGCGTGTTCGGTTGGCCCGAGCACGCCTGCCGTGGCTGCTCGCTCGGTGCCGATCAGGTCGGCCATCTGAGCCATCTGAATGTCCGCGACACCACGCTCGTCTATGCCTCGCGGGCGCCGCAGGCGGACATCGCGCGCCTGAAGGCACGGATGGGCTGGGAGATGCCTTGGTACACCATCACCAACAGCTTCGATGCGGACTTCGGTGTCGATCAATGGCACGGCCACAACGCGTTCATCCGCGATCGCGATCGCGTGTTCCGCACCTATTTGATCAACGAACGCGGCGACGAGGCGATGGGCACGGTCTGGAGCTATCTCGACATGACAGCGCTCGGGCGTCAGGAGAGCTGGGAGGACTCGCCGGAAGGTTACCCGCAGACCCCGCCGTACAAATGGTGGAACTGGCACGACAATTACGGCGCCGAGACAACGCCTAACGCAAAATGGGTCGAGGTGTCGGATGCGAAGGAAGCCACCTGGCGCGAGCCGAAGCTGTAACCGAGCTCCCCATCCCGCGATGGGCCCTCCGGGCGCTGGGCAGAGAATGCCCCGGCGCCCGGCTCGGCCGAATGGCCGGGCCTGACCGCGCCAACCCGATCGCCTCGATAAGACTTCCTTTACCGACACGTCCAATGATTTGCGGGGGTCGTTCAGGAGGTTTCCACCATGCGTGCGGAGCCGCGGGTCTTCCAATACGCGACACCAACGGGCGTTGCCGAGCGGGCGGCATACGCCGACGCAGACGTCGATGCGTCTCAAATTCACATTTTGGCCGGTGACCGCGTCGAGGCGACCGGCCCAGCCGCCTTACGCGGGAGCGGCGGGACTGTCCGCGATTTCGTTCGTTTCGGAGATATCGGATCGATCGGACGGTGGAGTGAATTTCTCAGCGAATTCCGCCTTTCCGCCGCCACCCGTTCGGCGCTGGTCGCCGGCACCCTGGTCGCTACCTTCGGTCTCGGCTGGGTTTCCGCCTCGATGTTCAACTCGGCTCCCGAGGCGAGCCTGCCGCCGGCCGATCAGATAGGCGAGCTCGCACGTGGCAAGCTCGACGCCCAAAAGCCGGCCGTCCGCCATCACCACCGCATCGTCAAGACCACCGTCGCGCCGAGGACGTCCGAGGTAAAGGCGACGGCCGAGCCGAAGCAGACGGAATTAAGCAAGACGAAGCTGGCGGCTGCCGGCGCAAGCGGCGGCGATGCCCAGAGCATTTTGTCGCAGGGCAGACAGGAGGGCTCGGACGAGTCGAACCCGCCGCTCGTGCCGGTACCCGAGACGAAACCGACCACCATTCCCGGCTGGACCGTTCGCGAGGTCTATGGGGATACCGCCGTGCTCGCCGGCCCCGATCACATCTGGACCGTGAAGACGGGCGACACCGTCCCCGGGGTGGGCCGCGTCGATTCGATCGTGCG
>JBLMWS010000061.1:0-23013 GCA_050257355.1 Gemmatimonas sp.
TCGCCACGATGGCAATTTACTCTCGCCGCGAGAGCCCTTAAAGAGCACGCGGTTTTTGCGATCACGCGTGATCGCCAACACCAAGAAAGGCCGACAATGACGACCGGCCACTGGGGTAGGAATGAAACTGACGAGACGCGACTTCGCGGCCGCCGATTACGGCTATGTGCTGGAGACCGGCCGTATCGTGCTCGGCGGCAAGCCCGACGAATTGTGGGGCAACGAAGCCATCCGCGCCGCCTATCTCGGCGGTCACGCCAAAGCTGCTAACGGATAGAGAGAACGAGCTGGCATGGTCACGATCAAGGTTGAGAATCTCATCGATTTCGTCGCCGATGTCTTCGGTCACGCCGAATCCTCGTCCGAAGAGGCGCGGCGCATCGCAACCTACCTGACCACGGCCAATCTCACCGGCCATGACAGCCACGGCGTGATCCGTGTTCCGGTCTATATCCGCTGGAAGAAGATGGGCTCGGTGGTCCCGAACCAGACCGCGGAGGTCGTGGTGGACACGCCGTCGCTGGCGGTTGTCGATGGCAAGTTCGGTTATGGCCAGACGGTGGCGCCGGTCGCGGTGAAGCTCGGCATCGAGAAATGCAAGAAGGCCGGGCTCGCGGCTGTTGCGCTGCGCAATGCCGGTCACATCGGCCGCGTCGGCGACTGGGCCGAGATGGCGGCCGCAGAAGGCCTGGTCTCCGTGCATTTCGTCAACGCAGCAGGCTCGCTCTTGGTGGCGCCGTTCGGCGGAGTGGAGAAGCGGCTGTCGACCGCACCGTACTGTGTCGGCATTCCTCGCCAGGGGCAGGATCCCATCGTGCTGGATTTCGCGACGTCCATCGTCGCGGAAGGCAAGTGCCTGGTCGCAAGCCGCGGCGGCAAGAAGCTGCCGACCGGCGCGCTGATCGATGCTGACGGCACTCTGAGTGAGGACCCGCACGTCCTCTACGGGCCGTACACCCCGGACGGCCCGCGCGATCACACCAAGGGCACCGGGGCGATCCGCGCCTTCGGCGAGCACAAGGGCTCCGGGCTTGCGTTCATCTGCGAACTGCTCGGCGGCGCCTTGACCGGGACGGGCGCGACCGCGCCGAACCGCCGCTTCGCCAACGGCATGCTGGCCTTTTATATCGACCCGAACGTCGTGGATCCCAAAAACGTCTTCGACGGCGAGATCACCCGCTACACCGATTTCATCCGCGCCACCAAGCCGGTCTCCGGCGTCGAGCAGGTGCTGATCCCCGGCGATCCCGAGCGCAAGACCCGCGCCGAACGCACCAAGAACGGCATCCCCTTGCCTGATGATACCTGGGCGGCGATAGTAAACACCGCGCGCGAAGTCGGCGTCAGCGAGACGAGCATCCAGCGGGCTACGAGCTAGCCTATCCACCAGCCTATCCAAGAACGACGGGAGGAAACGCGATCCATGGCAAACAACAAGGTCAAGCAGATCTGGGCGTCGGGCAAAGCGGTGGTGAATGGCTGGCTTGCGATTCCGTCCGGCTTTACCGCCGAAGTGATCGCGCAATGCGGGTTCGACAGCGTCACCGTCGACATGCAGCACGGCGTGCAGGACTACATCTCGATGGTCGAGTGCTTCCAGGCGATGGGCGCCCATCCGGTAACGCCGATGGTGCGCGTGCCCTGGAATGAGCCGGGCATCGTCGGCAAGGTGTTGGACGGCGGCGCCTATGGCGTGATCTGCCCGATGGTCAACACGCCGCAGGAGGCGCGGAATCTCGTCTCCTACGCCAAATATCCGCCGGCCGGCACCCGCTCCAACGGTCCGATCCGCGCCGGGATGTACGGCACCGCCGGCACCTATCAGAAGACCGCCAACGACGAGATCGTGCTGTTGCCGATGATGGAAACCAGGACCGCGGTCGAGAACATGGAGGCGATCCTCGATGTCGAGGGGATCGACGGCGTCTATATCGGCCCCTCCGATCTCGGCTTCTCCTACGGGCTGGTGCCGAAGCTCGATCGCGACGAGCCGGAGATCCTCAAGATCTACGAGAAGATCGTGAAGGAATGCGGCAAGCGCAACCTCAATCCCGGCATCCATTGCAGCGGCGCCGAGGGCGCGGTGCGCGCGCTCAACATGGGCTTCAAGCTTGTGACGCTGTCGAACGAAGTCGGCTTGATGTCGACCTACGCGAAACTGCAAGTCAACCAGACCCGCAAGGATTCGGCCGGCAAGGCGTAAGCGCGCTCGGCGAACAGAGAACAGCGAGCAGGGAACGCCGCTCGCTGCTCGCCGGACTTCAAGGAGACCCCACCATGACCCCGGCACCCGTGATCCGCCTGCATCCGGACGACAGCGTGTTGATTGCGCGGGCGAGCCTGCCACCGGGGATGACCGTGGCCGACGGGATCACCACGGCGGAACGGATTCCGGCGGGCCACAAGATCGCGGTCAAGCCGATCGCGACAGGCGAGCCGATCCGCCGCTACGGCCAGATCATCGGCTTCGCCACGGCACCGATCGCGCCGGGCCAGCACGTCCACACGCAGAACTGCGGCATGGGCGATTTCGCCAAGGACTACGCCTATGGTGTCGACGTCAAGCCGACCCCGAATTTCGACCTGCCGGCGACCTTCGACGGCATCCGTCGCCCTGACGGTCGCGTCGCCACCCGCAACTACATCGGCATTCTCACGTCCGTGAATTGCAGCGCGCATGTCGCGGGCCTTGTCGCCGACGTCTTCAAGAAGAACCCGTTCACCGGCGATAATCCGCTGGCCGATTTTCCCAATGTCGACGGCGTGGTCGCGCTCACGCACAAGACCGGCTGCGGCATGACCCAGGACGAGCCGCTGGCGCTGCTCCGCCGCACGCTCGGCGGCTACGCGCGGCATGTGAATTTCGCCGCGGTGGTCGTGCTGGGGCTCGGCTGCGAGGTCAACCAGATCGGCGGGTTGATGCAGGAGCAGAAGCTTGCCGGCCGCTTGCGCGCGATGGATATCCAGGAGGTCGGCGGCACCCGCAAGACGGTCGAAGCCGGGATCGCCTTCGTAAAGGAAGCGCTGACCGACGCCAACAAGGTCAAGCGCGAGCCCGTGCCGGCGAGTGAACTCACGGTGGCTCTGCAATGCGGCGGCTCCGACGGCTATTCCGGCGTCTCCGCCAACCCGGCGCTGGGCGCGGCGAGCGATCTCGTGGTCCGCCACGGCGGCACCGTGATCCTCTCCGAGACGCCCGAGACCTATGGCGCCGAGCACCTGCTCACGCGCCGCGCGGTGAGCCGCGAGGTCGGCGAGAAGCTGGTCTCCTTGATGCGCTGGTGGGAGGAATACACCGCGCGCGAGGGCGCCGAGATGAACGCCAACCCGAGCCCCGGCAACAAGGCCGGCGGCCTCACCACCATCCTGGAGAAGTCGCTGGGCGCGATGGCGAAGGCCGGCAGCACCAATCTCGTCGATGTGCTGCATTACGCCGAACCGGTCACCAAGCGCGGCTTCGTATTCATGGACACGCCGGGCTATGATCCGGTGGCGGCGACCGGGCAGGTTGCCGGCGGCGCCAATCTCGTCTGCTTCACCACCGGGCGCGGCAGCGTGTTCGGATGCAAGCCCGCCCCCTCGATCAAGCTCGCGACCAACACGCCCATGTACAAGCGCATGCAGGACGACATGGACGTCAATTGCGGCACCATCCTCGACGGCGAGGAGAGCGTGCAACAGTGTGGCGAGCGTATCTTCGATTTGATCCTGAAGACGGCTTCGGGCCAGCCGACGAAAAGCGAAAGCTTCGATTTCGGCGGCGCCGAATTCGCGCCCTGGGTGCTCGGCGCGACGATGTAGTCGCAGGTTCGGCCGCCATTCGGGCGAGGCGATCGGTCTTGCAATCGCTTCGCGCATAATGAGCCCGCGCGAGAATACGTGACCACTGTCGAGCTGAACGAACTGCTGCGGAAACGCATGCGGCAGTCGCATGCTGTTCCAGCTTACGGTTCCTATCACGCAGCGGTGTTGAAACCGTAGGGAACAGCCGGAACAAAGTTTTCGCTTCAGGGATTGTCGGTCGGTGACGCCCCATGGATTGCGGGCCGATCTCCTTGACCCAACCGATGGAGTTCCTGATGAGACGATTACCGTTGGTCATTGGCTTGTTGGCTGCATGTGCCGCCACCGGCGTCTCGGCCGAGACGGTCAACCTGACTGGCACCTATCGGTGCATTCAGAACTGCCGCGACGGCATGTTTGGTGCGCCCGCCTTCGTCACCCAAAACGACGAGGCGGTCACGCTGACGACGGAAACGGGCGACTCGTTCAAGGCCTGGCCCGATTGGAACGCGCCCGCCAGCCGGATCTGGATCGACGCACGTGACGAGGGCGCCGTCTATTCGCCCGACGGCATGCGCATCCAGTTCGACGATGGCCGCGTCTGGCAGCGTGACATCGGCCCGCCGCCGCCGGTTGTGTGGCGCCGCTCGCGCGCAGAGTACCGCTACTAAAACGCGGTGATTGCAGGATGGGCACGGCGCTCGCGCTGTGCCCATCGATGTGACACAGCTCCTTCAAGTGCACGCAGCACGTCTCCCGTCGCTTGTGGGCCCTCTTGCCGATTCAATTTTCAAACGGCGGAAGACACGTCGTCATCTTCTCCGGCCATAGGCTGCTTCGTCGCTGTCACTCCTCGCACAGGAGGGGCCAGCCGAAAGGGAAAGCCTGAGCGCCGCCGAGCGCGCCGGACTTCGCCCGCGCGTTACGCCACCTTCTGGCCGCCGGACGGGTTTGCGCGCAGGTTGCGGAAGAACTTCTCCAGTTCGCTCGACAGCGTCTGCGCGGTCGAGGCAAGGCCGCCGGAGGCCGACAGCACCGAGACTGCGGCGGTCGAGGTCTCGCCGATGGCGTCGCGCAGCGAGGTGATGTTGGCGACCAGCGTGTTGTTGCCTTGCGCCGCCGACTGCGCATTGACCGAGATTTCGCGCGTGGCGGCATCCTGCTGGCCGACGGCGCCGGCGATGGTCGCGGTGATGTCGTTGATCTCGCGCACGGCATGGCCGATGTCGCGGACGGCGTCCACCGCATTCCTGGTCGAGTTCTGGATCAGCGCGACGTTCTGGCCGATCTCTTCGGTCGCCTTCGCGGTCTGCCCGGCCAGCGCCTTGACCTCATGCGCGACGACCGCAAAGCCGCGGCCGGCGTCGCCGGCACGCGCCGCTTCGATGGTGGCGTTCAGCGCCAGGAGGTTGGTCTGCTCCGCAATCGCCTGGATCAGCGTCAGCACGCCGTCGATCCGCTGCGTCGCCGCGGCGAGGCTCTCGATTTCCGCGATCGATTTCTCGGTGCGAGCGCCGGTCTGTTCGACCGCGGCCGCCGATTGCCGGACCTGCCGCCCGATCTCCTGCACCGAGGCCGAGAGCTCTTCGGTCGCGCTCGCCACTGCGGAGACGTTGCCGGAGGCTTGAGTGGTCAGGCCGGCGGCGCTGTCCGCGCGGGCATTGGCGTCCGAGGTGACGCGGTTGATGGTCTCGGCCGTTCCACGCATCGCCGAGGCGTTGTCCTCGACCGCGCGCACCACGGCTCCGATGGCCTGCCGGAACTCGTCCACCGCGGTCTCGATGTGCCGGGCGCGCTCTTCGCGTGACCTGGAATCCTCCGATACCTGGCTGTTGAGCTTGCGGTTGCGCTCCATCGCCTCCTGGAAAATGCGGATGGCTCGCGCCAAGGCGCCGATCTCGTCGCTGCGCTGGGTATGCGGCACCTGCACCTGGTCTTCGCCCTCGGCGACGCGCTTGATCGTCGAAGTGATCGCCGACAGCGGCCGCGCGATCGAACGCGCGATGATGATCACGCCGATCACGACCAGCGCCAGCGCGATGCCGCCGAGGCAGGTCAGCACCAGGGAGAGCTCGCGGTTGAATTCGGTCTCGGCCGCGATCTTGTGAGCGCGCTCGGCGTAGACTTTCGACAGCGCCTCAAGATCCTTGTTCAGCGCCGTCCGCACGGCGCGGTTGGCGTCGTTGTCACCCCATTCGCGCCCCGCCGCGGGGCTGATCTCGTAGGCGCGGCGGACCAGTTCTTTGCGGAAATCGACGAATTGCTCGATCCGCTTCTTGAAGGTGGCGAACTGCTCGGCATCGTCGGACTGGACGATGCCTTCCCATTTCGTCACCACCCCGAGGATGCGGTCGTTGAACTTCAACAGCCCATCGCCGAATTTTTTCACCTTGGCGGGCTCGGTCGACATGTAGACGCCGCGCGAGTCCATGACGACCGCATAGACCAGCGAATTGACACGCTCGACATTGAGGGCTGCGAGATTGGCCCGCTCGATCGCCGCGGTGAGCGCGGTGCTGCGCTGGCTGTTGTAATTGGACAGGACCGCGATCGCCGCGGTCAGCACGGCGAACAGCGCAAAAATGGAATACAACCTCGCCGCGAGCGAGAGGCGCGAAAACAGATTCATGATGGATTTTCGGCTGCTGTTAAAGAGCTTTGGGCCGACGGGCCCCCCAGAGCCTCGTAATTGCGCCAGCCGATGCGGGATTGTGCAGCCTTCAGATGGATAAAATCTTAATGCGCGAGCCCTTGTGCGTTGCAACCAGCGCAGGAATTGGCCATCAAAATCATACTTTTGCAGGGGTGATGGACTGCGATCGGCGTGCGCGGGGCGATGCGGAATAAGGCGGGACACGCCGCGCGCTGCCGTTTACCTTCCTCAAGGTACAGCAAGAGCAGGGCTTGGACGCCATCATGGCCTATCGCCACACCATCGCCGCCACCGCTTACGTATTCGAAGACTTGCGCGATCTGCTGGCCAAGGCGACGCCGCCGCGCTCGGGCGACCGGCTGGCGGGGATCGCGGCCGAGACCGCCGAGCAGATGATCGCGGCGCGGATGGCGCTCGCCGACGTTCCGCTGCGGCAGTTCCTGAACGAAGCCGTGATCCCGTACGAGGACGATGAGGTCACGCGGCTGATCCTCGACAGTCACGAGGCGGAGGCATTCGCGCCGGTCGCCGCCATGACCGTTGGCGCATTCCGCGATTTTCTGCTGTCGGACGCGGCCACGACCGGCGTATTGCAGAAGCTTGCGCGCGGCCTTACGCCGGAAATGGCGGCCGCGGTGTCGAAACTGATGCGCAACCAGGATCTGATCCTGGTCGCAAAAAAGTGCCAGGTGACCACGGCGTTCCGCGACACCATCGGCCTGCCGGGCCGACTGAGCGTGCGGCTGCAGCCGAACCATCCCTTCGACGATGCCAAGGGCATCACCGCCTCGATCCTCGACGGTCTGTTGCTCGGGGCGGGCGACGCCTGCATCGGCATCAATCCGGCGAGCGACGATCCCGCGGTCATCGGCGCGCTGCTGCGCCTGCTGGACGAATTGATCACCTACCTGCAGATCCCGACGCAGGGATGCGTGCTCACCCATGTCACCACCAGCCTCGATTTGATCAAGCAGGGTTTTCCGGTCGACCTCATCTTCCAATCCATCGCCGGGACCGAAGCCGCCAATCGCAGCTTTGGCGTCGACCTCACCTTGTTGCGGGAGGCGCACGCGGCGGGGCGTTCGCTGCGGCGCGGTACGGTCGGACAAAACCTGATGTATTTCGAGACCGGGCAGGGCTCGGCGCTCTCGGCCAATGCCCATCATGGGGTCGACCAGCAGACCTGCGAGGCCCGCGCCTACGCGGTGGCGCGCGCGTTCAATCCGCTTCTCGTCAACAGCGTCGTCGGCTTCATCGGGCCGGAGTATCTATACGACGGCAAGGAAATCATCCGCGCCGGCCTGGAGGATCATTTCTGCGGCAAGCTGCTCGGGCTGCCGCTCGGCGTCGATGTCTGCTACACCAACCACGCCGAGGCCGACCAGGACGACATGGACAATCTCCTGACGCTGCTCGCGGCGGCCGGCGTCACCTACATCATGGGGGTGCCCGGGGCCGACGACGTGATGCTGAACTATCAGTCCACCTCCTTCCATGACGCCCTCTACATCCGCGATCTCTTCGGCTTGAAGCGGGCGCCGGAATTCGACGATTGGCTCCGTCAGGTCGGCCTTGCCGACTCGGGCCTCCGGCTTGTCGGCGACGCGGGGCAGTTACCCGATTTTGCCGCCCGCTTGATCGAACAGGAGAGGGCAGCCATGTGAACCGAACCCTTCGCATGTGCGTCGTCGCAGCGTCGTCGACGGATCAGAGCGATTGTCACAATCTTGAGCATTTTTGGGCCCAGCTTTATCGCAGGCGTTGATCACCCGCCGGTTCGGCGTGAAATTGCGGAGGAATGTCGATGAGAGCTGCAGGCAGTGACGCGGCGCGCCGCATCCTATGCGTCTTCCCGCGCTATACGTCGGCTTTCGCAACCTGGGAGTACGCCTATCCGTTGACGGACGGCGTCCGGGCCCTGATGCCGCCCCAGGGCCTGCTCCTGATCGCGGCCTATCTGCCCGCGAATTGGCAGGTCCGCTTCATCGATGAGAACATCGAGCCGGCGACGAGCGAGGATTTCGACTGGGCGGACGCGGTCTTCGTCAGCGGCATGCACATCCAGCGCAAGCAGATGAACGACATCTGCCACCGCGCGCACCAGCATGATCGCCCCGCGGCGATCGGCGGTCCCTCCGTCAGCGCTTGCCCGGAATATTATCCCGCGTTCGATTATCTGCACATCGGCGAATTGGGCGATGCGACCGATGCGTTGATCGGGCAGCTGACGCGCGACGTCTCGCGTCCCGCGCAGCAGGTCGTGTTCAAGACGCTCGATCGCCTGCCGATGACCGAATTTCCAGTTCCGGCCTACGAGCTCTGCGAACTCGACAAATATTTCCTGGCCAATATCCAGTATTCCAGCGGCTGCCCCTACCAGTGCGAATTCTGCGACATTCCCGGCCTCTACGGCCGCAATCCGCGCATCAAGACGCCGCAGCAGATCATCGCCGAACTCGACAAGCTGCGCGAAGGCGGCTCGACCAACACGGTCTATTTCGTCGACGACAATTTCATCGGCAATCGCAAGGCGGCCTTGGACCTGTTGCCGCATCTGATCGAGTGGCAGAAGAAGCACGGCTATCCGACGCGGCTTGCCTGCGAGGCGACGCTCAATATCGCCAAGCGTCCTGAAATCCTGGAGAAGATGCAGGAGGCGCTCTTCATCACGATCTTCTGCGGCATCGAGACGCCAGATCCCGACGCGCTCAAAGCCATGCAGAAGGACCACAACATGATGGTCCCGATCCTGGAGGGTGTGCGCACCATCAATTCCTACGGCATGGAGGTCGTCTCCGGCATCATCATGGGTCTCGACACCGACAAGCTCGATACCGCCAGCGCGCTGCTGCAGTTCATCGATCAGTCCCGGATTCCGATGCTGACCATCAACCTGTTGCAGGCGCTGCCCAAGACGCCGCTATGGGACCGGTTGCAGCGCGAGGGCCGGCTTATTGACGACGAGGGCCGCGATTCCAACGTCGAGTTCCTGCTGCCCTACGACCACGTCGTCAGCGAGTGGAAACGCTGCATGGAGGTCGCTTACGCTCCCGAAAGGCTGTTCGAGCGCTACGACTATCAATGCGACTACACCTATGCCAACCGGGTGAAGGTGCCCGTTGCCGGCCAGGCGACCTGGGCCAATATCAAGCGCGCGCTGATCATGCTGCGCAACGTGTTCTGGAAGGTCGGTGTGCTCGGCGACTATCGCCGCGTGTTCTGGAAATTTGCGCTCAAGCGCCTGCGCAAGGGCGACGTCGAGGGTCTGCTCTCCGCAACCCTGGTCGGTCATCACCTGGTCAGGTTCGCGCAGGAAGCCACGCGCGGCAACCAGAACGCCTCGAACTACTCGGTCAGGCTGCGCGAGGCCGCCGTGCCGGCCGAATGAGCGCATGAGCCCGCCGGTGCCCCGATCGCTCACGGATCTGCGCAAGCTGACCCCGGCGCGCGTGGCGCTGGGTCGCGCCGGCGCCAGCCTGACGACCAAAGCCCTGCTCGACTTCACGCTCGATCACGCGCGCGCCCGTGATGCCGTGCATGCCCCGTTCGACGCGTCTGCTTTGGTCGAGGCGCTCGCTGCGGTCGGGCTCGAGGCCTGCGCCGTCAGAAGCCGTGCGACCGGCCGGCAGGATTATCTCAGGCGTCCCGATCTTGGCCGTCGGCTCGATCAGGCGTCCGTGGCATTGCTGCAAGGGTGCAAACGGGCTCTCGGCGAGGTCGCGATCGTGGTCGGCGACGGGCTGTCGCCGACGGCCGTGCATACCCACGCGGTCGAACTGCTGCGGCATCTCGTCCCGCGCCTCGCCGCCGACCGCATCGCGATCCGCAATGTCGTGGTCGCTTCCGGCGCCCGGGTTGCGCTCGGTGACGAGATCGGCGCGGCTCTTGGCGCGCGCATGGTGCTGGTGCTGATCGGCGAACGGCCGGG
Source organism: Gemmatimonas sp. (assembly GCA_050257355.1). GTDB lineage: Bacteria > Pseudomonadota > Alphaproteobacteria > Rhizobiales > Xanthobacteraceae > Bradyrhizobium. The sequence continues at coordinate 10,365 of JBLMWS010000061.1, forward strand.
ATTGTCGGCGCCTCACAGCCTCGGGGCGTATCTGACCTATGCGCCCCGGCTTGGCCGCACCGATGCCGAACGCAACTGTGTCTCCAACATCCACCGGGACGGCCTGAGCTATGACGAGGCCGCTCTCAAGATCGCCTGGTTGATCGGCGCGGGATTGAGGCGGAGCGTGACCGGGGTCGCGCTCAAGGATGAAAGCGGCGAGGGGACGCCACAGCGAATCGCGCCGCCCCTGACGTCTGCGTGACATATTGGCAACGCGCGCCGCAAAAACTCCCAAAAGTAACGGGTTTTCACGTACTCATGAGCTGAACTTGCGAGGCGTGCGGAAGCCCGCTAAACCCGCCGGCAGCGATTTTCTTGAAACATTATTAGGGCTTAAGACGATCGATGAAGGCCTGCGCGCGGTGATTTGACCTTAGCCTCTTCGCCCAATGGCGCGCGCTGAAAGTTAGGCTATATCGATCTGCCTCCATCTCCGGAATCGGTCAGGGCATGCTCGAGAAGAATTACGACAGTCAGGTTCATGTCGAGAAGGCCGAAGAGCACCCCTCGGGGAGCATCGCCTTCGGCCTGGAGCGGATCGGGCTGATTGCGATCCGGGCCCCTGTTTTGTCCTGCCTCATTCTGGCCGCCCTGGTCGTCGCCGCCATCTTCGGCATCCAGCGCATCAAGATCGACGATTCGCTGTCGCAGCTGTTCCGTTCCAATACCAAGGAATTCCACCAGTACGAGGAAGTCACCAAGAAATTCCCGGCGGAAGAGTATGACGTCCTCGTCGTGGTCGAGGGCAAGAAGCTGCTGGCGCGCGACAATCTCGAAAAGCTGCGCGACTTCGTCACCGACCTGCAACTGGTCGACGGCACCCGCGGCCTGGTGTCGCTGTTTTCGGCGCGGCAGGCGCCCGCGCCCGGCAAGCTGCCGGCCGCGCTGTTTCCGAACGAACTACCGACCGGCGAGGCCTACAACAAGTTCATCGAGACCGTCAAAAGCAACGAGATCATCCGCGGCAAGCTGCTGTCCGACGACGGTACGCTCGCGCTGATCGTGCTGTCGCTCGAGCCCGACGTGGTGTCCTCCAACAAGCTCGGCCCGACCATCGGCGACATCCGCAAGCTGGTCTCGCAGGATCTCGGCGACACCGGGCTCGATGTGCAGCTCTCCGGCGTGCCGGTGATGCAGCTCGAAATCCGCAACGCGGTGGAGCGCGACGGGCTCACCTACAACATCCTCGGCATTGTCGCCGGCTGCGTCATCGCGATCATCTTCTTCCGCAAGATCTCCTTCATGGTCGTAGCGGCATTCCCGCCCATGATTGCGATCCTGCTGGCGCTCGGCGCACTCGGCTGGGCCAATTTCAATCTCAATATGTTTCTGAACGTGATGACGCCGCTCATCATGGTGATCAGTTTTTCCGACTCCATGCAGCTCACTTTCGCTGCGCGCGACCGGCTGATCGCGGGCCAGGACAAATACACCGCGTTCAAGAATGCGGTGCTGGTGGTGGGACCCGCCTGCGTCCTGACCCACGCCACGGCCGGCATGTCCTTTATCGCGCTGCAATTCTCCGATTCCGATCTGATCCGGAAGTTCGGCGAGGCCGGGCTTGCCGCAACCATCATCGCGCTGCTTGCGGTGCTGTCGCTGGTGCCGGTGTTCGGCGTGCTGTTCGTGCGCAACGAACGGGTGTTTGCGGTGAAGTTCCAGAGCGCGGATGCCGGCGTGCAGGCCCTGCGCAATTTCTGCTACTGGATCGCGGTCCGCATGGTCAGCCGTCCGGGGCTGTTCAGCCTGGTCGCGGTGGTATTTGTCGCGGGGCTTGGGACCGTCTACGCCAATCTGCAGCCGCGCTACCGGCTGGCCGACCAGGTGCCGGACAAACAGCAGGCGGTCGCTGCGAGCCAGCGGCTCGACGCGAAGCTCACCGGCGCCAATCCGATCAATGTGCTGATCGTATTCCCGAAGGGCGAATCTCTCTATTCGCCGGAGACATTGCAGACCATCGCCGACGTGCATGCGACGGTCGAGCGCACCGCCGGTGTCGGCAATGTGTGGTCGCTGGAGACGCTCCGACGCTGGCTTGCGGAAAAGGTCGGCAGCACGGATGTTTCGACGCTCAAGGAATATGTCGATCTGATCCCGAAATATCTGGTGCAGCGTTTCATCGATCCGCAGCAGGACGCCGTCGTGGTGGCGGGCCGGGTGCCCGACGTGGACTCCAGCCAGATCCTGCCGATCGTGGATAAGCTCGACCACGAGCTCGATGCCGTGCGCAAGCAGCACCCCGGTTACGAGATCGCCGTGACCGGCCTGTCCGCGATCGCCGCTCGCAACTCCGCCAACATGATCGAGAAGCTCAATCACGGGCTCACGGTCGAGTTCGCCTTCGTCGCGATCTTCATCGGGCTCGCGTTCCGCTCCTGGGTGGTGATGTTCGCCTGCATCCTGCCGGGCATCTTCCCGGTCGTGATGTCGGGCACGCTGCTCTATCTGCTCGGCGAAGGCCTGCAATTCGCAAGCGTGGTCGCGCTCACCGTCTCCTTCGGTCTCGGCTTGAGCGCCACCATTCACTTCCTCAACCGTCTGCGCCTGCAGAGCAAGCCCGGCGTCAGCTCCGCGGTGGCGGTGGAACGCGCGACCGTCCTGGTCGGCCCGGCGCTGATCCTGACCACCGTGGTGTTGGCCTGCGGCCTCGTGGTGACGGTGTTTTCCGACCTGCCGTCGCTGCGGCTATTCGGCTGGCTCAGCGCCTTCTCGATGATTGCCGCGCTGGTGGCCGACCTCTTCATCCTGCGCCCCACCGCGATGTGGCTGATCAACCTGCATGAGCGCATCCACGGCGCGGACAAGCGCTCGGTGTAGGCGTCGTCACCTGCTGTCTAGGCGCAACGAAAAAGCCTCCGGCTCTTGATAAGAGCCGGAGGCTGAATTTGGTAAATCAGGCGAACAGGGAAGTCGGAGCGCTCAGCTCTTGACCATGGTGATGTTGACGCCCCGGATCTCGCCCTTGGAGCTGATCTGCACGGTCTGCCGGTTGCCATTGGCGCGCAAGGTCAGATTGGCGGCAAATCCGTTGGCTTCGACGAAGACCTGAATCTGGCCGCCGCCGGCCGTGCCTTGCAGGCTGCCATTGATGTTGCGGCTCGCTTCGCTCCAGTTGCCGGAAATACGGCCGCCATTGCTGGTGACGTCGCTGCTCAAATCGAACTTGTAGCTGTCGCTCGCGCATCGCAACGCCTGCTTCAGGCCCATTCCGGTGCCGTCGACCTTGTAGTTGGCCTTGCAGCGGATGCGCTCAATCGTGCCGTCAGACAGCGCGACCGTTCCGGTGCCGGACCACGCTCCGTTGAAGCCGGCAAACGGGCTACCTGACTGCGCATGCGCCGCCGCGACGCAGACCATGAGCGCGGCGCCGACGCCGGCCGCCTTGGTCGCTTGCGCAAACGGACTGGAGCCAAACAGTTTCATATCGCGTTTCCCATCTCTCATAATGACGTTTGTCATCTAAGGTGCGTGTCGCCGCATTGTAAGGTTTAGTGTCGCCGTTCTGCCTCAGGTTCAACAGGACTGCTGACCGCGATGCGTGCCGGCCCGCAATGGCCTCTTGCATGCGCGAATCATCAGCAGATCGAGCCGTCCTCCGCCCCGCGGCCTGCAGTGCATGCTTGCAACAGCCAATCGCGAAAAGCAATCGCGGCCAATTAATATCCTAGTATCAAAAGCTTATCTGTGCCAATGAACGGTATCCCGGAAGCCCGCAAAGGACGAAGCGGTCGCCGCAAATTTGGCCGTATTTGTCGACGTTTGTGCTTCTCGACGCGCCGCGCGGGGGTGGTGGCGCTCACTCGCAAAACCTTCCCGGCGATGCCTCGCGCGGGGCGGATAATCTCTGCTTCAGAATAAAGGAAAATGATGCGTAAATATCTTCTGGCGTTCGCGCTGTCGTCGCTTGCCTTGTCCAATGCCGCCCTGGCTAGCAACGATGGACGCGGCACGGTCGACGAGCAAAAAGCTTGTACGCGCGATGCGCAGCGCAATTGCCGTAATGTGCTCGACCAGGGCGATTTTACGGTTCTGGCCTGCCTGAAGGAACACCGCGCCAAATTGTCGGTCGCCTGCACCCAGGTGCTCAAGAATCACGGGCAACTGCAATAAGCCCGCCTGCGCCAAGATCCGCCGCCGCGCCTTGAAGGTCGAGCCGGCGCGGCGGAACTCCGCGGGACGGCATTGGTTTTGAAAGCGTATTCCCCTATATGGGAACCGGTTCTTCGCGGCGTCGCGCGAAGTTCGTAGAACCTTGTGGGCGCCCGTGCCCAAATGGATGTAGCCAGTTCCCGATGACCGCAGCGAGCGAATTGCGATCCGGCAAGACCCACCGCGATGAGAATTTTCCGGTCGCCTCCTTTCTCATCCATCCGCGGCATCGCGCGCTGATTCTTGCCTTCTACAACTTCGTCAGGACCGCGGACGATATCGCCGATCACGCCACGCTCGCGGCAAGCGAGAAGCTCGCTTATCTCGATCTGCTCGAAGCGGAGCTGTCGGGCCAGGGGGACAGCCAGAAAGAGGCGGTTGTGTTGCGTGCCGCGCTTGCCGAGCGCGGCCTGCCGCCCCGCCATGCGCTCGATCTGCTCGCTGCTTTCCGGATGGATGTGACCAAGCTCCGTTACGAGAATTGGGACGATCTCATCCATTATTGCCGCTATTCGGCGATGCCGGTTGGTCGTTTCGTGCTCGACGTCCACGGCGAAAGCACCGCGACCTGGCCGGCCAATGACGCGCTCTGCGCAGCGTTGCAGATTAACAACCATCTGCAGGATTGCGCCAAGGATTACCGCGACCTCAACCGAGTCTATCTGCCGCGCGATGCGCTGGAAGCCTCCGGCGCATCCGTCGAGATGCTCGGCTCTCAGAAGGGATCGCCGCAACTGTTGCAATGCCTGCACGCGCTTGCCGCGCAGAACGAGCGCCTGCTCGATCAGAGCAGATCGTTCAGCGCCGAGGTGAAGGATTTCAGGCTCGGGCTCGAGATTTCCGTAATTCACGCCTTCGCCGAAAAGATCGTGCACCTGCTCAAGGTCCGCGATCCCTTGAGCGAGCGGGTGCATTTGAGCCCGCTCGAACTCCTCTTCCACAGTCTGAACGGGATGGCGAGCGAGACGGTGCGCCGCGCCGTCGGGCGCCGGCCTGTCTCCAAACCTGCGGCCGGCCGATGACGCTCGAAGCCGCGGCGCCTTCCACCGATTACGGGACAGCTGCGTCCGGCAGCTCGTTCTATGCCGCCATGCGCATCCTGCCGCGCGAGCAGCGCGACGCGATGTTTCAGATCTACAGCTTCTGCCGACAGGTCGACGATATCGCCGATTCCGACGGGCCGCGGCCGGAGCGGCTCAAGGCGCTGCAGCAATGGCGCGAGGACATCGATGCGCTGTATCGGGGCAATCCGCCGCCGCGCCTGCACGACTATGTCGCCTCGGTGCACAAATTCGGCCTGCAGCGCGAGGATTTCCACGCCGTCATCGACGGTATGGAAATGGACGTGCCGCAGGACATCCGCGCACCCGACATGGCGACGCTCGACCTCTATTGCGATCGCGTGGCGAGCGCGGTCGGGCGGTTGTCTGTGCGGGTGTTCGGGCTGCCTACCGAGGATGGCGTCCTGCTCGCCCATCATCTCGGCCGGGCGCTGCAACTCACCAATATTTTGCGCGATATCGACGAGGACGCAAGCCTAGGACGGCTCTATCTGCCGCGCGAGGAATTGGAGAAGAACGGCATCGTCGCGACCGATCCGCTCAAGGTTGCCAATGAGCCGGCGCTGCCGAAGGTCTGCGCGACGCTGGTGGAGCGGGCACGCGCGCACTTCATCGAGGCAGACAAGGTGATGGCGCGCCATCCGCGCCGCGTGGTGCGCGCGCCCCGAATTATGTCGAAATATTATCATGCGATCCTGCAGCTGTTGATTGCGCGGGGCTTTGCGGCACCGCGCGCGCCGGTGCGCGTCAACAAAATCGCCCGTCTCGCCATCGTTTTGCGCTACGCCTTCATCTGATGCCAAAGACCGTCCACATCATCGGCGCCGGAATTTCGGGCCTGTCCGCAGCCGTACGGCTGGCGGATGCGAACTACCGGGTGCACGTGCACGAGGCTACGCAGCAGGCCGGCGGCCGCTGCCGTTCCTATTTCGATGCGGCAACCAATCTCACGATCGACAACGGCAACCACCTGTTGCTTTCGGCCAATCGCCACGCGCTGGCCTATGCCCGCGCGATCGGCAGCGAGAAGGGCCTGGTCGGGCCGCCACGGGCGCAATTTCCCTTCGTCGACATTTCGACCGGACAGCGCTGGCAGCTCGATCTCGGCGACGGCCGGCTGCCGCTCTGGGTGCTCGACCCAGGCCGCCGCGTCCCCGACACCGGCCTACGCGATTATCTGGCGCTGGCACCCTTGATCTGGGCGAAGGAGAGCAAGCGGATCGACGAGGCCATCCGCTGCGAGGGCACGCTGTATCATCGGCTGGTGCAGCCGCTCCTGCTCGCGGCGCTCAATCTCGAGCCGCCGGAAGGCTCGGCGGGCCTTGCGGGAGCGATCGTGCGCGAGACGCTACTGGCCGGTGGTCAGGCCTGCCGGCCGCTGATCGCGCGCGACGGCTTGAGTGCGGTGCTGATCGAGCCCGCGATCAGGCACATCGAAGGCAAGGGCGCAAGCGTCAGACTCGGCCACGAGCTACGCGAGTTCGTGATGTCGGGGCAGCGCGTCAGCGGACTCAAATTCGGCGTCGACGATATGATCGCGCTCGGGCCCGATGATGCCGTGGTGCTCGCCGTTCCGCCGCGAGCGGCCGCGTCGCTGTTGCCGGGCCTGAAGACGCCGACGAAATTCCGCGCCATTGTGAATGCGCATTTCCGCGTCGAGCCGCCGCGCAATGCGCCGCCGATCCTGGGCGTGGTCGGCGGTCTCGTGGAGTGGCTGTTCGCCTTTCCGCACCGGCTGTCCGTGACCATCAGCAATGGCGACCGGCTGGTGGAGCAGCCGCGCGAGGAGCTCGCGCAGGCGATTTGGCGGGACATCTGCAAGGCCGCCGGGATCGCGGGCGAAATGCCGCCCTGGCAGATCGTGCGCGAGCGCCGTGCCACGTTCGAGGCCACGCCCGAGCAGAACGCCCTGCGACCGGGGCCGGTCACGGCCTTCCGGAATCTCTTCCTCGCAGGGGATTGGACGGCGACCGGTTTGCCGGCGACCATCGAGGGGTCGATTCGTTCGGGGGACCGCGCAGCGGATCTTCTCCTAGGCACCAAATCGTAACCTCCTGGACGTCATCTCCTGCAAACGGCATGAGCTTTGCTTGACCCAAGGAGCGGCAGCACAGGCCGAGGGTTCGGCCGTGGCACGTAGGAGCGGTACCCACTTGCAACACATTCTGAAAAAGGCTTGTGGAACGGGCGGGGTCGGGCGCCAACCGGATTCCCACGGGTATTTCTTCTGCGCTAGATGGGTATTGTCAGTTGTCCTGAGGGCGCCGGGGCGGGCCGGAACTTAAAGAGCACCGATAACAGGTGGCAGGGGTCGAGAAGTGAATTTGGGGGCAGGGGTCGACGCGACCGCGGGCGAGGGGATCGATCCGCGGCCAGTCCTGATTGTGACTGGCCTGGTGCAGGAGGCACGCATCGCGGCCGGGCCCGGCATGGTCGTCATTTGCTCAAGCAGCGATCCCAAGCAGCTGCGTGGGCTGCTGACCGTGTTCGATCCGAGGACGATCCGCGGGGTGATCAGCTTTGGCGTCGCAGGCGGTCTCGATCCCTCCTTGAAACCTGGTGATATCGTGCTCGCCACTGAGGTGGTAGCCGGGGACGCCCGCTGGCTGGCGGGACTTTCACTAAACGAAGAGGTGGTCGCCAGCGTGGGCCTCCGGCGGCGTCGCATCATCCGCGGCGGCCTCGCAGGTGTCGAGGAGGTCGTGGCGGCCCAGGCCCGCAAGGCGGCCCTGTGGATGCAGACCGGCGCAGCCGCCGTGGACATGGAAAGCCACATCGCAGCGGCCTATGCGGCCGAAGCCGGATTGCCCTTTGCAGCGTTGCGCGTCATCAGCGATTCGGCGCACCGCTCGCTGCCGGCGCTTGCCAAATCGGCGATCAGGCCGGATGGCAAGGTCGACCTGCGGAAGATCTTTTCCGGCGTGGTCCGCAATCCGCGGACGCTCAGCGCGCTGGTCTCGACCGGGCTCGATTTCAACCGCGCGCTGCGCTCCTTACGCGGCTGTCGAGGTTTTCTGCTTGGCAGCGAGGGCCTCGTCGCGGCGGATCTCTGAGAGCGTCTTCTGGACCTGTTCTGAGAAGATGTACTGGGCCGGACGCTGCTTCGAGAGGTCGATCTCGGGCGCCATCGGACCCGTGGTGCGGATGCCGCGCAGTGCCACCCAGATCGCCTTCAGCGGATTGCTGATCGCGGCCGTCGCTGCCGTCGGCTCGTAGCCGCAATGCGCCATGCAGTTGGCGCATTTTTCGTAGCGCCCGGTGCCATAGGAATCCCAGTCGGTGGTTTCCATGAGCTCCTTGAAGGTCTTTGCGTAGCCTTCGCCGAGCAGGTAGCAGGGCTTCTGCCAACCGAAGATGTTGCGCGCGGGCATGCCCCATGGCGTGCATTCGAAATCCTGATTGCCGGCCAGGAAGTCGAGGAACAGGCCGGAATGCATGAAATTCCACTTCTTGCCCTTGCCGAGCGCAAAGACATCGCGGAATAGCCGCTTGGTCTTGGTCCGGTTGAGGAAGTGCTCCTGATCCGGCGCGCGCTCATAGGCATAGCCGGGCGACATCGACACGCCGACGCCGAGCTCGGTGCAGAAGTCGAGGAATTTGGCGATTTCTTCCGCCGGATGCCCGTCGAAGATCGTGGCGTTGACGTTGACGGTGAAGCCCTTCGCCTTCGCCGCCTTGATCGCCGAGACGGCGCGGTCGAAGACACCTTTCTGCGACACGGACTTGTCGTGATGGTCGCGAAGGCCGTCGAGATGCACCGAGAAGAACAGGTAGGGCGAGGGTTCGAACAAATCGAGCTTCTTCTCCAACAGCAGCGCGTTGGTGCAGAGCGAGACGAATTTCTTGCGCGCGACCAGCCCCTTCACGATCTCGCCGATGTCCTTGTGGATCAGCGGCTCGCCGCCGGGAATCGCCACCATCGGCGCGCCGCACTCGTCGGCGGCATCTAGGCATTCCTGCACGCTCATGCGGCGGTTGAGGATGGCATCAGGATAATCGATCTTGCCGCAGCCGGCGCAAGCGAGGTTGCAGCGAAACAGCGGCTCCAGCATCAGGACCAGGGGATAGCGCTTCCGGCCGAGCAGCTTCTGCTTGATCAGATAGCTGCCGATACGCAGCTCCTTCAGGAACGGTATTGCCATTACGGGTTTTCTTTCTCGACTCTCAACGGTTGCCGTTCAGCCGGCCGCTAATTCGGCAGGCAGGCGAAATTCAATGTTCTCTTCCCGACCCGGCAGCACCGACACCGTGACGGGTCCGATGCGCCGGAGCGCCTCGATGACGTCGTCAACCAGCACCTCGGGCGCCGAGGCGCCGGCGGTAATACCGACGGCCTTGGCGTCCTTCAGCCAGTCGGGATTCAACTCGCTCCCGTCCGCAATCAGATAACTCGCGACGCCGGCTTCGGTGCCGATTTCGCGCAATCTGTTCGAATTGGAGCTATTGGCGGCCCCCACCACCAGGATGACATCCACCAGCTTGCTGAGGTCCCTTACCGCAGTTTGCCGGTTTTGTGTCGCATAGCAGATATCCCGGATGTCAGGTCCTTGAATATCTGTAAATTTAGCCTGCAGCGCCGCGATTATGTCCTTGGTGTCGTCGACGGAAAGCGTCGTTTGGGTGATGTAGGCGACCGGCGTGTCTGAACGCAGGGTTAACGCCCTTACATCCTCCACATTCTGGACCAGCAGCACGGGACCGGGGACCTGTCCCATTGTCCCCTCGACCTCGGGGTGCCCGGCATGGCCGATCAGGATCACGGTCCGGCCCTTCGCCATGTAGCGCTTGCCCTGATTGTGAACCTTGGTGACGAGCGGACAGGTAGCATTGAGCACCGGCAGGCCGCGCTCGGCGGCTTCCTCCTCGACGGATCGCGCCACGCCATGGGCGCTGAACACGGTCACCGCGAGCGGCGGTACCTCGGAGAGGTCCTCGACGAAGATGGCGCCCTTGTTTTTGAGGCTTTCGACGACGTATTTGTTGTGCACGATCTCGTGGCGCACGTAGACCGGCGGCCCGTATTTTTCGAGCGCACGCTCGACGATCTCGATCGCGCGGACCACGCCGGCGCAAAATCCGCGCGGTTGCGCGAGATAGACCTGCATGGCACGTCCGTCGTCCAAACCCAAACTCATTCCTAGTCACCTCCGGACGGTGCAAATATGTGCAATATCCGCACCATCACGATGTTTCCTGTTCCCGGACCGCGAGCCGCGCTGGAACAGGGCTTTGTGTCAAAAATTCAGCAGCTCGAAAAGGGCAGATCGTGCTCAGAGAAGGGCCGCGAGCCGAAGCGGTATTATAACACTCATGGCTAAGCTACGGAAGATGAAGCCTTTATAACCTCACGCGTTCGCCACTTTACCGCCTCGCAATCCCGGCTATACCAGCCGCATCGCCGGACCCGTTGTTCGTGCCAGTGGCTGTCCCTAAACAGGGAAAGAACTTCAAAACCAGTTAACCCGGCCGAGTGAACTCCGCCAGACGGCCGGATGCATCCGGCGCACCCTGCAAGAATTAGAAAGAAAAGAAGTGCTGACAAGTATCGTCGTTTCGATCGTCAGAGCCTGTACCCGATTTGCCGTTCTGACTCTACTTGTCGGATTCGTCCTGGCGATCGCAGCCGGCTACTACACGGCGCGACATTTTTCTATCAACACCGACATCAATACGCTGATCTCCGAAAAGCTGGATTGGCGCCAGCGCGACCAGCAGTTCGACCGCGCCTTCGATCGCGACCGCACGATATTGGCCGTGGTGGATGCGGCAACCCCCGAACAGGCCAGTTCGGCTGCGAGCGCACTGCTCGACAAGCTCAAGAGCGACACCAAGCACTTCTATTCGATGCAGCCGCTTGGCTGGGGTCCGTTCTTCGACAGGGAAGGATTGCTGTTTCTGCCGACGGACGAGCTTCGCCAGGTCTCGGGCCAGTTCGAGTCTGCCGCGCCTCTGATCGAAATCATGGCCGGCGACCCCACCATCCGCGGGCTTACGGGGGCATTGGAGACCGGCCTTGCCGGCGTCAAGCGCGGCGAGGTCAAGCTCGACGGCACGGCGCGCCCCTTCAACATGATCGCCCAGACGGTGGAGGACGTCCTCAGCAAGGGGACGGCCAACTTCTCCTGGCGCGAACTCACCAGCGACAAGCCGCTCAGCGACTCCGACAAGCGCGCCTTCATCGAGTTCAAGCCGATCCTCGATTACAACGCGCTCGAACCCGGCAAGGCCGCCACCGACGCGATCCGCTCTGCTGCCGCCGCACTCGACTTTCCCGGCAAGTATCAGGCCCGGGTCCGGCTGACCGGGCCCGTGCCGATCGCGAACGAGGAATATTCGACAGTCCAGGAGGGCGCGATCATCAACGGCATCGGCACCGTGATCGTGGTGTTGTTCATCCTGTGGCTCGCGCTGCGCTCGACCAAGATCATCCTGGCGGTGTTCGTCAATCTCTTCATCGGGCTCTCCCTGACCACCGCGCTGGGGCTCCTGATGGTGGGCTCGCTGAACCTGCTTTCGGTTGCCTTTGCGGTTCTGTTCGTCGGCCTGGGCGTGGACTTCGGCATCCAGTTCAGCGTCCGCTACCGGTCCGAGCGCTTCAAGAACGACGATCTGAGGGAGGCGCTCGCGCAGGCGGCGCAGCGTGTCGCCGTGCCGTTGTCACTGGCCGCCATGGCGACCGCGGCCGGCTTTCTCTGCTTCATGCCGACCGACTACAGGGGCATTTCGGAGCTTGGCGAGATCGCCGGCGGCGGCATGCTGATCGCTTTCTTCTCCAGCATCACCGTGCTGCCGGCGCTCTTGCGGCTACTCAACCCCCCCGGCGAGAAGGAGCCGGTCGGGTACGCCTTCCTCGCCCCGCTCGATCACTTTCTGGAGAAGCACCGCATCCCGATCGTGGTCGGCACGTTGGGCATCGCGCTCGCCGGCCTGCCGCTGCTCTATCACATGCGGTTCGATTTCAACCCGATGCATCTGCGCAACCCGAACGCGGAGTCGATCGCCACCTATCTCGACTTGCGCAAGGATCCGAACACCGGCGCCAGCGCCATCGACGTGCTGACGCATTCCGAGGCGGAGGCCCAGCAGATCCAAGCGAGGCTCGAGAAGCTGCCGGAAGTCCTGCGGGTGATGTCGCTGAACAGCTTCGTCCCCGAGGACCAGGATACCAAGCTGAAGCTGATCGCGCAGGCTGCGAAAACGCTGGGTCCTGCCCTCAATCCGGATTCGATAGATCCCGCGCCGTCGGATCAGGAGAATATCGATTCCCTGAAGAGCTCCGTTGCGGCCCTGCGCCGCACGGCCGGCGAAGCAGATGGACCTGGGGCTTCGGCCTGCCGCCGGCTCGCCGATGCGCTCGAAAAGCTCGCGGGCGCCGACGAGGCGACGCGCAACAAGGC
>JBLMWS010000062.1:0-4421 GCA_050257355.1 Gemmatimonas sp.
GCAACAGACCTTCGCGCCGCCGCGGATCGATCTCGAAGGCGTGGTGCTGGCCGGAAGGCGAGACGATTGTCTGCGCCTCCAGATCGATGCTGACGCGTCCCGCGCCTTGCGTCGCTTCGATATCGGTGGCCAGTGCGTCGACGATCGCCTTATCGACGACGATGGGGAGGATTCCGTTCTGAAAGCAGTTGGCGAAGAAGATGTCGCCGAACCCCGAGCCGATGACGGCGCGAATACCCATTTCCTGCAGAGCCCACACTGCTCCCTCGCGCGAGGAGCCGCAGCCGAAATTCGGACCGGTAACCAGAATTTCCGCGCACCGATACGGCTCGCGGTTCAAGATGAAATCGGGATTTTCCGAGCCGTCCGGCAGATAGCGCAGCGAGCCGAACGCCCATTTGCCGAGCGTGCCGCGGATAGAGTTGCCGACCAGGCGCTCGATGCGGATGATCACGTCGGTGTCGATATTGCTGCGCATGATCGGCGCGGCAACGGCGGTGAGCTTGTTGAACGGTTCCGGCATCTCACTGCCCCAAGGTTCGGACGTCGGCAATCGCGCCCGCAATCGCCGCGGCAGCGGCGCTCGCCGGGCTCGCCAGGTGCGTTCGCGCGCGCGGCCCCTGCCGGCCGACAAAATTGCGGTTCGAGGTCGAGACCGAACGCTGTCCGGGAGCGACCGTTTCGCCATTGGCCGCGAGGCACATCGAGCAGCCGGGCTCGCGCCATTCGAAGCCCGCCTCGGTGAATATCTTGTCGAGCCCTGCGGCCACCGCGTCCCGTTTGACGTTTTCCGAACCCGGCACCACCCAGGCGCGGACGTTGGCTGCGACTTTGCGGCCACGCGCGACATCCGCGGCGGCCCGCAGGTCGCTCAGCCGGCTGTTGGTGCATGAACCGATGAAGACCCAATCGACCGGCGTGCCGGCAATCGGCGCGCCGCCTTCTAGTCCCATGTAGTCGAGCGCGGTCTCGATCGCGGCGCGGCGCACGGGATCGCCGACCTCTTGCGGATCGGGGATGCGGCCATTCACACCGATGACGTGTTCGGGGCTGATCCCCCACGTCACCTGCGGAATGATGCTCTCGACGTCGATCACCACTTCCCTGTCGAATACCGCGTCGGCGTCGCTCGGAAGCGTTCGCCAGGCGTCGACAGCCTGCTTCCACATCTCGCCCTGCGGCGCGTAAGGTCGGCCGCGCAGGAATTCGAAAGTCTTCTCGTCGGGCGCCACCATGCCCATCTTGGCGCCGAGTTCGATCGAGAGATTGCAGATGGTGAGCCGTCCCTCGATCGCCAGTTCGCGGATGGCACTGCCGGCATATTCGACCGCAAAACCGGTCCCGCCGGCCGCGCCGATATGCCCGATCAAGGCAAGGATCATGTCCTTTGCCGTCACGCCGAACGGCAGCTTGCCTTCGAACCTCACGCGCATGGTCTTGGGCCGGCGCTGGATCAAGGCCTGCGTCGCCAGCACATGCGCAAGCTCGCTCGACCCGATCCCGAACGCCAGCGCGCCCAGCCCGCCATGGGTGCAGGTGTGACTGTCCCCGCAAACGATCGTGCTGCCCGGCAGGCTCAAGCCGAGCTCCGGCCCGATGACATGGACGATGCCCTGGCCGGGCTGATCGACGTCGAACATCCGAATGCCGCTCGCCGCCGTTTCCGCTCTCAGCGCCGCCAGCAACTCCTGCCCTATCTTGCTGGTCCCGGCGCGGCCATGTGCGGTGGAAATCGCGTGGTCGGGAGTCGCAAAGGTCAATTCCGGATTATGGACTTTGAGCCCCCTGCTCTTCAGGTCGAGCAGTCCCCGTGAACCGCCGAGATCATGCAGGAGATGACGGTCGATATGAAGAAGATCGGTGTCCTCGCTCAACCGTGCGATGACGTGCTGGTCCCAGATCTTGGCCAGCATGGTGCGATCTGTCTCTTCCAAGGCGTCCTCCCCTTGGCTGCTCGATGCCCGCGGCGAAAGCCGCTCGCCGCCGCTTGGCGCGGCTGTTGAATGTCACCTCATCAAAGCATGACTGGCGGCTGTCGGGCTAGGGCCGATCGGAAACCGTGAACGCATGGCAGCGTGTACAAGTTCGCTTGGCGCGCAAGGATGTCGGCCGCTCGTCACTGTCTATCAAGTCGTTAGACCCGCATCACTGTGGGAATGCCGAGAAACAAAAAACGAGCGAGCGCTCTCTCGGAAAATTTGTTCCATTCCCCTTTCCGCGGCTCGGGTTCTGCGTTAACAATTCGCGACAAGGCTACGGCCGAACCACAGACCAACAAGGTCTGGGACAGGGAGGCGACGTGAATTTCGCGCGGCCACGACCGTGGGCGAACGCGTTATCGGCGGAAGCGCTGTGTGCGCGCATCCTCGATCGCCATCGGGATTCCGTCCGGGTCCAGAAGACCCACCTCGCCGTCACCAACCTCGCCCGCATCATCAACGCCACGCTGAAACTTTCCAACAAGCGTGGATTTCACGCCACCACCTTGCGAGAGCTTGCAAAGGCTTCCAGGCTCAGCATGGGTGGCCTTTACACCTATATCGACAGCAAGCCGGCGCTGCTGTCGATGATCCTCGGCGAGGTGGCGGCCACGGCGACCGAGGTTCTCAATGCCCCGCCGGACGAGGTCAAGGCGGATGCCCGCGCGCACCTTGACTGGCTCATCGCAACCCATATTCGCCTCACCGAGGCGATGCAGCCATGGTTCGCCTTCGCCTTCATGGAGGCGAAATCCTTCCCGCCGACGGAACGCCAGCTCGCGGTCGACATGGAAGCGACCACCGAGAAGATCATTGCCGACGTGTTACGGCACGGCATCGCCGCCGGCGATTTCGCGCTCGATGAAGTCACGCTGACCGCATCGCTGATCAAGCCGCTGCTGCAGGACTGGTACGTCAAGCGTGCCAAATACCGCAAACGCGGCACGTCGATCGACAACTACATCGATGCGGTCCTCTCGTTCGTCGGCGCCGCCCTCGCCAAGAAGCCGCGCGCCGGATCGCGGGGGCCGGGCGGCACTCGGCCCAGAACCAAGCAATTGGCGCACTGACAGAGCAGACAGGGATACGGGGAATGAAGCGCTTCCGGTTCAACCAGCAAGAGATCGTCTTCGTCGTCTTCGCAATCCTGTTCGTGGCGTTCTCGGTCCTCCTGCACGGTTTTTTCACGCCGGAGAACATGCTGACGCTCCTGCAAAACGTCGCGGTGCTCGGCATTCTCGGACTCGGCATGGCAATTGTCGTCATCGGCCGGGGCATCGATATCTCGCTGATCGCCGCCCTCGCGGTGCCGCCGGGGCTTGTGCTGCAGATGGTGCAGAACGGTCATTCGCTGACGACCTCGCTCGTCGCCGCCATTCTGTTCACGATCGCCTTCGGCCTCGTCAACGGCTGGCTGATCGCCTATGCCGAGGTGCCTTCACTGTTCGCCACGCTCGCTTCCGGCTTGTTCGTGGCCGGCTTGGGCCAGGCTGCGCTGTTTGAACTCGATGTCGTGCAGTGGAGCTCCGGCATGGCGGGTTTCGAGCGGCTCGGACAGGGGACCATCCTCGGCATCCCGACGCCGATCGTGATGTTCATGATCGCTTGCATTGTCGTGGCATTCCTGCTGCGACGCACGCGATGGGGCGCCTATATCTATGCCATCGGCGACAATCCATATGCCGCGCGTGTCACCGGCATGCCGTCGCGCCCGATCATCGTGCTGCAATATGTCTTTGCCGCGCTGATCGGCTGCTTCGCCGGGTTGGTTATGGCGGCTTCCGTCAACTCGATGCCGACCCGCATCTTCAATTCGACCCTGATCTACGACGTCATCCTTGTCGTGGTGCTCGGCGGCATCGGCCTATCCGGCGGTCGTGGCGGCGTCCTCAACGTCATCATCGGCACGCTGCTGATCGGCACCATGCTCAACGGCATGACGATCATGGACATTTCCTATGCCGGACAGAATCTCGTCAAGGGCGTGGTGCTGCTGCTCGCCGTCATTACGGACTCATTCCTCAATCCGCGCAACGAGGAGACGGCGCAGCAGGGCGACATCTGAACATATCGGGCTGACGAGAAGCCCGTCTCAACCATAACCGAGGAGGAAACGATGAAGCATGCGACGAATTCTGCAAGAGCCGCGCTCGCGGCGCTGGCCCTGATCGCGCTGGCCGGACCCGCGCTGGCCCAACAGGGATTGGACGAGCCGTTCCAGAAAAGCTTCAAGCAGGCGCTCGCCGGCAAGACCGTCGCCTACGTTCCCGTGGCGATGAATTTCGACCTCACCGAGGGCTGGTACGCCGGCATGAAGAAGGAGCTCGAGCCGTTCGGCGTCAAGTTTGAAATTCGGGACCCGAACTGGAACACCAACGCCGGCGCACAGGCGGTGACCTCGCTGATCTCCGAGAAGCCCGCGGTCATGGTGATCCATAACCC
>JBLMWS010000063.1:0-4187 GCA_050257355.1 Gemmatimonas sp.
TGGCCGGGGAACAAAATGTCCTGGAATCGAGCAAACTGCTCGCGCACTGCGCCACGCGTTTCAAGAAACTACCCGGCCGGACGGAATTCCAGCGCGCCATCCTGGAGAACCAGGACGGGAAACTCGTCGTGCGCAGCACCGGCATGCAGGGTTCCGGCATCCTGCGTTCCATGAGCCGCGCCAACTGTTTCGTGGTGCTGCCCGAAGAGGCCGAAACCGTGGAACCCGGCGCTCTCGTTGAAATTCAACCGTTCTTCGGACTTGTCTGAATCGGCGCAGAGCCACGCACCGCGCGTCGGGTCGATCACCATTTCTTGTACGGCAGGAACTTGCCGGACATGACGAGTCGCACGCGATCGCCCTTGGGGTCCGTCTCCTTCTCGATATCCATGGTGAAGTCGATGGCGCTCATGATCCCGTCGCCGAATTTTTCCTGGATCACCGCTTTCAGCGGCATTCCATACACCTGCAGGATTTCGTAAAACCGGTAAACCAGCGGATCCGTGGGCACGACCGGCCCCAGCCCCTTGGTCGGAAACTCGGTGAGCGCGTCGGCAACCTCCGGTTCCAGACCGAGCGCGGATACCAGATTTTTCGCTTCCTCCGCTGAAGCGGTTGCCTGGCGATAGAATAGCGCGGCGATCCATACCTCGTCGCGTCCGACGGTCTTCTCCAGATCCGAAAAGGTCAAACGCTTCCGCTTCTTGGCGGCAAGAAGTTTTTCGGTAATTTCGGGAACTTTCATGGCGAATCTCCTGGTCCACGGGTTGGCCAAAGCCACAAGCGCCGTACGCACGGCGATGGCGGGAGCGGCGCTTTTGGCAGGCGCAGCACATGCTGTCGCCTGGAATTTCTTGAAACGGATCTCAGCTTTTGCGCATCTTCCAGCTCACCTGTGCCATGAAACGAAGGGCGTCCTGCGTGCCGGGGTCCTTGACGAGCTGCCACAGTCCGCCGAGACCGCCCTTCGGCATCGGCAGCGCGGCGACGGCGTCGTTGGCGGCGCACGCGGCCTCGGCCACTTTGATCATGGCATTTTGCACGTCTTCGCGTCCAAATACTTCGATCAGCTGGCTGCGCGCGAGCTTGTCGACCAGCGACGCCATCTCGGTGGCGACGACCGAGAGGCGGTTGACGATGTCGTCAGACAGAGAATCCTCGACCGCGGCCATGAACCGCCCCAGGTTGATCAGGCGATCGAGGTCGCCGTTCTCGACCAGCTGCGTGATCGCCGGGAGCGCTCGCGCGATGCCGCTGCGGTTGAGGCGATCGAGCAGCGACATGCCCTCGCTCAGTGTGCCGGCCAGCCGGGTAACCATCTCATCGGACATCGCATCCCTGGCCGACCCCAGGAAATTTACCATCTCTACAAGGCTCTTGACGGTCGCCTCATCCAACGCCGCCGGGACTTGTGGTGTTTCGCTTGGCGTCACGGTTATTTCTCCTTTAAAGCAAGCCGCGCACGGTGGTCCAATACATCTGGTTGTACGCCATCTTGAACCAGTGGATCGATTTGGACGGAGGCTTCAGATCGGGCAGATTGACGTAATCGAAGGCGTTGTAGGTGGCGCGATCGTAGCCGGCCTCGATGAAGCAATACACCTTGCCGTCGTATTGCCGAACCGGAATGCCGGTCTTGATCAGCGAAGCGATGTTCTCGGCCACCACTTCCGCTTCGAAATGGGCCGCCGATCCGGTCTTGCTGACAGGGATATTGGTGGCATCGCCGATCACGTAGACGTTGCCATGACCGTTCATGGTCAGCTTGTAACGGTCAGTGGGGATCCAGCCGCCCTGTCCAAGCTTGTTCGCCTCGACGGTTTCCATGCCGCGATGAGGCGGAATCGCGATCAGCAGATCATACTTGCACTGGGTGCCTTCTTCGCTGTAGACGATTTTCTTGACCGGATCCACCTCCTTCACGTTGAACAGGGTTTCATATTCGATTCCGGCCTTGTCGAATTCCGGTTTGGCCCAACGGGCGACGTTGGCAGTGGCGTGCACATGGTTGACGGGATAGTGATACCGCAGTCTGACCTTGTCGCGGATGCCGCGCGCCTTGAAGAAGTCGTGCAGCAGGAACATGGCCTCCACCGGCGCCACCGGACATTTGTGCGGTATCGACACCACCATCGCCACGGTACCGCCCTGGAACTCCATGAGGCGTTTGTGCAGGCGCACGGCGCCCTCCTCCGTGTAAAAATTCTCCGCGCCTTCGCTCATGCCGGGCACTTCTTGCGGCACGATGCGCGCGCCGGTGGCGATCGCCAGGATGTCGTACTCGTAAATCCGGCCGCTTTTGGTCTTGACGTGATTCTGGTCGAGATGGAACTCCGTGACCGGATCCACATGGAAGCTGATTCCCGGCTCGAGCAGGCTCGCCTGATCGCGGTAAAGCTGATCCGGCATCATCTGTCCGAATGCGACGTACAGCAGGCCGGGCTGGTACATGTGCTTGTCGGAGGCCGATAGCATGGTGAGCCGGACCGTGCCGTTACGGATCTCGTCGGACAGCCGGCGCGCGAGATTGTTGCCAAGAATGGTGCCGCCCGTGCCACCCCCGACGATAAGTATTCTCATGACGTTCGTCTCCTCGAAAGTACCTGTGACGCATAGGCCGCCGGTCGCGGCGATCTCAGGCGAATCCGCCCTATTTGGTCTTGCGAACCTTGATGTGCCAGACCCCCTCGACCTTCTCGCTGCCGAGAAGCTCGTATCCGATCTTGTGGACCCACTCCGGCACGTCGGCGGCCGAGCCCTCGTCCGTCGACAGCAGCTCGAGCACGTCACCCACGCCGGCCAGCTTCACGTTGGCGATGAGCTCCATGAGCGGACCGGGGCAGAACGTGTTGCGCGCGTCGACGATCCTGCTTTCACTCATTGAACATTCCTCCTGCTGATTTCCGTTTGATCCGCCGTCCTGTTCAGAATGTGAGCAGCTGCCCGCCCGCGGCGTCGCTCAGAAAGCGCGTCAGTCCGGTCGGCGGCCCGAGCTCGGGATCGAGCTCGTTTCGCGTGACCTTGAGAAGATCCAGCGCCATCGAGCACGGCAGCAGCTTCGCCTCGCCGAGCTCGGCCGCCTGCCGAAACAGCTGCTTGAACGGCGGCACGCCCTTTTGCGTCAGGAGCGCGCCGAATCCGCCTTCGGCCGGGGCCTGCGCGGCGTGACCCTTCACGAAATACGGCAACGCATTCATCGAGAGAAACACCGAAACCTGATCGCCGGTCGCGGCCGCGACCGACGCGAACATCGCCGCCATCTGCAGTTTCTCGTGCGTGCCGGAAACGCACACGATGTTAATTTTCTGGGCCATGCTGCTCATGCCTCACTTAAGACGAAACTGCCGGACCGGCCGATTTTTTGTCGATCGGCGCTCATGCGTCGGATTCCCTTACCGGTACGACCGCCGCGTCAATGTAGTCGTAACGTTTGATCCGGTAGACGGCCGACGAGACGAACCAGCTCGCGACGAAAATCGCGACAATGAGCACTCCGATGAGTCCCCAATTGTCGCTGAGAGAATTCACCTGGTCCCACAGCTGGCCCTTGAGGCTGAAATGCTCCGACGCCAGCCGCAGGACCTCGATGCCGGCGACGACCAGGGCGACGAGGGCCGAGACGATCGTGATCGTGAGGTTGTAGTAAAGTTTCCGGATCGGCTTCCGGAATGCCCAGCCGTAGGCGCCGACCATGAGGATGCTGTCCGTGGTGTCCATGAGCGCCATGCCGGCGGCGAACAGCGCCGGAAACGCCAGGATCACCCAGACCGACAGGCCCTTCGCGGCCTCCGCGCCGGCGATGCCCAGCAGGCTGACCTCGGTCGCGGTGTCGAAGCCGAGCCCGAACAGAAAGCCGATGAACATCATGTGCCAGCTCTTGCTGACGAACCGAAACAAGGGCCGGAACAGGCGCGAGAAGCATCCGCGCTTGTTCAGGAGAATGTCGAAGTCCTCCTCGACATAGGTACCGCCATTGCGGACGTGCGCGAACGTGACATACGTGGAGCGCGCGATGGTCAGGTTGATCGCCGCCATGATGAGCAGGAACGACACCGAGACGAAGGTGCTGACGATGCCCGCGGTGTTGTCAAAGAAATTGTACTTTCCGTCCAGCGTGCTCGACGACGCCAACACGGCGATGACGGTCACGAACAGCACCAGCGCCAGGGAATGGCCGATCGAGAAAT
>JBLMWS010000064.1:0-14174 GCA_050257355.1 Gemmatimonas sp.
ACATCATCTTTGGGACCGATGTAACCGACATCAACCTGGGTATCCTGAACATCGATGTGCTCGATCTCATCCTGGGCATCGGTCTGGATGTCGTGCAGAAGTTCGACCTGAATTCTTCGGGTCTGGTGCCGGCGCTGGTCCTGGAAGACGGAACGCCGGAGCCGCTGACATTTGGCACGCCGTTGACCATCGCGGATGCCTCGAGCCACGACGTGAACCATGACGGCAAGATCGGCATCAGCCTTGGCCTAGTGCCGGCGGCGACGTTGACCAACAATACCTCGCTTGGCGCCAGCATGAACGCCTCGATCACCGCGCTGGCGCTTTCGGTGCCCCACATCGGCTCCTTCACGGCATTCAAAGCCGGCACGACCGTCCAGCTCGGCACCTTCCCGCCGATCTACAGCAAGACGTTCGCATTGAACGGGTTCGGACAGCAGAGCGTGACGCAGACCGTGTAGGTGTGATTGTGCAGGCATGATTGTCTAAGCCGTGGACAAACTCGTTGACGAGCAATCGGGACCCGTCTCAGTCACCCCAGGGGCTGACACGGGTCTCCTCGCGCTCTGTCAGGTCGCGCGACACCTGGGGGTGCCGGCAAGCCCGGTGACGCTGAGCCGCCACCACCTGGTGGCGGGTACAGTCGCGAGCAAGGAGGATCTGATCCGCATCGCGCGGCGGCTGGGGCTGCGCGCGAGATTGGTGAAGACAAACTGGGACCGGCTGGAGAAAACGCCGCTTCCGGCGATCGTCATCAACAGGGACGGACAGTTCGGCATTATCAGCCGCGTCATCGACGGCCGCGTTGCCCTGCACAGCGCAGGAGCGGCACGGCCGCGCTTGCTGGAACGCGACGAGTTCGAGTGGGTCTGGGGCGGCGAGTTGATCCTGCTGAGCCGCCGGCTCTCGCCCGCGGCACTGGCGAACCGTTTCGATCTGCGGTGGTTCCTGTCGGCCGTGCATCGCTATCGCTACGTGCTGAGCGAGGTGCTCGTCGCATCGTTCTTCCTGCAACTGCTCGGCCTGGTGTCGCCCTTGTTCTTCCAGGTCGTCGTCGACAAGGTGCTGGTGCATCGAGGTTTGTCCACGCTTGACGTGCTGATGATCGGCCTCGCGATCGTCTCCATCTTCGAGGTGACGCTGGGAGCGTTGCGCACCTACATATTCAGCCACACCACGAACCGTATCGATGTCGAACTGGGAGCGCGGCTGTTCGACCATCTTCTTGGCCTGCCGCTGGCCTATTTCGCCAACCGCCGCGTCGGCGATTCCGTCGCACGTGTGCGCGAACTGGAAAACATTCGCAATTTCATCACCGGTTCGGCACTGACGCTGACCATCGATCTGTTTTTTACGTTCATCTTTCTCGCGGTCATGTACGTCTACAGCCCGGTCTTGACCTGGATCGTCGTCGCCTCGCTGCCGGCTTATGTGATCATAAGCCTGATCTTGACCCCCGTGCTCCGCCGGCGGCTGGACGAGAAATTCGCCCGTGGCGCCGACAACCAGGCGTTCCTGGTCGAGTCCGTCAGCGGCGCTGAAACCATCAAAGCCATGGCGGTCGAGCCGCAAATGCAGCGCCGTTGGGAAGACCAATTGGCAGGCTATGTGCGTGCCAGCTTCCGGGCACAGACCCTGGGCAACGTCGGCGGCCAGATCGTGCAGTTCATCAACAAGGTCACCATCGTTGCGACGCTCTATCTCGGCGCCAAGGCTGTGATGGCGGGCCAACTGACCGTTGGCGAACTGGTCGCGTTCAACATGCTGGCGGGGCGGGTGGCTCAACCGGTATTGCGCATCGCGCAGCTTTGGCAGGACTTCCAGCAGACGCGACTCTCGATTGCGCGGCTCGGCGACATCCTGAACTCGGACCGCGAGCCAACCCAGAAAAGCGCACCCTCGTTACCGCCGATCAAGGGCGAAATCCGGTTCGAAAACGTCACCTTTCGCTATGTCGTGAACGGGCCCGCGGTGCTGTCCGATGTCTCGCTGCATGTCACGGCCGGCCAGGTCATCGGCATCGTCGGGCCGTCAGGGTCGGGCAAGTCGACATTGGCCAAGCTGGTCCAGCGCCTCTACACCCCCGAGTCCGGCCGCGTCCTGATCGACGGCGTGGATCTTGCGATGGTCGACACGGCCTGGCTACGCCACCAGATTGGCGTCGTGATGCAAGACAACGTCCTTTTCAACCGCTCGGTGCGCGAGAACATCGCGCTGGCCGATCCCGGCGCGCCGATCGAGCAGATCATTCGCGCCGCGACGCTCTCCGGAGCCCACGATTTCATCCTGGAGCTGCCGCAGGGGTATGACACCATGATCGGCGAACGCGGCGCGTCGCTGTCCGGCGGCCAGCGCCAGCGCATCGCGATCGCCCGCGCGCTGATGGCCAATCCGCGAATCCTGATTCTCGATGAGGCGACCAGTGCGTTGGACTATGAGAGTGAACGCATCATCCAGGCGAACATGCGTCGCATCGCGGCTGGCCGGACAGTGCTGGTTATTGCGCACCGCCTCTCGACGGTCAGCGGCTCCGACCGCCTGATCACGATCGACCGGGGGCGGCTGGTGGAAGAGGGCACGCACGAAGAACTGCTCCGGCGATCGGGACGGTACGCGCAGCTGTACCGGCTACAATCCGGGATCTCCAATGTCGTCTGACAGGGCCTCCGCGCTGGGCCGCAAGCCTGGCAAGCTGATCGCCTTTCCCGGCCGTTCGCCGGCGGAGAGGCGGGCTGCCGAGCGGGAATTCCTGCCTGGCGCGCTGGAGATCATCGATACCCCGGCCTCTCCCGCAGGGCGCCTGATGATGGGGGCCATCGTCCTGCTGGTGATCGTGGCGGTGACTTGGGCGTCGATCGGCAAGGTCGACATTATCGGCGTGGCGAACGGACGCGTGATCCCCGCCGGAGAGGTGAAGGTGATCCAGCCTCTCGAAATCGGCGTGGTAAAGCAGATCGCAGTCGCCGAGGGAGCGCATGTTAAGCGCGGCGATTTGCTCGTTGAACTGGATCCGACCACGACCGAAGCCGACGTCAACCGGATCGCACGCGATCTGATGCAGGCGAGGCTCGACGCGGCGCGGCTGTCGGCGCAGCTTGCGGGAGACGCAAGCGCCTTCGTTGCGCCGGCAGATGCCAACCCCGTGCTCGTCGATGCGGAGCGGCATCAGCTGCTGACCGAGCTGGCGCAGCACCAGGCGAAGCTCGACGGAATCGATGAGCAGATCCAGGCCAAGGCCGCCGAGCGCGACGAGTCCAAAGCGAACATCGAAAAGATCGACGCGACCCTGCCTCTGCTCGACGAAAAGGTGCAGATGTATCAGGTGCTTCTGGAAAAAAGCCTGACGTCGAAGGTCAACCTGATCGAGTCCGAACGACAGCTGGTCGAGGCGACACACAGCCGGGTCGCGACGGAACGCCACGTCGAGGCGATGGTTGCGCAGATCGCCGCGTTGGTACAGCAGCGCAAGCAGACGGAAGCGGAGTTGCGGGACCAGGATATGAAGGAGCTGGCCAAAGCGAGGCAGACTGCCGCCGAGCTGTTGGAGGACGGAATCAAGGCGCGGCAGCGGACCGGATTTCAGACCCTGAGATCGCCGGTTGACGGAACCGTCGAGCAACTATCGGTCCATACGGTTGGCGGCGTGGTCACGCCGGCGCAGACCTTGATGGTTGTCGTGCCGGACAGCGCAAAGCTGGAAGTCGAGGCGATCCTGCCGAACCGGGAGGTGGGATTTGTTCAGGTCGGCCAACCGGCGGAAATCAAGGTCGAGGCTTACAGCTACACACGGTACGGTCTGCTGCACGGCAAAGTCCGCCTCGTCGGTCGTGACACCTTGCGCTCTCCGCGGCCGTCGGAAGCCGCCGACAAGGATCCGTTCGCAGGACAAGAAACGCCAACGCGGCAGAAGGATTCCCCCGAACGTGAATCCTCCTACATGGTTCGCATCGCACTGAACGAGACGACGATCGATACCGAACAGGGGCAAATGCCGCTGGGGCCGGGCATGGCCGTGACGGCGGAGATCAAAACCGGACAGCGGCGCGTGATCTCATATCTGCTGTCGCCTTTCATTCGATACCGGCACGACAGCCTGCACGAGCGATGAGCCGGTCACGGAGGGCCGCGATGACCAGTGCCGCGCTTAATCCCGTTGAGGAATTCCGCGCGAGACTGTGCCGATTGATGCAGGACAACGAGGGCTTTCGCACGCAATTGTCGGAAATCAGCGAAACTCTCTCGACTGCGGTCAGCACTCATAGGTCCGGCGATCTGGTCCAGGCCGAGGCCGGTTATCGCCGCGTCCTCGCAAAATTGCCGGACCACCCCCAGGCGTTGCACATGCTGGGAGCAATCGAACTGCAGCGCGGCAACGCTCAATCTGCGGTCGATTTGATCCGGCGGGCGATCAAGGTCCATCCCGGGCACCCCGAGGCCTGGGTCAATCTCGGGAGCGCGCTGCGGGCGATCAACGAGAGCGACCAGGCAATCGGTGCGTTTCAGCGCGCCATAAGGCTCAAGCCGGACATGATTCTGGCGCATACCGAGCTCGCCAGGCTGCTGATCGATCTCGGCCGCTATGAAGCGGCAATTTCCTATTGCGAGGCGGCGGTTGCGATCAATCCAGGCTTCATGCCGGCGCGCATCCAACTGGCCATCACACTAAGATGCGCCGGACGGCTGCTGGATGCCGCGCGTCATTGGTCGGACATCATTGCCCTGGAGCCGAACAGGGCGGAGTCGTATTACGTCCTGGGATCGCAGTTCAGGGATATGGGTCAGTTGCCGGAGGCACTGCGCTGCCACAATACGGCGTTGGCGTTGAAGCCCGACATTCCCGAATTCCTCTGCGCCAAAGGCGCCACGCTGATCTATCTCAATCAAGGCGACGAGGCCCTGGAGTGCTTCCAGCGCGCCGAGGCCATTTCGCCGGGCATGCCCGATGCGCTCGCCGGAATGGGTTGGGCGCTGCGGTCGCTGGGGCGGTTCGAAGAGGCCGATAACTATTCGGAGAAGGCCCGGACCCTCAGCCCAGGGGATTTGCGGTCATACAAGCACATATCCAGCGAGGGCAAGGCACTCGAAGTCGAGCAAGAACAGTATCTCGCCGCAGCGCTGGAGCGGCATGATACGAGCATTGATAGTTGCATCACCGCAGGATTTGGCCTTGGGCGCTTGCTTGACAAGGCCGGTCGGTATGACGAGGCGTTCGCGCGCTATGCCGCCGCCAATGCGCTGGTTCGTCAGATCTGGCCCAAGGTGGCCGATCTATTCGACGCAGACCGGTTCACGGCCGATATCGAGGGGCTGATCGAACGCTATCCGGACCGATCCAGCGTCGAGCCGGCCGACTTCAGCAATATGTCGGAATTGCCGGTGTTCGTCGTCGGCATGCCGAGGTCTGGCACCACACTTGTCGAGCAGATCTGTGCCAGCCATTCGCGCGTGTTCGGCGCCGGTGAAATGGGCGACATCATTCGGCTCAACAACATCTTGAACCGGGCGGATATCGCGAGCTCACCGGAGAAGCTTCACGACACCGCAGCAAAGCTCGCGAAGGAACATATCGTCAAACTGTACGGCCAGGCGAAGGGCGCACATCGCGTCCTCGACAAGATGCCGGACAACATACTTCACGTCGGTCTCATCATGCGGCTGTTTCCCCGCGCGCGGATCATCCTGTGCAGCCGCGACGACCGCGACACCGCGTTGTCCTGCTACTTCCAGATGTTCGCGCCGGGAGCGCAGCATTTTTCCTATGACCTCGCGGATTGCGGACTCAGGACGCGGCTGATCGGACGCTTGGCGCAGCACTGGATGCGCGTGCTGCCTGACCGGATGATCGAAGTGAATTACGAGGCGCTGACCGACAACCTGGAAGGCGAGAGTAGGCGGCTTGTCGAATTTCTCGGCTTGGAATGGGAGCCGGCTTGCATGGACTTCCATCGTACGGAACGGCCGGTCTCGACGGTCAGCTACTGGCAGGTCCGGCAACCGCTCTATCGAAGCTCCGTTGGACGATGGCGGAACTACGAAAGACATCTGGGTCCCCTGATCGCAGCGCTGAGCCCGCCATGAGCGACGAGTTGACGACCACTATGAAGGAGACGCTTGCGGCGTCGCCGGAGGCCACCGACATTCCGGCTCTCTTGAAGGATGCAATTGCCGCGTACAGAGAACGTCGGGGCGACGACGCTGAGCGGCTGAGCCGCCGGATATTGGCCCAGCAGCCTGACCACGTTGCCGGCCTCCAGATATTGGCTGCCGTGGCCGGACAGACGGGCCGTCTTCCGCTGGCACTGAGGATCGCGCGAAAGGCCGTATCGCTGCAACCGGATCTGGTATCGGCCCATATACAATTGGCCAATCTGCTTCGCGAGAACGGCGACTTGGCCGGCGCAAGCAACGAACTCGATCTCGCGCTGCAACTCCAGCCCGACAATGCCGAGGCGCACAATGATCTCGGACTGATCCATCTCGCGGAGAGCCGATTCCAGCAAGCCGCCGATTGCTTTGCCACGGCCTTGCGGCTCGATCCGGCCTCCGGCCTGACGCATTACAACATGGCGCTGGCGCTGGAGGCGCTCGGTTCATTTGCCGCCGCCATCGAACATTATGAAGAGGCGACGCGGCTGCGCCCAAGCATGGCGGAGGCACACTCCAAGTTTGGTTTGCTGCTGGACGAGGAGGGGCGCCGCCAACGGGCCATTGAATGCTTTCGTACTGCCGCCGCGCTCAGACCCGGCACGGCTTTCGCGTTGTTGTGCGAAGCCAGAATAGCCGGACTGCTGGGGGATGATTCAAGATCGGAAGAGCTCGTCAGGCGCGCGATCCCGCTCCAACCCGGCAAGGGCGACGCGCATGCCATGCTCGGCAACATCCTGATGCAGCAAGGGCGTTTCGAGGAGGCGGCTGCGTCATTCGACCTCGCCAATGCGCTGAACGCCCATGACATCGTAGGACCCGTCGGCCTGGTCGATGTGAAACGTCTCTCGGAGACCGATCGGCCGCTGATCAATCAGCTGGAGCATAAGTTGCGAAATCCGGCGATGACTGCACACGAGGCGGTCCTTGTCCATTTCGCATTGGGCAAGGCTTATGACGATCTCGGCGAATATGGTCGCGCAATCGACCATATTGACCAGGCGAATTCCTTGAAGAAGCGGGTGCGAAACAAGCATTACGATGCCAATGCGCATGCGGGCCTGGTTGATCGGCTGATCCGGCGCTTCACACCGGAGTTCTTTGCTGGCAACAGGGATATGGCGCACGAATGGAACGTGCCGGTTCTGATCGTCGGAATGCCGCGCTCCGGCACGACGTTGGTCGAGCAAATCCTCTCAAGCCATCCCGACGTCGCGGCGGGCGGCGAGTTGACGTTCTGGCCCGACCACGCTGTCGAATTCGGAGTGGATCGTAACGGCAGGATTGACCCAGCCTGGATGCGTAGCGTCCAGGACGGATATCAGGCGAAGCTGACACAGATCTCTGCTACGGCGCAGAGGGTTACCGACAAACTGCCGCAGAATTTTCACAATCTTGGACTGCTCCATGCAGCCTTTCCCAACGCGCGCGTCGTCCATTGTCGCCGCGACCCGGTCGATAATTGCCTCTCCGTCTATTTCAACAATTTCGCGAACGGCATGGACTTTTCATTCGATCGGGACTGGATTGTCGATTACTACCAGCAATACGCCCGACTGGCGGAACATTGGCGCAACGTGCTGCCTGCAAGCTTTCTGCTTGAAATCAGCTATGAAGAATTGGTCGGAGCTCCAGAGCCCGTGATCCGAAGAATCATCGCGTTCTGCGGCCTCGAATGGACCGACGCCTGCCTGCGGCCGGAGCAAAATCAACGAATCATCAAGACGGCGAGCCTCTGGCAGGCGCGGCAGCCGATCTACGGAACGTCCGTTTCACGGTGGTCCCGCTACGAATCCTGGCTCGGGGCTTTCGATCGGCTGCTATCTGGGGCTCGTGCTGGGGAAATTGCCGGGTCTGAAACAAGGGCGGTGTCAGCCTCACAGGTATCTCCCCCATTCGGAAATATCACGGGGCGAGCTGCGCAGTAATGGGGCGTTAGGTCGGGCGGAGCCCCGGTATCGCCGGGCTGTGGCCTGCTGCGGAACCACAATTCTGCAGATTCCATGGGCGAGACGGGCGGAAGGCGCGGGGAGTGAAGCAGGCCTTTATAAGATGTCGCGGTTTGGCGGTTCGGGGCCTAGCGCTTGCGCTTGGCATCGCTGGAGCCACCGGCGGACACGACGGCCACTAATTAAACTGAACGATCTGTCGCTGCGATCTTGACTCCAATCGAGCTTCGCCATGGACTATGCTTCCGGTGCGATTGGGCCGGAGCTCTATCCCGATGAGTTCGCGGCCGTTCGCGAGTGCACTTCGGACGGTCCGCGGTCGCCGACACTCGGTGCCTGTGATGCGGAGTGTGCCACCCTAGCTTTCCTCGAACCCTGCGCGAGCCGCAGATGTGATGTCGTCACCCAGGACCGTTCGGAAAGCAATCTACTTGGGACTTCTGTTATTCGGCCTGCTGACCGACCTCAACCAACCGGCGTGTGCCATGTCGAAGGGGGCGCCGGTTGCGGAGGATGATCCCATCAGGGCTTTGACCGTAAGTCTGTACGGAGATGATGACGACTGTACCGGTGTCAAGATCGCCCCTAATCTCATTCTGACTGCCAAACACTGCAGGCCAGACAAATCCACCAGAGCGATATTTCCCGATGGGAGCTCGTACAAGATCGTGCAGCGGCTGCTACCCAACGCAAAGCGCACGAGTCGGAAAAACGAGTACGATTTTGCCATTCTCGTCATCGCCGCCAATATACCGGGTCCCGTGGCACTGATCGCAGATGCGGCTCCTGAAAACGGATCAACAGCGTGGATTGCCGGATACGGCGGAAAGAAGCTGACAAGGACCGCCAACCCTCTGCGAAAACTTTCCGTTGAAATGATCGATAGGGATTACGCGCCCTCAGCCGCAACCGTCCGCACGCTGAGGAGCGGAGCCGTGTGCGACGGTGATTCAGGCGGTCCCGTTTATACAGAGGTGCGCGGCCAAATCGTGGTTTGGGGAATCGACAGCGCCCCCCTCGACGGCGAGCCTGGCTGCTCGTCTCGCGAGGTCTACGCCAACGTGACCTCCGAACGCGATTGGATAAGGAAGACTGTTGCGGGTAGCCACTGACCTGCCGAGCGCGTCGGCCTGGTCGCCCCATTGGATTACGTGCCAATTCTGCAACATGGGCGAGAAAAGACGGCTGATTTGTTGGGCCCGCGGCACGGCTTGTTGCGTCCACAAGGAACGTCAAGTTAGGTCGAATGCAGCCGTTTTTGCGGCCGGGACCAGGGTTTGCCTGGTTAAGGCGGACAGGCCGTGTTGCGGCTGCCTAGGGTCGACACAATTGCGCCATGCTCGTGCACCTTTTCATGCATTCGCCGCAGCTTCGCGGCGGATTCGTTCTGGAACTTTGCCGAATCCTGCAGACTGCGTCCCATTTGGGACACCCAACGCCCGGGCCGGAGTAGCATGACGATTCCCTGTCGCGTCCTGATGATCTATCCGAAGTTCGTTCCGAATTCGTTTTGGAACTATACCGAAGCCTGCGAACTGGTCGGCGCGAAGTATCCCGCGGCGCCCCTCGGCCTGATCACCGTCGCGGCGATGTTGCCCAAAGATTGGGAGGTCCGCCTCGTCAACCGCAACACCGAGGCTCTGACCGACGCGGACCTCGACTGGGCCGATCTCATCATGACCGGCGGCATGCTCAACCAGCAGCCTGATGCCGTCTATCTGATCGACCTCGCTCACCTGCACGGCAAGCCGGTATGTGTCGGTGGCCCGGACGTCTCCTCGAGCCCGCATCTCTACGCCGATGCGGACTTCCAGGTGGTTGGCGAGGCCGAACAAGTCATCGAAAATTTCATCGCCGCCTGGGAAAGCGGCGAGCGCAAGGGCGTGTTTGTCGCGGAGAAATTCAAGATCGACGTGACGCAAAGCCCGATGCCCCGCTACGATCTGCTCAAGTTCGATCACTATCTCTTCATTGGCGTGCAATATTCGCGTGGCTGCCCGTTCACCTGCGAATTCTGCGATATTATCGAGCTGTATGGTCGCGTGCCGCGGACCAAGACCAACGATCAGATCCTCGCCGAATTGCAGGCGCTCTACGATCACGGGTATCGCGGGCATGTCGATTTCGTCGACGACAATTTCATCGGCAACAAGAAAAATCTTCGCACGCTCCTGCCGCGGCTCAAGGCCTGGCAGGAAGAGCGCGATTATCCATTCGAGTTTTCGACCGAAGCCTCGATCAATATAGCCGACGACAGCGAACTGCTGGAGGCGATGAAGGACGCAAACTTCTTCGCGATTTTCGTCGGCATCGAGAGCCCGGATCCAGAGACGCTCGCGCAGATGAAGAAGAAGCAGAACACCAGGCGCAACATCGCCGAGTGCGTCCACAAGATTTACAGCTACGGCATGTTCGTCACCGCCGGCTTCATCGTCGGGTTCGATACGGACAAGGCTTCGATGGGACAGGCGATGATCGACTTCATCCAGGAGGCGAGCATTCCCGTCTGCATGATTGGACTACTCTATGCGCTGCCTGGCACACAGCTGACGCGGCGGCTGGCTGCGGAAGGCCGCTTGCACAAAGGCCATGACATCATGAAGGTCGAGCAGGCCGGCGACCAATGCACGCTCGGCTGCAATTTCGAGACCAAGCGTCCGCTTCGCGAGATCCTTTTGGATTATAAGGCCGTGCTCGGGCACGTGTACGATCCGAGCGCGTATGCAGCACGGTTGTCACGGCTTGCCGGCATGCTCGACCGGTCCGACCGGCGCCGCGACCTGCCGGATGGCGACGTGCGCAAGAGGCTTGCCGGCATCGACAGCATACACAAGATCATCCGGATCCTGCCTGAGGCTCGCGAGCCGTTCTGGAAGACCTTCGTTGAGGTCGCCAAGACCAATCCAGGGGCGCTGCGTTATATCGTGATGCTGATGGCGCTGTACCTGCACTTCGGGCCGTTCTCGAAGCGCGTGATCGGTGAGATTGACCGCCGCATCGCCGAGCTGGACGATATGCCCCCGGTCAGGGCCATACCCGTCAACGCAGAACTTTAAGCCCCGGTTTTCAGGGCTTGTACCGGCGATAGTCACAACTCCGAGGGGTCGGCTGCGGTTAGCGATCGCTCGGCTCGTTCGGCCAATCGGTCATATTCGTCAGCGACGCGTAACAGCCTCTGTCTCGCGCCGTCATCGGTCAATTGTTGAGCCTTGGCGCGCGTTGCGTCTGCGCGCTTCTGCCAGTGTTTGGGATCGTGGATGGGATTTTTCGCGTCCATCTGCGCATAACAACTTCGTGAAATGAACGCACGTTGGCGACGAGCAGGCGGAAATAAGGCGAGCTCACGCGAATGGATCCTAGTGTCCTGTCGGCAACACTATCGGCGTTCGCGCAAACCCGGCATCAGGTGACGAAATCATCGATGGCTCGGATAAAGGCCTCGGGTTGTTCAAGCGGGGGGCAGTGCCCGCATTTTGGCAGCTCGACATAGGACGCGCCGGGAATCTCGTCTGCCAAGAGGCGACAGAGCGGGGGTGGCGTCGCGGCATCGAACTCGCCGCATACAACCCGCGTGGGATTGCGGACGGCGCCGAGCTGGCGCGTCAGTTCGGCTGTCATCAGGGTGCGACAGGCGGCGATGAACCCTTCCGGCGCGATCCCCAGGAGCACGCGGCGCCGCTCCTCGACGGCGCTGGGGTGGGCGGCCAGGTAGGCGTCATGGAAGACCCGCCGGGCCGAGATGGTGGCGACCGAGCCGATGCCTTCGTTCTCGACCTTGGCCGCCATTAGCTCGAATGCCTTGCGCCCCTCCGGGGGAAAGCCGGCTGCGACGTCCGCCAGCACCAGCTTGCCGAATTTTTCGCCGTGCCGGAGCGCCATGGCCACTGCGGCCGTGCCGCCGAAGCCGTTGCCGATCACGACCGTGTCTTTCGAGAGGCCGCCTGGGACGAACACCGAGGCGAGGCGATCCGCATAGCCGTCGATGCCCGGTGCGATACAGGCAGAGCCGTGGAAGCCGGGCAGGTTCACCAGCGTGACGCGGAAGCGCGGCGCCAGCCAGGGCAGCACCGGATCGAATGCCGTCCGATCGGCCAGCAGGGAATGAATGACCAGCAGATCGGGCCCGATGCCGGATTGAACCGCGGTGAGGCTGCCTTCTGCAAACGTGATTGGCTTGAAGATCACATAGCACCAGAAATATCACAGGATGCAAATTATGCCAAAACAGACCTCGTCAGGTCAATCGGCGTGTCAGAATTAAGCAGAAATAGTATGAGCTTGCCAGCTCGAAGGTGTCGTCTATAATATATCAGATGAACGAAATTCCTTATCAGCTGATGCGCGCGGATATCTATGGCGCCCTGCGCCGGGAGATCCTCGACTGCACTATCCCGCCCGGCGCCGAGATCAGGGACGCCGAGATCGCCGAGCGCTTTGCGGTCTCCCGTTCGCCGGTACGCGACGCGCTGTTGCGACTTGAGGCGGAAGGCCTAGTCGTTATCGCTCCCCGCAAGGGCTATCGGGCCGCGCCTATCTCGATTGCGGATGCGAGCGACCTGTTTGATTTCCGCGCGGTGCTCGAGCCGGCTTGCGCCGCAAGTGTGGTCGGTGAGGCCAGCGACGAGGCGTTGCGGAGCCTCGACGCGTTCCGTTCGATTGGCGGGCTCGCCGCGGCGGAGCAGGATGGGGCGCCGAGCTTCGTGCGATACAATCGCGAATTTCATCTCGCCATTGCGCGGCTGTGCGCCAACCGCCGCATCCGCGAGGCCACGATTGACCTGATCGAGCAATTCGATCGTCTGGTCACCGTCAGTATCAGCAGCAGCGAGGTCGGCGCGCAGCGCGATGCCTTGATCGCAGAGCATGGCGAGATCGTCGATGCGTTGCAGAGGCGCGACGGCAAGCGGGCCGGACGCATCCTGGCGCGGCACGCCGGGCGCGCGCGCAGGCGGGTGCTGTCGGCGCTATCGCGCTCACCCATCGTGCCCTGAGGAGGGTGCGATGAAAGCGCCCGGCTTCGCCTACCACGATCCGCGCACCTGCGACGATCTGGTCGGCCTGCTGGCGACACTCGATAATGCCAAGCTGCTGGCGGGCGGCCAGTCGCTGATGCCAATGCTCAATCTGCGGCTCGTGACGCCCGATCATCTGATTGACATCAACCGCATTCCAGAGCTGGCCGGCATCCGTCTCTCCGCGGAAGCGATCGAGCTCGGTGCCATGACACGGCAATCCGACCTGCAGGCGTCTCCGGCTTTGGCCGAGGCCGCACCGATCTTTCGCGAGGCGCTCGCCCATGTCGGCCATTTTCAGACACGCTCGCGGGGTACCATCGGCGGCAGCTGCTGTCACCTCGATCCCGCAGCGGAGCTGCCGGCCTTATGCGCGCTGCTTGATGCCGAGTTCGACGTCATCGGCCCCGCCGGTGCGCGCGTGGTCAAGGCGAGCGACTGGTTCCGGGGCTATCTCGAATCTGCCCTCGGCGAGCGGGAGGTCTTGCAATCGATCCGATGGCGGCGGT
The DNA here is from genome assembly GCA_050257355.1 of Gemmatimonas sp. Taxonomy (GTDB): domain Bacteria; phylum Pseudomonadota; class Alphaproteobacteria; order Rhizobiales; family Xanthobacteraceae; genus Bradyrhizobium. The sequence goes on from JBLMWS010000064.1 coordinate 13,615, forward strand.
GGCCGGCCCGTCACGGCTATGGTTTTAGCGAATACGCCCGCCGGCGCGGCGATTTCGCCGTGGCCGGCGCCGGCGCTCTGCTCGAACTCGCGCCCGATGCAAGCATCCGCCGGGCCGCCATCGTCGTGTTCGGCGTCGAACCCTCGCCGGTCCGGCTGATCGGGGCGGAGCGGGCGTTGATCGGAGCCAAAGCGGTTGACGAGGCGTTCGCCGAGGCGGTGGTGCAAGCTAACCGCCTCGATCCGATGTCCGACGTGCACGTTTCGGCCGCTTACCGGCGTCACCTCGCCGGGGTTGTGACCAGGCGCGCGCTCACCGATGCCGCTCGCAATGCAGGGAGGCCGGGTTGAGTGCGCGCAAGATCAGCCTTCGCGTCAACGGCCGCGCCATCGAGACCGTGGTCGATGTACGCATCAACCTTGCCGATTTCCTGCGCCAGCAGCTCGGTCTGACTGGAACGCATGTCGGCTGCGAGCATGGCGTCTGTGGCGCCTGCACGATCATCGTCGACGGTCGCCCGGCACGTTCGTGCCTGATGCTCGCCGTGCAGGCCGATGGGG
>JBLMWS010000065.1:0-3849 GCA_050257355.1 Gemmatimonas sp.
GCTTCGCCCTTTTGCCTTTTGCCGGGCTTCGCCCTTTTTGCCTTTTGCAGGCCTTCGCCCTTTGTCGAGCTTCGACGGCCCTTGCACACATTGTTATATGATATAATCATCATTGCAAGCCGAGGCCTTCGGCTCTCGGCCGGCTTCATGCTTGAAGCCTATAATATCGGGAGGAGCAAGTATTGCGGACAAAAGTCGCAATCATCGGCGCCGGACCGGCCGGACTGTTGCTCGGACAGCTCCTGCATACCTACGGTATCGACAACGTCATCCTGGAGAAACAAACGGCGGAGTATGTGCTCGGCCGCATCCGCGCCGGGCTTCTGGAAGAAGGCACGGTCAGGTTGCTGGACGAGGTCGGCATCGGGGACCGCGCCCACCGCGAAGGCCTGGTCCATGACGGCATCGAACTCGCTTTCGGCGGTTCGCGTCATCGAATCAATATGAGGGGCTTAACCGGCAAGACCGTGATGATCTACGGCCAGACCGAGGTGACGCTCGATCTGATGAATGCGCGCAAGGCGGCCGGCCTGACCACGGTCTACCAGGCCGCCGACGTCAGGCCGCATGATTTCGACACCGACCATCCGCGCCTCACTTACGTCAAGGACGGGACCACGCACGAGATCCAGTGCGACTTCATCGCCGGCTGCGACGGTTTTCACGGCATCAGCCGCGCCAGCGTGAAGCCGGACGCGATCGAAGATTTCGAGCGGGTCTATCCGTTCGGCTGGCTCGGCATTCTCTCCGAGACACCGCCGGTCTCGCCCGAGCTGATCTACAACAATCACGAGCGCGGCTTTGCGCTCTGCACCATGCGCTCGACCCACCGCAGCCGCTATTACCTGCAATGTTCGCTGGACGATCATGTCGACCAGTGGCCGGATGAGCGGTTCTGGGACGAATTGAAGCGCAGGCTCGATCCGAAGGCCGTTGCCGATCTCGTCACCGGCCCCTCCATCGAAAAGAGCATCGCGCCGTTGCGCAGCTATGTCGCCGAACCGATGCGGTTCGGGCGGATGTTCCTGGCGGGCGATGCCGCCCATATCGTGCCGCCGACCGGCGCCAAAGGCTTGAACCTCGCCGCCAGCGACGCGCACTACCTCGCCTGCGCGTTCCGCGAATATTACGACGAGAAATCCAACGCCGGCATCGACCATTATTCCGCGACCGCGTTGTCGCGGGTGTGGAAGGCGGTGCGGTTCTCCTGGTGGATGACATCGATGCTGCACAAATTTCCTGACACCGGCAGCATCGGCGCGCGCATTCAGCTTGCGGAGCTGGATTATGTCTGCAGCTCCAACGCGGCGATGACATCGCTGGCGGAGAATTATGTCGGACTGCCGTTTTAGTGGATGTACCGTCACCCCTGAGGCGCCTCCGCCAGCGGGTCCGCGCTAAGCGCGGCCCGATGACAGGCTCCGCGGAGGCCTCGAAGGGCGACGGCCCGGCTCTAGCAGCGAGGCCGTTCATCCTTCGAGACGGCGCGTACGCGGCTCGTCAGGATGACGGTGATAGAGCGGTGCTCGCTACGCGCACACCCTTTCAACCATCCCGCCAAACCCCGTTTAAAACTTTGTAGGCGATGAAAACGTCACGTCCTTCGCGTTCAATGGCGCCATGTACCGTCAACACGCGAGCCGCATACGATCGAACTGGTCCCCGCAGGCTTTGAACCGCATTTCCGCAAGAGCCCGTTCACTGATCCCTGGGAGCCGCTTTATTCGAAGCGAACGGAGAAGGCCGTCACCATGGGATTGCGGCTCGCCAGGGCGCACACCAATGCGCGTGGGCTCATCCATGGCGGGCTGATCGCAGCTCTCGCCGACAACACAATGGGCTATAGCTGCGCGCAGGCGACGGGCTGGACGACCTCCTTCGTCACGATCTCGCTCGCGGTCGATTATGTCGGCTCCGCCAATATCGGGCAGTGGCTTGCGGTGGAATGCGAGGTGATCAAGACCGGCAGCACCATCTGCTTTGCGCAGAGCCTGATCTGCGCCGACGATCTCGTCATCGCGCGCGCCAACGGGACGTTTCGGGTCGTGCCGAAGAAGGCGTGATGAGGATGCCGTCATTCCGGGGCGGTGCGCAGCACCGAACCCGGAATCTCGAGGTTCCGGGTTCACGCTACGCGCGCCCCGGAACGACGCCGTCACCCGAACCGCCAATCCGCCGTCTCCACCACGAGATCGATGAAGGCGCGCACCTTTGCCGACAGCAGCCGCGAGGTCGGATAGACGATGTGGACCGGCAGCGCCGGTTGCTCGAATTTCTCCAGCACGATCTTCAACCGGCCACGCTTGATGGCATCCGCCGCCTGGTAGGCCAGCACGCGGGTCAGCCCGCCGCCGGCCTCGGCGTGCTGGATCGCGGCATCAGCATTGTTGGTGGAGAAGCGCGGCGTCACGGTCACCTGCAACTCGCTTGCCTCTTTGCCGAAGCGCCATTCCGCCGACGGCGCCAGGCGGCCGAACTGAATGATCTGATGCGAGGCGAGTGCGTCGGGCGTTTTCGGCTCACCATGCGTCTTCAAATAGGCTGATGACGCCACCACGATGCGCCGCATATTGCCGACGTGGCGCGCCACCAGGGAGGAATCCGGCAGGTGCCCGATGCGCACCGAGAGATCGACGCCGTCCTCGACCAGATTGACCATGCGGTCCTCCAGCCGCAATTCGCCGGTCACCTCGGGATAGCGCTTCAGATAGGCCGACATCACCGGGCTGACATGCAGCCGGCCAAAGCCAACCGGCGCCGACACCACGAGCCGGCCGGTGGGGCGGCTACGCTCGCCCTCGGCGGCAAGTTCGGCCTCCTCGATGTCGGCAAGGACGCGTCTGATACGCTCCAGGTATCGCGTTCCCGCATCGGTGAGCGACACCTGGCGCGTGGTCCGCTGCAAGAGCCGTACGCCGAGCCGCTCCTCCAGCGCCGCGATCAGCCGGGTGACCGCCGGCGGCGACAGGCGGAGCTTGCGCGCGGCGGGCGCAAAACCGCGGGCGTCCGCCACCGCGACAAAGGCCTGCATGGCGTCGATCCGGTCCATGGGATTATTGCATAAGCTGCAATGATGACCTGTCAATGGCCATGATTGTTTTAGCAGCGCGAAGGTCCATCTTGAGAAGCAGAGAGCGGCCTCGGCGCCGCGAGGAGATATTTCGATGTCGGACACGCATCTCTATGCGAGCGACGTTGCGTTCTCGCCGGCGGTGAAGTCGATCCAGGTGCGCAAGGGCTCGCGCGAGCGTTACGCGGAGCAGGAGCAGCGCGGCTGGCGCACCGAGATCGACGAGAACCTCGCAGCGTTCCTGGGTGAAACCAACAGCTTCTATCTGGCGACAGCTTCAGCCTCCGGCCAGCCCTATATCCAGCATCGCGGCGGGCCGAAGGGCTTTGTGAAGGTGCTGGACAGGCGCACGCTGGCCTTTGCCGATTTCGCCGGCAACCGGCAGTACATCACGCAGGGCAATCTCTCGGAAAACCCCAAGGCCTATATCTTCGTGATGGATTATGCGCATCGCCGCCGGGTAAAGATCTGGGGCGAAGCGCGCGTGGTCGAGGACGATGTCGCGCTGACGGAATCGCTGATGCCGAAAGCCTACCGCGCGCGCGGTGAGCAGGTGATCCTGTTCACGGTCGAGGCCTGGGACACCAACTGCCCGCAGCACATTCCGCAGAAATTCGATGCGGCGGATGTCGCCGCCGCGCTCGCCGCGCGCGATGCCAGGATTGCGGAGCTGGAGGCGGAGGTCGCGGCACTGAGATCATAGGGTGGGTTGAGCGCAGCGAAACCCACCGCGGTGGCGGAAGCAAAAATGGCGGGTTTCGCTTCCGCTCAACCCACCC
>JBLMWS010000066.1:0-26445 GCA_050257355.1 Gemmatimonas sp.
TTGTCGGCACGAAGCGCGGCCCCGACCTTGTCAGGTGTCTGCACGCCGCATTCGAGCGCGACCGCATCAATGGTCGCATCCGCAAACAAGGCTTGAATGGCGCTCAGCCCATCGCCGCGAATCTCCGCCGACACCGAGCCGGCGTAGAGGGATGTCGCCGCCGCGCCGATCCATGATCTCGTGCGGGCAAACCCGGGATCGTCGCGTCGCCGGTGGATGATCGGCTCGACATAGCCGTGTGGGCCGAGCCCGGTATGGAAATCAACGACGGCGATGCCAGCCGCGGCACCCAGGTGGGACTGCAGGACCTCGGTCAGAACCTTGCGGGACCAGCTCGGTGCGGCTCCGCCATAGGAGAGGCCATCAGCGTGACGCCATTGTCCTCCCATCACCGCCTGCATGAACACCCGTTCGCCGTTGCGCTCGCGCCAGGCGGCAAGGCGCGCGCCGGCTGCAGCCTGCGCCTCGCCCGACCAGTCGGATGGACAGAGATCTTCCGCGATCTCCTCGTATCGCTCATTGGTCGGCAGCGGGGAGGCGAAGTCGATCCAGTTGCGGTTGAGATCGACGTTGTCCTCGTTGGGACGTCGCAACCACGCGAAGCCGTAAGGGTTGACCGCGTGCACGAGCAGCGCTGCGGTGTCCTTCGGCAGCCTCCGATTCTCACTGCGGCGCATCCACTCGATCTGGACGCCAGAACCAAAAAAGCCTTCGACGCCGTGGACGCCGGACAAGGCCACGAGCACCTTGCTCGCCGACCGATCGCCGAACCAGGCGGTATCCATGGAAAGCTCGGCGCCGTCGGGCCCGCGGGCGGGATGCACGATGCGTTGCAATTGCCCGCCTTCAGCTTTTGCCGCTTCAACGAATTTCATCCGAGCCCGGCTGTAATCGGCGCTGAAGCTTTCCATAGTGGTCTCGCTCATGTTCATCACGGCTTCCTGTCGTCCGCCTTGAGATAGAGCCGGAGAAAGGCGGCCGTGGCGTCACGCGCGCGTCGGGTGGCCTCCTGTGGGGACGGCCGAGCGGCGACGCCGAGCAGCAGGCTGACCATCAGGTTGCCCCATAACAGGCCAAAGAATTGCTCGGCCATTTCATCGGGTTTGCCGTCGAGAAGCCCAGCCGACCGAGCCTGATCCATGAATCCCCGCAAGGTGGCCCGGGTGGTTTCGCGTCCGATCGAATCCAGCGCTTGCGCGACCTCGGGGGCACGTACCGCTTCCGCGACGGCTAAACGAAACACGCCGATCACGGCGGGCTCGCTGATTTCGCGCAGCAGCCGCGCTCCGAGCAAGGCGAGCGTCTGTCCGAGGGTCTCCCGGTCGCGCGGCACCGGCAGATCGGCCGGCATCTGCAATCGTTTGGCGCGTGCGCCGATGCAGGCGGCCAGCAGTTCGTCCTTGTTGCCGACCAGCGAATAGAGCTCCCGCTTCGAAACCCGCGCGCGCGTTGCGATTTCGAGCGTGCTCGTCCCGGCATAGCCGGATTCCGTGAAGGCGGAAAACGCTGCCTCGAGGATGCGCCCGCGAGCCGGAGTCTCTTCCGCTTCGTCCCGGGGCTGCTTCGACGTCGATCTCGATTTCATCGTCTTTTCTCTTGACGCGGTACTCACTAGTATCGTATCGCGACGTGTATGGTACTGGATGGTACCAAGTCAAGCTGTTTATGGACACGGAGGTTGATCATGCGAGAGTTGGTTCTCGTTACCGGAGCATCCGGTGGTCGGCAGGGGCAAACCGGCCGGCATGTGTCCGAGATGCTGCTCGCACGCGGCGTGCCGGTCCGCGCCTTCGTCCACAAGACTGACGCGCGTTCCGAGCACCTGAGCGCGCTCGGCGCCGAGATCGCGGAGGGCGATTTTCTCGACGCTGCCTCCGTGAAGCGCGCGGTGGCCGGCGTCTCGGCGATCTACTTTGCCTATCCGGTCAAGGACGGCTTACTCGGTGCCACCGCGATCATGGCCCTGGCCGCGCGCGAGGCGGGCCTGGCGCGCCTCGTCAACCTGGTGATGTTGCGCTCCTCTCTGGATGCGCCGACGCCCCGCATGCAGCAGAACTATTTGTCGGAGCAGGTGTTCGAGTGGGCCGGGATCGGCGTGGTTCACTTGAGGGCGACCGTATTCTACGAGAACCTTCGCGCGCTGGTGCGCTCGAGCCTTTCGGCCAACGGGCCGATCCGGCTGCCCTGGGGCGACGAGCGCACCGTCATCCCGCTGGTTTCGGCTGAGGACTTGGCTCGGGTCGCCGTGGGCCTGTTGACCAAGACCTCGTTGCCGTCTCCGTCTAGCTGTCCGGTGATCGGGGCTGTCCTCACTCTTGCCGACATCGTCGCGACGTTCGGCCACGTGCTCGATCGCGACCTTCGCTACGAAGAGATCACCGACGAGGAGTGGCGCCAGGAGGCCCTTTCCCGTGGCACCAACCCGCATGCCGTCGAACACCTGTCCCAATTGTGGCGCTTCTTCCGCACGGCGGGCCTCCGTCCGCCTGCTGTCGAATTCCAGGTGACGGACACGATCGAGAACCTTGGTGGCGCCAAGCCCAAGACGTTCGAGACTTTCGTGCGCGAAGAGCAGGTCGCCTTGCTGACAGCAGCCGGCCAGACGCCGGCTTAGGTGGCTGCCGTCGAGATCGGTTTTCTTCTCGTCAGAACGCTCGGAAGGTCGGCCCGTGGCCCAACCTCCGACGTTCGGCAATCTCTGCTTGCGCGCCGCCGTTCAACAAGGAGCGGACGCCGATGCGCCCTAATCGGCGTGACCCATCCGACCGCCCGGGCAGACCAATGAACTGCTCGAGGTTGGAGCACGATCGAGCAAAGAACACGCATTCAGAATGACTTGTAGTGGAGACTTTAAGGAGAGGTTAGCCGATTACCGCCTATTTGATGACGTGACGGGCAGCGACGAGGCGGCCCTCCAGCCGCAGGAATATACTTGATGCAAACCCTAGGCTCCGCCTTGGACAAGCAAAACGGTTTTGGCCAAGGCTTTGATTTCCTGCGCATCTTTTTGGCAACCGGGATTATCGCCTGGCACACCGCGCAGCTGAGCGGCCATCTGGAGATGGCAAGGGCGTCCGTCTTTTGGTTCTCCGAGTACATGCTGGTGCCCATGTTTTTCGCCTTGAGCGGGTTTCTCGTGGCGGGAAGCAGCATGCGTCTGTCTGCGAAGAATTTCTTGTTGAACCGTGCCGCGCGCATCGTGCCGGCGCTTGCTGCTGATATCGTCTTCGCAGCACTCCTGATCGGCCCGCTGGTCACGACGCTGCCTGCAAGGCTTTATTTTACCGATCCGGCTTTCTTCCGTTACTTCTTCAACATCGTTGGCTGGATGCACTTCTCGCTTCCAGGCGTATTCGAGAACAATCCATCGCCGGAGGTGAATGGAGCGCTTTGGACCGTCCCCTTCGAAATCGGCTGTTACATCATTCTTACCGGACTCATGATTTCCGGAGCGATCAAGCGACCCAGGCTGGTGCCGCTGCTCACCTACGCCGTTCTGATCGTCGGGATTCCCCTCCGGGTCATGACCTCGCATCTGGCAAGCGGCCAGCCGTCATTTCTTGAAACGCTGGCGATGGGCTTCTTCCTTTACAGAGGATCCTTGCTTTGGCCCTCATTCTTGATCGGGATCGTCCTTTACCAGGCGCGGTACTACGTGCCTTTCTCCAAGACGGCCGCGATTGGCCTTGCCTGTGCGGCGATCGTCGTGAGTGCGCTTGGAAATAGCGAGATCCTGTTCAGCAATCCGAGCGTTCACGCCATCACACTTCCGCTCCTCGCCTATCTGACCGTGATGGTGGGGCTGTCGCCGATGCCGCGTCTCCCGGGATTTGACACCGGTGATTATTCGTACGGGCTCTACCTCTACCATGTCCCGTTCCTGCAATTGTTGCTCCACTATTTCCCGCAAGCCTGGACCGGCGACTGGTGGTGGACGTTGTTTTTCGCCGGATATCCACTTGCGCTCACGGCAGCGGTGATCTCGTGGCACTGCTTCGAGCGCCCGGTGCTGAAGCTCAGGAATTCCTTCGTGGTCAAGCACCGGCCGGCGGGTAGCTCCTCGGCAGCCATCGTGCCAGCCGGCCAATTGCTTCTGAAGCAAACCCCGTCATGACGCTTGCGGTCATGATCCGAGCATAGGTGAGTTCGACCGGTAAAGGCCGACCTCGATCGGAAGGGGGGCTCCCGGTCGCGCCCGAGATCAACCCCCCTCGGCCGTCGCTGCGTTGCGCAACGGCGCCCGGCTGAGTTCGTTGCCCGCCGCGATCGCCTTGCGCAACAGCCGCATCAGTTCGTCCGCTTCCTTCCTGGTGAGACCGCGCAGCATGGTCTGCTGCGCCGCTTCGACGGCCGGCGTAATTCCGCGGAGCGTTCGCTTGCCCTCGCTGGTGATCTGTAGTTCGCGGACACGCCTGTCCCGGCTGCTGGAGCGGCGGACCGCCAGATCTTTCTGGACGAGACGGTCGACCACGCCGGTGATGGTGGTCCGGTCGTAGGCGATCAGCCCGGCAAGCGTCACCTGATCGAGTCCCGGGTTCGCTGCAATCGCCGCAAGCGCCGCGTATTGCACCGGTGTGAGGTCATAGCCCGCGGCTTCGACCTCGCTCAGGAACACGGCCACCGCGATCTGCTGGAAGCGGCGCGCCAGATGTCCGGGCATGTCATGCGTGTCGGTCACCGCAGTCTCCAGAACGGTTCGGTCTGTTGACAAGTATACTGATCATCAGCATACTGATCAATAGACAAGGCGCTATGACTTGCATCGGCGTGAGCGGCTGAAAGCGGGAGGACCGGCATCATGCAATTTCACCTGAACGGTTTTGTGCCGGGCGATCCGGAGATTTTTGACCCGGCCGAGCGGGTTCGGCCCTCCGGCGCCTCCGGATCCGTTCCGGAAGAGGTCGATGTCCTGATCATCGGTTGCGGCCCGGCCGGCCTGAACCTCGCAGCGCAGTTGTCGGCATTTGGCGATATCAAGACCTGCATCGTCGAACAAAAAACAGGCCGCCTGCTGCTCGGCCAGGCCGACGGCATCGCCTGCCGCACCATGGAGATGTTCCATGCCTACGAGTTCAGCGAGCGGGTCTTGAAGGAGGCCTGCTGGATCAACGAGACCACGTTCTGGAAGCCGGACGAGAGGCAGCCCGACAAGATCGTCCGCAGCGGCAGGGTCCAGGACGTCGAAGACGGGCTGTCGGAGTTTCCGCATGTCGTCTTGAACCAGGCGCGTGTACACGACTTCTTTCTCGACGTGATGCGCAGATCGCCCGCAAAGCTCGAGCCGTACTATGCGCGACGCGTGCTGGATGTTCGAACCGATCCCGCAGCCGGTCTCGATGATCATGCCGTGAGCGTCAGGCTCGAGCGGCTCGATCCGCCGCACCAGGGGCAGATCGAGACGGTGAGGGCCCGTTACGTCGTCGGTTGCGACGGGGCGCGCAGCACGGTGCGCAAATCGATCGGGCGCGAGCTTCACGGCGATTCCGCCAACCACGCCTGGGGCGTCATGGACGTCCTGGCCGTGACCGACTTTCCCGATATTCGGTTCAAATCGATGATCCAGTCGGCCTCCGAGGGCAGCGTCCTCATCATCCCACGCGAAGGCGGCTATCTGGTGCGGCTCTATGTCGAACTCGCCAAGCTCGGGATCGGCGAACGGGTCGCAGACCGCAACATCACCGCCGAGGACCTGATCGCCAAGGCGCGGCGGATTTTCTCGCCCTATACGCTCGAGGTGAAAGAGGTCGCCTGGTGGTCGGTCTATGAAATCGGTCAACGCCTCTGCGACAAGTTCGACGATGTCCCTGCAGCGGAGGCCGCGACGCGCTCGCCGCGCGTCTTCATCGCCGGCGATGCCTGCCATACCCACAGCCCGAAGGCGGGGCAGGGCATGAATGTCTCCATGCAGGATACGTTCAATCTCGGATGGAAGCTCGCCTCCGTCCTCCGCAAGCAGTGCAGCCCGCGTCTCCTGCGTACCTATTCGGCCGAGCGTCATGCCATCGCGAAGGAGTTGATCGATTTCGACCGCGAATGGGCCGCAATTCTCGCCTCGGCAAACCGGCGCGGCGAGGCCGTCGATCCGGCCGAGACCCAGCGCTATTTCGTCAGGCACGGACGCTACACCGCAGGCACCGCTACCCATTATTACCAGTCGATGATCACCGCGGAGCCGACGCATCAGCATCTCGCCGAAGGCTTCGTGATCGGCAAGCGCTTTCATTCGGCGCCCGCCATCCGGCTTGCGGATGCAAAACCGGTTCACCTCGGCCATGTCGTCAAGGCGGACGGGCGCTTTCGGATCTTCGCCTTTGCCGCAGCAGAAGATCCCGCAGCCTCGAATTCCACTCTCGTTGCGTTGTGCGCGTTTCTGACCGATGCGCGGGAGTCGCCGGTCAGACGGTACACCCCGGCCGGAGCCGACATCGATTCCGTGATCGACGTCCGTGCCGTATTCCAGCAGGGTCATCGCGATCTCGCCATCGAGACCATGCCGGCGCTGCTTCTGCCGCGGAAGGGCCGCTACGGGCTCTGTGATTACGAGAAGATATTCTGCCCCGATCTGAAGTCCGGCCACGATATCTTTGCGATGCGCGGCATCGACCGGGAAAAGGGATGCATCGTGGTGGTGCGGCCCGACCAGTATGTCGCCCACGTTCTGCCGCTCGATGGCTATCAGGAACTGGCGGCGTTCTTTGACGGCTTCATGCAGCGGGCGAATTGAAATCGGGTGCTGTCGTGAGCCGGCCTTAGCAAGCTAATCCGCTGCTTGGGGCGGCGCTATCTCCCGCATCCAGCGGCTGATCGTCGACCCGCCGGCATCGGCGCGCTCCGCTCCATTTTGCTTTCGTGGACCGAGCAGCGCCGCTTCGCGGGCTGCGCTCGGCGTGATGCCGTAGGCCGCCTTGAACAGGCGGGTGAAATGGGCGTCGGTGCCGAGCTGCCAGCGCCGGGCGACCTGGCTGATGCGGGTCGCGCGCGATCCGGTCGCGGCAAGATCGAAGAATGCGCGATGCAGGCGGCGGCTGCGAATGTACTCCGCGACGCCGCCCACCGGCATGAACAGCCGATAGAGTGACGCGCGCGAGAGACCGAAATAAGCCGCGACCGAACTGGCGCTCAGGCTGCGATCGGCAAGGCGCGCCTCGATGTACTGGCGAATCCGGAACAGCGAGGCGTCCGCCGTCGGGCTGCGATCTGCGTCGCGGCGTTCCAGTTCGCCCCTGAGGCAGGCGACGATGAGTGAAATGGTGCCTTCGGCGACCGATTGGCATTGGTCGAGCGTCATGCGCGGCGCATATTCGAACAGTGCGGCCAGATGTCTTGCCAGAAGGGGAGCAAGCACCCCGTCGCCCGGCAGCACGAGGCCGTGCAGGTCCTCGACCTTGATCAGCTGGGCGTCGAACAGCGGGCGCGGCATCACGAGCGTGAGGTTCTCGAACGCCGAGGCGCGCGTGTCCAGCGTCTGCGCAAGATCGAGCAGGCAGATGTCGCCGGCCCCAACGTGCATCGGCTGGTCGCCGGCTACGCCGTCATAGCCGCCTTTCACGTAAAGCTGCAGGATGATGTGGTCGACGCCGCTGCGGGCGATGGTTTCGGCGGTTCGCCTGAAACGTTGGCCGCTGGCGCGCGACAGGCCAAGCAGGACCGGGCCCATCGCGTAGGAACGGATATCGGCGCGAAACCTGTCCGCATCGGCGAGTGCAAATTCATCGACGTCGAACAGCGTCGCCACGGCCTCGCGCCAGGCCGAGATATTGTCCTCCCCTCCCATCTGCTCGGCGGTGAACCCGAAGCTCGGGACCAGGGAGGCTACGGAAACACTCTCCGCGACCAAAGCGGGAAGTGCCCCTTCGTCCTCCGGTGGTTGAATGCCGTTCATGGGTTTTTGGCGCCAAATCTTCGCTGCGACGGGACGGGAGGCGGAATCGCTCCATCGCCCCGCTTGAGGTTTCGTCTCAATCTATTGATGGATCGTTTCGATTTGTGCCCGCGGCCTTGACGGCGCCCTGTCCGGCCCGCGTATAGGCGCTACCGCCTACGAACGCCAGCGGCATCAGGGCAAAGGCGCGACCGCGGATTTCCGGAATTTTAATCACCTAACAATTTTCAATGCCGCCCCAACACAGGCGCAACCGACCCTCCGTTCTTGAGGCCGTGGCGGCGTAGGCGGGCCGGGCCTGTCAAGCTGCCGGCGGGTTGACGGTCGCAACCGGCATGATCGACGCGTACACCGCGACCCGGAAACTCGCGCGCTCGTGTGTGTGTTGAGCAGAGGCGGCAAGCCGCCGGCACGCGATCGCGATTCAATTCCGTCCCATTGCGCGCTAATGTGTATCGTCTCGAACGCCGAAGAGATTGCGCGATGGTCGGTTACTCCGCGGCCTTTCGAATCCTCTTTCCATCGCCCTATTCGGTCGAGGTTTCCAAGCTGCGCCAGCAGCTCGACGAAGCTCACCTGGCGTGGGCGACGGACTGGAAACGGCGACAACTCGATTTCAAGATCGAGAATATTCGTTTCGCTCATGATCCCGGCTGGAACAAGCGGGTCTTCAGCCTGCAGGCGGCGCGCGACGGCGAGGTATGGTTCTGGAAGGTCACGCATGTGTTCGTGGTCTTCGGCGGATTCTCGATCTAGGCCACTCGGCCGCTGGCCTGGGTCACTCCTCATTCTCCGACGTGCCCGGCCCCGCCTCGTCGAGAAGGCCGAGCGCCTCATCGATCTCGGCGAGAAGGCGCTCGATCTCCTCGCGCTCATTCGGGCCCGGATCTTCCTGCAGCCGATCGAGGAGCTGCTGCTTTCGCGCCAGCAGCTTGGCAAGGGTGGTCATGGTATCGCGCGCTCGTGATTTGGGAACACGGCCGGGCTCCGCTAGCTAGAACGGGTTGAACCAAAAAGTTCGACAGTGCTGACGGCCCCCGGTGTTCCAAGTTGCCCGGGGGCCGTCCCGTTTATGGAAGGTACACTTCGGCCGGGACCCGCGACAGTCTCGAGCGCAGCGAGCCGGTGGCGCAGCCGCATGGGCTCCTCAAATCGTGCAGCTGTTGCCGTCGGGCTGCCGTCGGCGGATCGCCTTGCGAGGCGGGTGGCCGGGAACGGATCGGGCGTTCGAGCTTTGCTCCCGCTCTTGATGCGAAAGGACTCGGCCATGAAAATTGCATTCGCAATTGCGTTCGCCGCCATGTCGATCGGTTCGTTCGCGCTTGCGCAAGGCGCAGGTGGTGGGGCGGGCGCCGGCGGTTCCGCAGGCGCTTCGTCGGTGGCGGGCGGTACAGCCCAGACGCCTGCCGTGGCTGGAGGCACAGGACAGACGACCGGCAGTGGTTTTGATCGCGGCGGCATGCCGCAAGAGACCGGTACGGCAGGCGCAGGGCCGGCCGGCACGACCTCCGCAACCGGAATGCCGATCGACCCCAGGACCGGCCTCGCGCCGGGACAGTCGCCGAGCGGTACACCAGGGCCCGACCGGTGAACGACGGCTTTCCGAGTCCGCCCCGCAGGTCTTAGTCTTTGTCTTTCCCAAGCAGCGCGCGGCTCAGCCAAGCGTTCTCAGTCAAGCGTTCTCAGCCAGGCGCTGATCTCGCTCGCGGCGACATTGGCTTCGGCCAGAAACTTGCCCATCGTGAAAAAGCCGTGGAATTGACCGGGGAAGTGACGATAGCTCACTCCGACCCCGGCTTCCTTCAGCCGTTGTGCATAGTCGGCGCCCTCATCGCGCAGCGGATCGGCTCCGGCGGTCAGGACAAAGGCGGGCGGCAGGCCGGACAGAGTCTCGGCGCGGGCGGGCGAAGCACGCCAGTCCTCGCTGTCGGCGGCATCGGTCAGATAGTGGTCGCGAAACCATCGGATCACGGAGTGGGTGAGCAGCACCGACGTCTCCGGTTCGCTATGCGAGGGATGGCGCATTGAGAAATCCGTTGCCGGATAGATCAGGACCTGACCGGCCAGCGCCGGACCGCCGCGTGCGCGGGCCGACAACGCCACCACCGCGGCAAGGTTGCCGCCGGCGCTGTCGCCGCCGACGCTCAAGCGTGCGGCATCGATCCCGAGTTCGCGCGCATGGGCCGATATCCATTCCGTTGCCGCGATCGCATCGTCCACGGCTGCAGGAAACCTGTGCTCCGGCGCCAGGCGATAGTCGACCGCGATGACGATCAGCTCGCCCTCGTGCGCAAGCCTGCGGCAGACGACATCGTGGGTGTCGAGGTCGCCGATGACCCAGCCACCGCCGTGAAAGAATACCAGCGCCGGCGCTGACCGGTCCCGCCCGCGTATCTGCTTCGGCCTGTAGATGCGGGCCGGGATCGCGCCATGGGACGCAGCGATCGAGAGCGGTCCGACCTGCTCCAGCTCGGGCGGCTCGGGGCTCGCAGCCACGCAGCCCTTCAGATAAAGCTCGCGCGCTTGTTCCGGAGTTACCGTCTCGTAGGGGGGCCGGCCGGATTCCTGGTAGATCTTGAAGACCGTGGCGGCGTCGGGATCGAGGGTGACCGGCATTTCTGGAGGACCTGCTGCTTTGCGTTTTCTCTGGTTGGGGTCGCCGGCTGCAGGCCGGGGGCTCGAGTGGAAGGGATCGGGGTGGGGGCGGACTATCCCCATCGGAAGGCGCCGCAGACCAGTGGGCGGGAGACGGCGGAACGGCCCTTTCCCCGCCGTATTCGCCGTGTTAACCGGACGGCCTGCGAGCGGCGGTTGATCTTGTACAATCTGTACAATGACTTGGAGCCCGATTCGCTAGCTAAAGCCGCGCGAGATGCTTCGAACGATCGTTTTGGCCAGTTTTGCGGCCCTTTTTGCCGCTGCAGTGATCGCGCCTGCGCCGTCGGCGCGCGCGCAGATCGGTACGATTTTTTCCGATCCGCCGCCGCGTCCACCGGGCGCTGTTCCGCGTCGCGATGAGCCGCCGCCGGATGATGAGGATGAGGTGCCGGACCTGCCGCCAGGCGGCCGGGTGCTGCCGGCGCCCACTCGTCCCATGCCGGGGCAGCAAGGCTACGCCATGCCAGGGCCGGTGCAATCCCAACCGCTGGCGCCCGTGCCGGGCGCCCCCACGGTGCCCCAGAACGTGGCGCCGGGCATTGCGGTGACGCCGCCGGCGCCGGGCCAGCAGCAGGCCATTGTGCCGCCCGGCCAACGGCAGCAACCCAAAGGTGCGCCCCAAGGCTCCGCCACCTTGCAGCCCGGGGACGAGATCGTCACGGAGCCGCCCGCGCAGAAGATCATCAACAAGAAGGCGAGCTTTGCCGGGTTGGACAAGATCACCGGCCGTGTCATCAATTTCGACGAGCAGATCGGTGAGACCGTGCAGTTCGGCGCGCTGCGCGTGAAAACGGACGCCTGTTATACCCGTCCCGCCACGGAAGCCACCAATACCGACGCCTTTGTCGAGGTCGATGAGATCACGCTGCAGGGCGAGGTGAAGCGGATCTTTTCGGGCTGGATGTTCGCATCAAGCCCCGGCCTGCACGCGGTCGAGCATCCGATCTACGACATCTGGCTGACGGATTGTAAGGACCCCGAAACGACGGTGGTGACCGCCGCACCAGCCGAGCCGCCGAAGCCGGCAGCGCCGGTCGCGCAGCAGAAGCGCCAGCCCGCGCCCAGACAGCCGCGTCCGGCGCCGCCGCCACCTCCGCCGCCGCAACAGCAGACGCAGCAACAGCCGCAGCCGCCTCCGCAGCCGCAGTCGGGCGGGTTGTTCGGAATTTTTAGGTAGGTCACGCTCCGAGATTCCGGGTTCGCGCTCACGCGTGCGCCGGCGTGAGGGTAAGTGAAAGCGCTACCGCCGCGTCGCAATGATCGCGAGCGCCTCTGCGCCCGAGATCGGCCGGTCGACCGGGAGCTTCTCAAAATCTCCAGGCGCTCCATGCAGCGCCTTGTCGAGCAGCGCGGTGTAGCGGCGACGCGGAATTTCGACCGCGCCAAAGCTCTTCAGGTGTTCCGTGACATATTGTGTGTCGAGCAGTTCGAAGCCGCCAGCGATCAGCCGCGCCACCAGATGCACCAGCGCGACTTTGGAAGCGTCACGCGCCCGGTGGAACATGCTCTCGCCAAAAAAGGCGCGCCCCAGGCTCACCCCATAAAGGCCGCCGACGAGTTCGTCGCCCTGCCACGTCTCCACGCTGTGGCAATGTCCGATCTCGTGCAAACGGAAATAGAGATCGCGGATGCGCTTGTTGATCCAGGTATCCTCGCGTCCCTCCTGCGGCGCTGCGCAACCGTCGATGGCGGCCTTGAACGCGGAGTTGACCTTCACCGTAAAGATATCCGAGCGGACAGTGCGTGCGAGCCGCGAGGCGACGCGAAACCCATCGAGCGGGATGATGCCGCGCATTTCCGGCTCGACCCAGAACAGGCTCGGATCATCGGCGCTCTCGGCCATCGGGAAGATGCCGCAGGCGTAAGCGCGCAACAGCACCTGCGGCGTGATTTCGGAGGAGGCGGAGTCGCGCGACGTCATATGTCGAGCATAGCAGGGTGCGGGCGCCCGCGCGATGGCCGCTAGCGTACCGACTGGGCGCTTGCCGGCGGCCCGAACGTCACTTCGCGGCGGCGACCGCGGATTTGGCGGGCGAGGCCTTGGCGCGGGGGAAGCGCAGCACGACCTTGGTCCCGGCATGGTTGGGATCGCGCACGACGCTTGCCTCGAGCTTGGCCGCCATGGCGCTGACGATGCGCTGGCCCATGCCGGTCGAGCGCGGATCGGCGGGAGCCTCATCGCCCACACCTTCGTCGGCGATAGACAAGACGAGTTCGTCGCCGTCCGCCCGCAGATCGACGTCGATCGGGCCCGAGCCGTCGGGATAGGCGTATTTCACCGCGTTCATCACGAGCTCATTGACGATGATGCCGATGGCAACGGCACGATCGGGATCGATCTCGATCGGCTCGGCCTTGAGCGTCAGCCGCGACATCCGGTTGCCCTCGGCGGAACGCCTGAGATCGTCGAGCAGGGATTCCAGATATTGATTGAGCAAGACGCTCTTCAAGTCGTGCGAGGTGTAGAGCCTGCGATGCACCTGCGCCACCGCGGCGACGCGTCCCATCGCGTTGGTGAGTGCCGCCTTGACGTCGTCCTGGGTTGCTGAATTGGCTTGCAGGTGCAGCAGCGAAGCGATGATCTGCAGACTGTTGCCAACGCGGTGATTGACCTCGCGCAGCAGCAACTCGCGCTCGGCGGCGAGGGCGGCAAAGCGGTCGCGCGAGGCGTGCACCTCGGCTTCGGCTTCGTCACGTGCTTTTTGCAGGCGCGCCTGCTTCAGTGCGCCGTCGGCGGCGACCTGCAACAGCGGGATGAATTCGCCCTGAACGTCCTTGACGAGATAATCGGCCGCGCCGGCCTTCAACGCCGTGACCGCGATGCTGGAATCCTGCGAGGCCGTGACGAATACCACCGGCGGCGCATCGGGCACCGCCAAGATGCGTTCCAGCGTCTCGAGCCCGTCGAGGCCGGGCATGTATTGATCCAGTGCGACGACGTCGACGCCGCCTTGCGTGATCCGCTCCAGGCCCTCCGGGCCGCTCTTGGCATGCAGCACCTTGAAGCCACCCAGCCGCGTCAGGCCGCGTTCCACCAAACGGGCCAGCGCCTCGTCGTCGTCGATATAGAGCAGCGTCGGCATTGCAGCGGTCATTGCGCGGCCGGCGGGACCTGGATCACCGAGAAGAACAGGCCGAGCTGGCGAATGGCGTTCGCGAAGCTCTCGTAGTTGACCGGCTTGGTGATGTAGACGTTGCAGCCGAGCTCGTAGCACCGCTTGATCTCCTGCGAGTCGTCGGTCGTGGTCAGCACCACGACCGGGGCGCTCTTGAGATACCTGCTTTCCTTGAGCTGCCGGAGAATCTCGATTCCCGTCATGTCGGGCAGATTGAGGTCGAGCAGGATCAGGAACGCGTGTCCCCTATGTCGGGCCCCCGTGCCGTCGGTGCCAAACAGGTAGCTGAGCGCGTCTGTACCGTTGCTGAACGGGAGGATCTCGTTGTTCACGCCGGAGCGGCGGATGTTCCGCTCGATCAGGCGGGCGTGTCCCTCGTCGTCCTCGATCATAATGATGGTGACCGGCGTCGTCATGCGTCCAGGTTCCGAGTGGTTGCGGTCCATTTCAGAGGAAGCGTTATCGTGAAGGTGCTGCCATTATTAAGTTCCGATGCGACCGACATCGTTCCTCCAAGCCGTCGCACGAGTGCGCGGACATGTGCAAGCCCGATGCCTTGGCCGGGCTTGTCCTGCAGCCCCGCCCGGCGGAACAGATCGAAGATGCGCTGATGATCCTTTGGATCAATGCCGCGGCCGTTATCGCTGACCTCGAAAATGGCAAAACCGAGCTTGGTTCGCCCTTTGACCGAAATCTCGCCGGGAACTCCGGGTTTCAGGTATTTGACGGCATTGTCGATCAAATTGGAAAAGATCTGCTCCAGCGCAAGCCGATCGCTCACGAGGTCGGGCAGGTGCCCGATGTGGATTGTGGCGTCCGCTTCGGCGGCCTGATGCGCAAGCGCTGCGACGATGCTTTCGATCAGCTGGCGCGTGTCGATCGGCACGGGGTCGAACTGGCGACGGCCCTCGCGGGTCAGGTTGAGAATGGCCGAGATCAGCCGGTCCATCTTGGCAATCGAGGTCTTGATGAAGCTCAGCGCTTCCGAAAACTCCTGCGACAATTTTTCGTCGACGCCTTCGAGCACCGGTTCGGTATCGATCGAAACCACTGGCGCGGCCGAGGACGCCGCGGCGCGGCCGAGGGAGGCGATCCGCCGGAATATGTCGTGGCGCAACTCTTCCAGCTCGCTGGTGAAGCCCATGATGTTGACCAGCGGCGAGCGCAGATCGTGGCTGACGATATAGGCGAAGCGCTGAATCTCGTTATTGGCCTCCCGCAGGTCCGCGGTGCGTTCGTCGACGGTCGCCTCGAGATTGAGGTTGGCGTCACGCAGCATCTCCTCGGCCTCATCGCGCGCCCGCGCCGAACGGCGCAGCATCATCATTGAAATGCCGGCCAGCGCGATCACGAGCGCCGAGCCCGCAATGGTCGCAACCGAGGCAAGCTGTTGGCTGCGCTCCGCGCTGGCGTTGCGCGTGGCAAACAGCCGGTTCTCTTCGGCGAGCATGGCATCGGCGATCCGATGGATCTCGGCCGTGGTGTTGCCGGCGGCTGCCTCGCGCACGAGTTCAGTGGCCCGGACCGGATTGCCTGCCTTGACGGAATCCATTTCCCGGGCGAACTGCGCGAGCCGTGTCTCGATCGCGGCGCGCAGCTTATGCAGGTTCTCGCGCTGAACCGGGTTGTCGGCGGTCAGCCATTGCAGCTTGTCGAGCTCGGGACGGAGGGCCGCCACGGCCTCCTGATGATCGCCGAGGAAATCCTGTCCGGAGGTCAGCAGATAGCCGCGCGCGGAACTTTCGGCGCGCCGGATTTCGAGCAACAAAGTATTGGTCTGGTTCTCGACCTCGATCGTGTGCACCACAGCGGCATTGTCGTCCCGCGTGCGATGGACCAGCAGCACCGAACCGGCGCTGATCGCCACCAGCACCAGGAAACCGGCCGCAAGCGGCAGGAATTGCCACAACGCGCGCCTGTGCCATGGAGCCGGCGTCACGGCCAAATTGCGTCCAATGTTGAGGAAATCGGCATTCCCCCGGCAAAGAATTAACGCAGGCAAACGCGGAACCGGATCAAAGGTTCCCGCGCTTTGGAATTCGTGGCGAGGAGGATCGGTTCAGGCGGGCTGCTGGCCGGCCAAATACTGTTCGAGCCAATGGATATGATAGTCGCCGTCGATGATGGCGGGCTCACGCACCAGCGCGCGGAACAGGGGCAGCGTGGTCTCGATGCCTTCGACCACCATCTCGTCGAGCGCGCGCCGCAACCGCATCAGGCATTCGCCGCGGCTCTTGCCGTGAACGATCAGCTTGCCGACCAGCGAGTCGTAATAAGGGGGGATGACGTAGCCCTGATAAACCGCGGAATCGATGCGCACGCCGAGCCCGCCGGGCGGATGGTATTGCAGAATCGTGCCGGGCGAGGGGCGAAAGGTCACGGGGTTTTCGGCATTGACCCGGCATTCGATGGAATGTCCGGTGATCGTCACTTCATCCTGGGCGAGCGGCAGGTCGCCGCCGGCGGCGATGCGGATCTGCTCCAGCACGAGATCGAGCCCGGTGATCATCTCGGTGACGGGATGCTCGACCTGGATGCGGGTGTTCATTTCGATGAAATAGAACTCGCCGTCCTCGTAGAGAAACTCGACCGTGCCAACGCCGAGGTATTTCAGCTGTTGCATCGCCTTGGCGACGGTGAGCCCGATCCTGGCGCGGGACGCCGCATCGATTGCGGGTGAAGGACCTTCTTCCCAGACCTTTTGATGGCGCCGCTGCAGCGAACAGTCGCGCTCGCCGAGATGGATCGCGCCGCCCCGGCCGTCGCCGAGCACCTGGATTTCGATGTGGCGCGGCTTCTGCAGGTATTTCTCCAGATACACGGACGCGTCGCCGAACGCGGCTTTGGCCTCGTTGGCTGCGGTGGTGAGCGCAAGCGCCAGATCGGCCTCGGTGTGCGCCACCTTCATGCCGCGTCCTCCGCCGCCGGCAGCCGCCTTGACGAGCACCGGAAAGCCGATCGATTTCGCAATGGCCATCGCGTCCTGGTCGGGCGCGACTGCGCCGTCGGAGCCGGGGACCACGGGAATGCCGAGCTTTCTGGCGGTCTTCTTGGCCTCGATCTTGTCGCCCATCAGGCGGATGTGGTCGGCCTTCGGCCCGATGAAGTGCAGATTGTGTTCGGCGAGGATTTCCGCAAAACGCGCGTTTTCCGAAAGGAAGCCGTAGCCGGGATGCACCGCATCCGCGCCGGTGATCTCGCAGGCCGCGAGCAGAGCCGGCACGTTGAGATAGCTGTCCTTCGAGGGAGGCGGGCCGATGCAGACGCTCTCATCGGCAAGCCGCACGTGCATCGCGTCGGCATCGGCGGTCGAGTGCACTGCGACGGTCGAAATGCCGAGTTCCTTGCAAGCCCGCAAAATGCGAAGCGCGATCTCGCCGCGGTTGGCTATCAGTATCTTGTCGAACATTGTGCCCTTTGCGACGGGCGAATAGCGGATAGGGAGTAGCGCATAGAGACCGTTCGCTATTCGCTACTCGCCATTCGTCCTCTACTCGATGATCACCAGCGGTTCGCCGAACTCGACCGGCTGGCCGTCCTCGACGAGAATCTGCGTCACGGTGCCGGCGCGCGGCGACGGAATCTGGTTCATCGTCTTCATCGCCTCGATGATGAGAAGCGTCTGGCCCTGGCTTACCTTCGCGCCGACCTCGATGAACGGTTTTGCGCCGGGCTCCGGCGCCCAATAGGCGGTGCCGACCATGGGCGAAGGCACCATCCCCGGGTGCTTGCTGAGGTCCATCGCGGCGGCGGCCGCTGGCGCACTCGGTGTCGGCCCCGGCGCGGCCGGCTGAACGGGCACGGGCACCGAGGTTGCGATATTGATACTGCGCGCCACACGCACCCGAAGGCCCGCGCGCTCGATTTCGATTTCGCTGAGGCTGGTCTCGTCGAGCAGCAGGGCAAGCTCGCGGATGAGCGTGCTGTCCTCGCTAGAAAATTTAGCGGCTGCTTTGTCGTCTGGCTGGCGCGCCATGATTGTTGTTCCGAAACTCTCTTTTGTGACGAGGGAAGCGTCAGGCGTTGGCCTTGGCACCGATCCGGGCGGCGAGCCCGTTGATCGCAAGCCGGTAGCCGTCGATGCCGAAGCCGGCGAGGGTGGCAAAGGCTGCCATGGCGGTGAAGGAATGATGGCGGAAGCTCTCGCGCGCATGGATATTGCTGACGTGCACCTCGACGGCCGGGATTTTCACTGCGACCAACGCATCGTGCAGCGCAATCGAGGTGTGGGAATAGCCGCCTGCGTTGATGACGATCCCGGCGGCCTTCTGGGCATGGGCTTCGTGCACGAAATCGATCAACTCGCCCTCATGGTTCGACTGCCGGCAGTCGGCCCGAAGGCCGAACAGCGCGGCCGTTTCCGCGCATAGCTTCTCCACGTCGGCCAAGGTGGCGTGGCCATAGGTCTGCGGCTCCCGGGTCCCCAATAAATTGAGGTTCGGACCGTTGAGAACATAGATCGTCGGCTGAGCTGCGTTGGCCATCCCAATCCCGGCAATGTGGGGCAGGTGGCGGCCCTTATAGGTAACAAAGTCGTCAAGGGGAAGCCTAAACGGCGTCAGGAACGGGTCTCGAAAGCCTCGTTCGCCCCAGAAAAAGCTGCGCAGAACCCACGGAAAAGACTGATCAAATCGAGACCTGTGGACGACGTCCCGCAGTGCTCAAGCGCCTGCGGTGCCCGAGGCGGCAAAGGGGAAAGGCGGGCCCTCTATGGACCCGCCCTTCAGTGCCTTACTCGTCGGACGCTTTAGGCCGGCAGAACGGCGACGATCTCGAGCGAGTTCGGGTCCACCACGACGATCTCGTCGCGGACCATGAAGAACTCGTAGCCGCGCCACTCCGGATAGATGTCGACCACCTGGGTCGGAAGCGTACGCAGATGCACGCGCTCGCGCGGCACGCGGGTCCCGACCGAGACCGCGAAGTCGACGTTGTTGATCGGCTCCACGTGCTCGCTGCGGATCACGTTGACGATCTTGGTGCGCTGATCGGTCGACAGCTTGGCCGCCGAGCCCGCCACGCCGACTGTGGTCTGCGACCGGCCGCCGGTCCTTCCCTCCGCATTCATTTCGTTGGTGCGGTTCTGGCCTTGCGCGTTCATTTCGTTGGTGCGGGTCTGACCCTGCGCGTTCTTCTCGCCTTTCAGGCCTTCGCGGGACTGCGCGTTCCTCTCGCCTTTCAGGCCTTCGCGGGACTGCGCGTTCCTCTCGCCCTTCAGACCTTCGCGGGACTGCGCGTTCTTCTCGCCCTTCAGGCCTTCATGGGACTGCGCGCTCTTCTCGCTCTTGCGTCCGGTCTTGGTCTTTGCGTTCTCCTCGCCCTTCAAACCCTCATGCGATTTGGCACTCTTCTCGGCGCGACCTTCGCGGCCTTCCGCCTTCATATTCTTTTCGCCGCCCTTGGTCTCGTTCTCCGAGCTCATGCTCTTCGATTTCTGGCCGGGCGTCTTCTCTTCGGCCCGCTGGCTCTGTCCAGTGGTCGAGGATTTCTGTTCGGCGTTCATGCCGGACGAGCGGTTCATCTTGCCGCTTTCGCTGTGTTTGGTTGCGCTGCTACCCGCGGCGCCACCGCCCGCCGATGAAGGCGCATTCTGCATCTGCGCGCCGCCGGACTCGTGGCCGGTTCCCTGCGCGTTCGCAAACCCCGTTCCGGCGATCAGCGCAAGCGCAGCCACCGAAACCAAAAAGCGATTCGTCATGTCCTCTCTCCTCACATCTCAGCATTGCCCGCGCCGACAACTGCAATGAGGAGGGAGTCGTTCCGATAGATCCAAGGGTTCCCTCGGCTTTGTTTTTTGAACGGGCGATGAACAGCGAGCTGCGACGTTTCCGCTGATGCTCAGCAAGCAAAAGGGCCGGCGCATCGGCCGGCCCTCGGCTCTCTCGGTTTGACGTTTGACGAGCAGTAACGGCCTTCAGCAGGCCGCCTTGCCGCAGCGCGCCATGCTGATCTTTTCCTTGAGCCCGTCCAGCCCGACGGCGCCGACCACGATCTGTTTGCCGATTACGTAGCTCGGTGTCCCGTTGAGGCCCATCGCTTCGGCGAGCTTCAAGTTCTCCTCGATCGTCGCCTTGACTTCGGGACTGCTGAGATCCTTCTCGATCCGTGCGGTATCGTATCCGGCATCCTTGGCTGCCTGCATCGCCCGCGCCTTGTCGGCCGGACCGCGGCCGCCCAGCAGCCTCGTGTGGAAGTCCAGATATTTCTTCGGGTCCTGCATTCGGGCGGCGATCGCGACCCTTGCGGCTTCCACCGAACCTTCGCTCAAGACCGGAAATTCCTTCAGCACGATTTTCAGCTTGGGGTCCGTCTTCAGGAGCGTGAGCATGTCTCCCATCGCGCGCTTGCAGTAGCCGCAATTGTAGTCGAAGAATTCGACAAAGGTGACGTCGCCGTCCTTGTTACCGAGCACCACGCCACGCGGCGAGTTGAAGATCTCGTTCGCGTTCTGCGCGATCGCCGCTTCATGTTTGGTTTGCTCCGCGGCGGCCTGGCGCTTGGAGAGCTCGGTCATGGCTTCCTCGAGCACCTCCGGATGGGTGACGATATAGTTCCTGACAATGCCTTCGATGTCGCTGCGCTGCGCATCGTTGAAGCTCTGGGCCGAGGCCACGGGCAACCCGCCGCACAGCGACAGCGCGAGCAGGGCGGGGACGAGCGGGCGGAAGAAGCGCATTGACAGATCCTTTTGTGTGGAAGCCGGGTGCTGAAATTTCCAAAAAACCAAACTTGCGTCTTTCAGTATTCCGGGCTGATGAACGGTTTGACCCGGCCTTCAGTTGCCTTTTTGGCCGGGCATTGGCTTGGCCGAGACGATATCGTCGGCTCTCACCCATCCCGGCGTACCGATGGCGAAGCGTGTTTTCGCCCGCGAGGCGAGTTCGCGGGCGGTCTTGTGATCGCCGCTGAGATAGGCGGCCTGGGCCGAAGCCAGGTCAGCCTCCGCATAGTTTCCCTTCCGGCCATAGGCCATGGCCAGTTCGGTGTAGCCAAGCGGCGCCTCGTTCTCGCGTGCCAGGGCGGCGCGAAGGATGGAAATCGCTTCGTCAGTGTAGGCTTTATTGTCCGTGCCCACCAGCGCCTGCCCAAGTAACATCTCGATGAGCGGAGCATTGCCGGACAACTGAA
Organism: Gemmatimonas sp.; assembly: GCA_050257355.1. GTDB lineage: Bacteria > Pseudomonadota > Alphaproteobacteria > Rhizobiales > Xanthobacteraceae > Bradyrhizobium. The sequence continues at coordinate 20,785 of JBLMWS010000066.1, forward strand.
CCGCCTTCCGCAACGGGGCAATCGCCTCGGCCGGTTTGCCTCCTTCCAGCAACGCCTGACCGCGCAGCTCATAGAAATATGGGTTGTTCGGCTGCACCTGAATGAGTCCGTCGATCTGGGCGAGTGCGCTGCGCAGGTCGCCGTGCAGATAGGTCGTAATCGCCCGCGCATAGCGGGCCGGCAGGCTGGTGTTGGAGAGGGGATAGCGGCGATACACGGTGTCCGGCCGCTCCATGAATGCGGAGATCTTGGCGCGCACCATGTCGTGGCGGAACTGCAGCTCCGGCGGATCCTTCTTGTCCCAATAGGGGCTGGTCCGCGCCAATACCTCGAGCGATGCGACGCGGTCGGCCGGCATCGGATGCGATTGCAGATAGGGATCGGCGCCGCGAGCCGCGAACAGGCTGTCATTAGTGAAGCGCTTGAAGGTCTCATACATGCCCTTCGCCGACTGATGGGTCTCGGTCAGGAACTTGACGCCGGCGCGGTCGGCCTGTTCTTCCTGCTGGCGCTGATAGGAGAGCAGCGAGCGCTGGATCATCGATTGCGGGCCGGCGAGCGCGGCGGCGCCCGCATTGGCGAGCCCGCTGTTGCCGCCGCCCCGCGCGCCGGCGGCGATCGCGCCTGCGCCAAGCAGCATGGCGATGATCATCTCGGTCTGTGCCGACGCCAATTGCTGGCGAAATTTGGCCAGGTGTCCGCCGGCCAAGTGGCCGGTTTCGTGCGCGAGCACGCCGATCAGCTGGTTCGGCGTCTCCGACTGCAGGATCGCGCCGTAATTGACGAAGATACGCCGGCCATCGGCGACGAACGCGTTGAAGCTGGGGTCGTTGATGATGACCACCCGGATGTTCTGCTTCTCCAGTCCCGCGACACGCAGGATCGGGCGGGTATAATCACGCAGCAACTGCTCCGTCTCGGTGTCGCGGAGGACCCGCGGTCCCTTGCTCTCTTGTGCAAAAGCCGGAGCAACCGGCGAAACGGCAACCGCGGCTGCAATCGCGGCGGCGACGAGGCCGGAGGTTCTTTTCCGAAGTGCGATGCTGAGCAACATGGAGCGGTCTTTGACGATTGGCGGCTGGTCCGATACCGGCTATGCCCTAACAAACCGCCGAATGCGGCTAGTCTGGGGCACCTCCGCCCGCGCGGAGATGGCTGTTCCCGAGCCGCGCCGAAATAGCAGATATCGAGGCCTGAAGCGACAGTGAGAAGCCGTCTGGAACTCTTGCAAGCCGCATCCCGCCGCGGCGACGTTCCGCCTTTCATGGTGATGGACGTGATGGCGGCAGCCGAGCGAATCGAGGCCGCCGGTGGCCATGTGGTCCATATGGAGGTCGGACAGCCCGCGGCTCCGGCACCGAGTACCGCGATTGCCGCAGCCCATCGTGCCCTGGAGGCCGCCAGGATCGACTATACCTCGGCACTCGGCATGCTCTCTCTGCGCGAACGCATCGCCCGCCATTACCGCGATGCCTACGGCTGCTCCGTCGACCCCGGGCGAATCATCATCACCACGGGGTCATCGGGCGCGTTCATCCTGGCGTTTCTCGCCGCCTTCGAGCCCGGCGACCGCGTCGCCGTCACGGTTCCCGGCTATCCGCCTTACCGGCACATCCTGACCGCGCTCGGCTGCGAACCGGTGCTGATCGAGACCTCGAGCGAGACTCGGCATGCGCTGACCGGTGAGGCATTGCTCGCTGCCCATCGCAAGAAGCCGCTGCAAGGCGTGCTGGTCGCAAGTCCCGCCAACCCGACCGGAACCATGATGTCGAGAGAGGCCCTGACCGGGCTGATCGCGGCCGCCGAGCAGGCCGGCATCCGGTTCATTTCCGATGAAATCTATCATGGCCTCGACTACGCCTTTCCGGCGGTGACCGCGGCCGAGTTGTCGCCGCATGCGCTCGTCATCAACTCGTTCTCGAAATATTTCTGCATGACGGGTTGGCGGATCGGCTGGATGGTCGTGCCGGAGAAGCTGGTACGGCCGATCGAGCGGCTTCAGCAGAATCTCGCGATTTCGGTGCCGACCCTGTCGCAATTCGCGGCGGAGGCCGCATTTGACGGGCGCGAGGAGATGGAGGCGGTGAAGCGCGGCTATGTGGAAAACCGCCGCATCCTGATCGATGGTCTGCCGCGGGCAGGGCTTACGAAATTTCTCCCTGCGGACGGCGCCTTCTACCTCTATGCCGACGTCTCCGATTTCACCTCGGACAGTCTGGCCTTCGCCAAGCAGATGCTTGAGGAGGCCCATGTGGCGGCAACGCCCGGGATCGATTTCGACCCGCTGCACGGGAGGAGCTTCATGCGCTTCTCCTATGCCCGCTCCGCGGATGACATGCGCGAAGCAGTGGCGCGGATCACGCGCTGGCTGGGCTAACTAAACTAACTCAGCCGATCTCTCGGCTCGGTAGTAGCCAGCCGGCGCAGCCGAATCACCAGCGCAGGCGGATCAAAAAGGCTCACAAAACAAGACCGCCCGACTTTCGCCGGGCGGCCATTCGTTTGCTCAGAGCGGCTATTCGCTCCGGCCGAAGCGGCGCGACCACCAGCCGGCCTTGCGGGGCGCGGCCGGCTCGGCAGCGGACTCTTCCGGAGGGGGCGCGGTCTCGGGCATCGGCGCTGGCTCAGCCTGGCTCGCGGACATCGGCGCAGCCTCAGCCGCGGGCGGGGTCTGCTCTTGCTCCGCCGGTCGGGCCGCCGAGAGGAAGGTGACCTTTTCCCGTACGGTCGAGCGTCGCGGCGCATGCTTTTCGGACTCAGGCGCCTCGGCCGATGTGGGCTCGTCGGCCGCCTCCTGCGCGGCAGGCTCCGGTGCCGGTTGCGGTTCGGGGGCCGGCGCTATGGGGCCCGGCTGCGCCTCGGGCAGGCTGGCGGACGAGGTGTTGCTGTCAAAATCCGCGACCGCGTTCGCCGCTTCAGAGTCCTGGGGCGGGGCAAATTCGTCGGCAATCGAGCTCACCAATCCCTCGTCCGCGCCGCCAGTGCGACGACGACGTCCGCCGCGACGACCGCGCCGCCGTGGCCGCCGTTCGCCGCCGCCGCCTTGATCGGCGCGTCCAGCTTCCTCGGATTCGTCTTCCTCGGGTTCGCTCTCTTCGTTGTGGGACTCGGCCTGGGCCTCGCCTTGGGCCTCGGATGGCGCACCCGGTTCGGCCTCGACGTCTTCCTGGTCCTCGCGCGGCGCAGCCTCGCGGGGCTCGCTGCCGCGGCCGCGACGGCGCCGACGTCGCCTGCGCCGCGGACCCTCTTGCGTCGTCTCGCCTTCGGCGCTCTCAGCGGCCGAGACTTCGTCGGAGAGACCCTCGGTCTCCTCGGTCTCGATCTCGGACTCGCTTTCGATGTCGATCGGTTCCTCTTCGTCGAAAGCCTCTTCGGCCGGCAGCGGCGCGGCAGCCGCCTGTGCGGCGAGCAGCGCCTTGGCAGCCTCGAGCGTGTGCACCTGCTCGCCGCGATCGATGATGTAGGATTGCTGGCCGCTCACGGTCGGATCAGCGATGATCGAAAGCGTGACCTTGAAGCCGTTCTCGAGATCGCGCAGGTGGCCGCGCTTGTGGTTGAGCACGTAGAGCGCGACGTCGGTCCGGGTGCGCACCACGAGATTGTGGGTCGCGCCCTTCATCAGGATCTCCTCGAGGCCGCGCAGCAATTGCAGCGCGACCGAGGACACCGAGCGCACGTGACCGGTGCCGCCGCATTGCGGGCAGGGCTCGGTCGAACTCTCCAAGACGCTCGCGCGGATGCGCTGGCGCGACATTTCCAGGAGACCGAAATGCGAGATGCGGCCGACCTGGATGCGCGCGCGGTCCTGCCGCAGGCAATCCGAGAGCTTGCGCTCGACCGCCCGATTGTTGCGCTTCTCGTCCATGTCGATGAAGTCGATCACGATCAGGCCGGCAAGGTCGCGCAAGCGGAGCTGCCGCGCGACTTCCTCGGCGGCCTCGAGATTGGTCTTGAGGGCGGTATCCTCGATATGATGTTCGCGGGTGGCGCGTCCGGAGTTGACGTCGATCGAGACCAGGGCTTCCGTCTGGTTGATCACGATGTAGCCGCCCGAACGCAATTGCACGACCGGCGAGAACATCGCGTCCAGCTGGCTTTCGACGCCCATGCGCGAAAACAGCGGCTGACCGTCGCGATACTGCTTCACCGCCTTCACATTGGACGGCATCAGCATCTTCATGAAATCGTGCGCTTCGCGGTAGCCTGGCTCGCCGGCGACCAGGATCTCGTCGATCTCTTTGTTGTAGAGGTCGCGCAACGAACGCTTGATGAGCGAGCCTTCCTCGTAGACCAGGGTCGGCGCCTGCGATTTCAGCGTGGTGTCGCGCACGGTTTCCCAGAGACGCAATAGATATTCGAAGTCGCGCTTGATCTCCTGCGGTCCCCGCGAGGCGCCCGCGGTGCGCAGGATGATGCCCATGCCCTCGGGCACGTCCAGATCCTGAACGACTTCCTTCAGCCGCGAACGGTCCTGTGCGGAGGTGATCTTGCGGCTGATCCCGCCGCCGCGCGCCGTATTGGGCATCAGCACCGCGTAGCGGCCGGCGAGCGAAAGATAGGTCGTCAGCGCGGCGCCCTTGTTGCCGCGCTCCTCCTTCACGACCTGCACCAGCATCACCTGGCGCCGCTTGATGACCTCCTGGATCTTGTACTGTCGCCGCGGGCGGAAGGGCCGCTCCGGCACCTCCTCCAGCACGTCGTCGCCGCCGACGGATTCGACGAGATCATCCTCGGTCTCCTCGGCCTCGTCTTCCTCATCGTGAGCCTCATCGCCGGCCGCGGGGGCTGCCTGTTCGTCGAGGGGGACGTCGTGGTGCTCGGAGGCGTGTTCGTCCTCGGCGTGCTCGTCGGCCGGATGGGCGGCATCGGCTGCAGCCGGTTCATCCGCGCCATGCTGCAGCGTCTCGATCTCGTCCTTGGTGTGGTCGTCGACCTCGTGAACCTCGGGGGCCTCGATCACGTCGGGTGCGACGGCCGCCACGGAGGCCGGAACGTCGCGCGACACCGCCGGCGAATTCGCGTCCTCCGACGTCTCACGGGCGTCGTCCGCGTGCGCCTCATGACCGTATTCGTCATGATCGCGTCCGTCGTGATCATCATGGTCGTCGTGAGCATGAAAATCGTGGCCCTCATGCTCAGCGTCGTCATGCCCATCATCATGATGCTGCATCTCGCCGTGAGCTTCGGCGCCCTCGTGATCGGCCGCCGTCGCTTCGGCGTAGCGGCGCTCGACGTCGTCCTGCGGCTCGGCAGGCTGGCTGCTCGGCGCGGCGCCCTCGACAATGTCGCTCCGGACACGCTCGTCACGATCGCGCCGGCGCGAACTGCGGTGGCGCGAGCGGCGGCGGCTGGAGCGGTTTTCGCTCTCTTCTTCAGCCTCGCGGTGGGCGCGCTCGTCGGCCTCGATCAGCGCCTGTCGGTCGGCGACGGGGATCTGGTAATAGTCGGGATGGATTTCGCTGAAGGCCAGAAAGCCGTGGCGGTTGCCGCCATATTCGACGAAAGCTGCCTGCAGTGAGGGTTCTACCCGCGTGACCTTTGCGAGATAGATATTGCCGCGCAGTTGCTTGCGCTGGGCAGTCTCGAAATCAAACTCTTCGACACGATTGCCGCGGACCACGACGACCCGGGTCTCTTCCGGGTGGGTGGCATCGATCAACA
>JBLMWS010000067.1:0-6677 GCA_050257355.1 Gemmatimonas sp.
GCTGATCGTGTAATCGCCGATCCGTTCGGCATGGACCTTGAATTTGTCTGTTTCCGGAATCACGGGATCGACGCCGTTGAACAGCCGCTTGTAGAACGGCGGAATCGGATAGGTCGATCCGGGTTCGTTCAGCATCGCTTCCGAATCCTCGATCATGACCTTGGGCGGCAATTTCAGGAGCAGCGTTTCCTGGTCCGATGTCACGAACTGGATATGCTTGAAGCGCTCCGGCACGGTGGCGAACACCTGAGCCTTGGCGAGTTGCTCCTTGAATTCCTCCATCGTTGTCGGCACCGGATATTCATTGTCGTCGTCGAGATAGTTCTTGCCGGTGGACCAGGTCTTGACCAGCTTGCCCCACCGCTCGTGATTGGTGATCTGCAGCCTTTCAATCCGCATGTTTGCTCCTCCTGGTGTTGTGTGAAGCGGAACAATTCCGTTCACAGAAATGCGGGCACGGCGCCTTCAAGGTCGGCTATGTCAGTGGCGAACTCTGCCAGCTGCGCCATGTTTGCGATGTCGGGGACGTGCGAAAAGACATTCGTTGCGTAGTACTTTGCCGAGCAATGAGCGAGCTGACCGGCAAGCGTGTCCGGCTCGCACCCAAGCGCGAGTCGGGCTCTCGCGAGCGCGCCAAAGACGACCTCCGCGACGATGACCGAGCCAAGCGGGCCGAGATGAAATCCTCTCTGCGGCTCTTGCATCGCTTCGAACAGAATGAAAAACGGTAGCGGTGGATCGTCCGAGAGCGCATCGATGTCCTCAGGGTCAAGCGCTCCATAGGCGGGTGCGGCCGCTAACCAATCCCGGAGCTGGCTTTTTCGGTAAGTTCGATCGGAGAGCAGCCGCGACGGTTTGACGAAATGCGGCCTGCGGACCGCAATCTCCGCAATCAATGCGTCGACCGACCATAGGCCTGCCAGCGATGCGCCCAGGAGGTCGCGATAGAGCAGGCCGACGCGTTCGGTTTCGTCGAAAGAGGCAAATATCTGATCATGGCCGAGCGCGTCGCTGAGGTAAGGGCCGATGCGCCGGCTCAAATTCGGCCGCGATCCCCTGATCTCGAAGAAGCGGGACCATTGCACCATCCAGGTCTCATCCAGCGGCATGTTGACGGGATCGTTGGTGCAGGTCTTCTCCAGCGTGTTGCTGAGGTCGTGGCTCGCGAGATCGTTGATGCGGTATTCCGGTCGCACCATGGCATGGCCGAAGCGGAACGCGCCGTGCGAAAACTCGAATGGAATTTGCCAGTCGCCTGCGGCGTCAGTTGCGTGATCCATGAACGAGGGCGCCTCGCCGGAATAGGCGGCGTAGATCTCCGGCGAAAGCACGCGGCGCATCAGGTCCTTGCGGATAAGGTTGTGGTAGATCCTAATCAGTCCCTCGCGCGCGCACAGGAAACGTTTGTAGGCCGCGCCGAAGCGGGCGTTCGCGTGGCCGACCGGCTCGCCACGGCGGGCAAGATCGACCAGGCTGTTGTGGAGTATCGTGAACAGCGCCGTCAGCTGGGAGATGATGGCGTGATCGTCGTTGCGGGGATCGGCGAGCAGCGCATCCGTCAGCGCCGCGCGCCCGGGGATATCGCGGTCGATGCCCGTCAGATTTTCGGCCCGGGTCCGCGCGATGTCGCGGAATGGACAGGGGCGATCGCCATTCGCTTCCTTCCAGCGCATGCGGCCGAGCCGGAGCTTGGTTCGGCGATCGTCAGTCGGCGCATCGAGCGCATAAAGATGCGGTGATCCTACGGGGCCGTGGCCGTAGAGGCCCTCCAGCAGGAGAGGCGCCCGGCGAGCGTTGGCAACGGCGCGCCCTGGTCCTCCGACGATCGCAAGTGGCATTGCGGAGTTCACCAGATCATGCGCCACGAATTGGAGCAGGTAGGTGTAGCCCGAGGGTATCGACGGGTTTTCCCAATGCTCGACCGAGCTGTCGGGATGTCTCGGCCAGCGTATTTCGGCATCCATGCGGCGCGACAGCCGGTTCATCAGCGCGCGCACGCGCGGCAGGTGCGCAGGCGAAGTCAAAGGGTCGATGCCGAACACGCGGAAGCGTTGTGAGGCCAGCGGATTGTCGATGAAGTGACGGAAGCCCGGAGCTGAATCGTCTCGCGCGCTGTTGCCGGTAGAGGCGACGGCGGAAGTCCGGAGAAGTACATCAGCACTACGCGCGACCATCGGAGATGTCTCGGAGCTTACGTCCAGCACAACACTGCTGAGCTCGCCGTGAAATTATCGTGATTTCACGGCACGACGTTTGTCACGTGCCCGGCCGAGCCGCACAAATGCAGGAAAGCTGACCGTGATTGATGCGCCGCCGGCTGCTGCGAATCCGAGCACCAGTTTTCGCTGAACTCTAGTTGAAGGTCATGCCGCCGCTCATCGCAATCGTCTGTCCGGTCATGTAGGGATTGTCGATGAGCAGCATCACGGCTTTGGCGACCTCTTCGGCCTTGCCAAGCCGTCCCAAGGGAATCCGGGCGGCGAGATTCGCCTGACCCTTCATCATGTCGGTTTCGATCAAGGATGGGGCCACGGCGTTGACGGTGATCCCGTCCTTGACAAGACGCGCCGCGTAGCCGCGCGTCAGTCCTTCGAGGCCCGCCTTGGAGGCATTATAATGAGGTCCGATCGATCCGGCGCCACGTGCCGCGCCCGACGAGATATTGACGATGCGGCCCCATTTTTTCTCGCGCATCATCGGCAGCACCGCCTGCATGCACAAGAACACGGATTTCAGATTGACCGCGATGGTTCGATCGAAATCGGCCTCCGAGAGATCGTCGACGCCGCGGACGATCGCGATGCCGGCATTGTTGACGAGAATATCGATCGGTCCGAGCTCCGATTTGACGCGCTCGACCATACTGGCGATCGCTGCTCCTTGCGAGACGTCGGCCTGCACAGCGATGGCTCGTCCGCCCGCGCCGCGGATCCGGTCGGCCAGTGCATTCGCCTCGCCGCTCCGTTCTCGGTAGTTGATGGCGACGACCGCGCCCGCGGCGGCCAAATCCTTCACGATGGCGGCGCCGATGCCGCGCGAGCCACCGGTCACCAACGCCACTCGTCCGCGTAGCGCATCTGTTGTCATCGCCGATCTCCGACCTGTTTTGGATTGGTATGCCGGTAAATCTAGGTCGGCAGCGGGGCGCGGCAAGGGGCGGCAAGGGGCGGCAAGGTCCGCGCTCGCCGGCATTCGCTTCACATCTACATTCGCCTGGCTACCGCCACCGGTCCCGCATGCGCGCGGCGATATCGATGCGAGGGCCTTGGCTCGCGAGCCTCGAGGCGGCGTGGACGGCCTTTGGCCAGCTTGTGCGCTCGAACAGCGTCAGCAATGCCTCCGGAATGAAGCGCGTCCGCGACGCATAGAGGTGCCGGTCGCCTTGCGGGCTTTGGCCGTGGGTGAAAAAGCGCTGCGGCACGATCAGATGCAAATCGTCCTTGGCGCGAGTCATCGCGACATACAGCAGACGGCGCTCCTCCTCCAGCTCCGCCGAGGTGCCGGCGCCGAGATCGGACGGGATGCAGCCGTCCACGACATTGAGCACGAATACCGATTTCCACTCCTGTCCCTTCGCCGAATGGATCGTGGACAGGATCAGATAATCCTCATCGAGCAGCGGCACGCCGGCCTGGTCGCTGGTAGCATCGGGGGGATCGAGTGTGAGTTCGGTCAGAAAGCGCTCGCGCGAGGCATAACCGCCGGCGATCTGTTCGAGCTGGATCAGATCGGCGCGGCGCACCTCGGCGTCTTCATGGACGCGCTCGAGGTGCGGTTGATACCAGGTGCGCGCGAGCTCGAGGTCGGCAGGCCAGCGGCAGTCGCGCAAGCTTGTGATCGTCTCGATGAAGTCGGTCCAATCATGGCCGGCCCGCGGCGGCACGGGCAGTCCGCGCAGCGCCGCAACCGGTTCGGCAGCGTCCGCAACGCCGTCGAGCACCCGCTGTGCCGTTGCAGGACCGACGCCGGGCAACAGATGCAGGATGCGAAAGCCGGCGACACGATCGCGCGGGTTTTCGACGAAGCGCAGCAGCGCCAGGATGTCCTTGACGTGGGCCGCGTCCAGGAACTTCAGCCCGCCGAACTTGACGAAGGGGATATTGCGGCGGGTCAGCTCGATTTCGAGGGGACCGCTGTGCGAGGAGGTGCGAAACAACACGGCCTGCTGTTTCAACAGCATGCCCTGTTCGCGGTTCGCAAGCACCTGCTCGACCACATAGCGTGCCTGATCCGCTTCATCACGCAGCGCGACCAGTTGTGGCTTTTGCGACGAGGAGCGTTCGGTCCAGAGATTTTTGGTGAAACGTTCCTTGGCCAGACTGATCACGCCGTTGGCGGCGGCCAGGATTGGCTGGGTCGAGCGGTAATTGCGGTCGAGCGTGACGACTTCCGCGCGTGGCGAAAAATGATCCGGGAAATCGAGAATGTTGCGCACGGTCGCCGCGCGAAAGGAGTAGATCGACTGCGCATCGTCGCCTACGACCGTCAGCCCCGCGCCTTTCGGCTTCAGCGCGAGCAGGATCGAGGATTGCAGGCGGTTGGTGTCCTGATATTCGTCGACCAGCACGTGATCGAAGCGTGCGCCGAATTCGGCCGCCAATGCGGCATCGGACACCAACTGCGCCCAGTACAGCAGCAGATCGTCGTAATCGAGCACATTCTGTGCCTGCTTGGCGTCGACATAGGCAGCAAACAGCGTCTTCAACTCGCCCGCCCAACCGGCACACCAGGGATAGGCGCGCCCCAACACCTGCTCGAGCGAGGCGTCCGCATTGACGCAGCGGGAGTAGATCGCAAGGCAGGTGCCTTTGGCCGGAAAGCGGCGCTCGGTCCTGGACAATCCGAGCTCATGCCGGACCAGGTTGATCAGGTCGGCCGAGTCTTCGCGGTCATGAATGGTAAAGGCAGGATCGAGCCCGATGCGTTCGGCATATTCGCGCAAGAGCCGTGCGCCGAGGCCGTGAAAGGTACCGGCCCAGGTCAGCGCGTCGGTCATGACGGCCGAATTCTCGCCGATCACCTTGCGCGCGATGCGCTCCACCCGCGCCTTCATCTCGCCGGCGGCCCGGCGCGAAAACGTCATCAGCAGGATGCGGCGCGGATCGGCGCCGTTGACGATCAGATGCGCAACCCGATGCGCGAGCGTGTTGGTCTTGCCGGATCCGGCACCGGCAATGACCAGCAATGGCGGCCCGACCGTGCCATGCGGCCGTACGCCGTGCTCGACGGCACGGCGTTGTTCCGGATTGAGTTGATCGAGATATGTCGCTGCGGCTGCCGGCACGAATCGCCCCTCAGGATAGAATCAGCGATTTCTCCCGCCAGCGCAACGCGTGCAAAGGCGTAGCGCCCCCGTCAGGGCGGCGACATCGCTTCCCAATAGGGCGGATCGCCAAAGCGTTGTTCGAGGAAGGCCAGGAACGTGCGCACCTTGGGCGAGACGACCTTTTTCGGCGGATAAACCCCCCAGATCGCCCGTTCGGCGCCTGGGGCGATCAGCCATTCATAGTCTTCGAGAAGGCGAACAACGCTACCGATCCGCAGATCGGCACTCACCAACCAGGTCGGCAGCAGCGCAATGCCGAGGCCTGCGAGAACCGCTTCGCGCAGCGCTTCCGCATCGTTGGTGCGCAGGCGTCCGCGGACGGCGACCTCGGCCGGCGGAGCGGATGGCTCGTGTGCTGCACGATAATACCAGGACTCGGTCGGCTGTAGTGCAAGCGCCAGACATTGGTGACCGCAAAGGTCGGCAGGTGCGATCGGCGGAGTGGTACGATCGAAATAATCGGGGCTAGCGACCAGGATCCGCCGCAGCGGCACCAGCTTCTTGGCGATCAGCGAGGAATCGACCAGCGCGCCGATGCGGATCGCGACATCGGTCGCCGTTTCGATGAGGTCTACTGTCGCATCCGTCAGCGTCGCATCCAGCCTGATGTCCGGATACTGATCGAGAAAGTCTTTCATGTGCGGCATGATGTGACGGCGGCCGAAGGCGCTCGGAATATTGATTCGGAGCAGTCCCTGCGGACGTGCATTGAGCGATCGGGTCGCATTGCGCGCGTCATCCACCTCGGCCAGGATCTGGCTCGCCCGCTCATAGAACAGCCGGCCGGCTTCGGTGAGGTTCAGCCGCCGCGTCGAGCGGTTCAACAGTGCTGCGCCGAGATCGGCTTCCAGTCCGCTCACATGGCGCGAGACGGTCGAGACCTTCGACCCGGCTTCCGCGGCTGCTTTGGAGAAACTGCCGAGCTCGACCGCGCGGACGAAGGCGGTCATGGCCTCCAGATAGTCCATTCGGCTTTCCCTTTTGTGCAACAATCATTTGCGACGGGAGCTATTCCCTCACACGCCAGAATACATGATCTTAGCGAAAGAAAGCTCTCCAACTGCAGCATTTCAGCCAAGGCGGATCGTGATCTCAGCAGGTCGACGGTCGCATCGATTGGCAGATTGTTGCGGAATTGGGCAGTTCCCTCCTTGCCGGGACTCGAAAACATGGTTGCCGCACTCCTGCTCCTGATCGCTTGCGAGCTTATCGGCGAATTGGCGCGCGCAGCCCTCAATCTGCCGGTTCCCGGGCCGGTCATCGGCATGCTGCTGCTCGCCGCGGTGCTGAGCCTGCGGAAGGACAAACCGGATGCTCCCGCAATTCCTGCTGCGCTCGGCCGGACCGCCGA
>JBLMWS010000068.1:0-8066 GCA_050257355.1 Gemmatimonas sp.
TATCCCGCTGGCTTCTGAACGGCGTCACGGTCATTCATCGCGTCGGCCGCATCGAACCGGGGCAGAACATCGTGCTGGTGGTGACGGCCTCCGCCCACCGCCAGGCGGCTTTTCATGCGGCGGAGTTCTTGATGGATTATCTGAAGACCAGCGCGCCCTTCTGGAAGCAGGAGGAGAGCGCCTCGGGTAAGAGCTGGGTCGAGGCGCAGGCGCATGACGATGCGGCGGCCGCACGCTGGACCAAATCCTGATGGTCAAGCGCGTCAAACCGGCCGCCGAACGTGCGAGTGCCGGCCCGAAATTTCCCAAACCCGCCGGCGGCGAATTGATCGCCCTGCTCGATTTCGTCCGCTTTGCGGTCAGCCGCTTTGTCGAGGCCAAGCTCGTTTTCGCACACGGCACCACCGATCCGGTCGCGGAAGCGGCGTTCCTGGTCTGCGAGGCGCTGCACCTGCACCCCGACCAGTTCGAGTCTTTTGCCATGGCACGCGTGACCGCGGCCGAGGCGAAGGCGGTCATTGACCTGATCGAGCGCCGCGTACGAACGCGCAAACCGGCAGCCTATCTCGTCAACAAGATCTACATGCGCGGCCTGCCCTTCTATGTCGATGAGCGCGTCATCGTGCCGCGCTCCTTCATCGGCGAAATCCTGGATTCGCATTTCGGCGGCGGCGAGGATGGCGGCTATGCGCTGCTCGGCGATCCGGCCGAGGTGGAACGCGTGCTCGATCTCTGCACCGGCTCGGGGTGCCTCGCGATCCTGGCGGCCCGGCACTTCCCCTATGCGCAGGTCGACGCCGTCGATATCTCCAAGGACGCACTCGCGGTGGCCGCGCGCAATGTTGCGGAACACGGTTTGGAGACGCGCATCAACCTGCATCGCGGTGACCTGTTCGCGCCGCTTGGCAACGCGCGCTACGACCTGATCATCTCCAATCCACCCTATGTCGACGCCGAGGGCATGGCGGCGCTGCCTCCGGAATGCCGCGCCGAGCCGAAGCTCGCTTTTGACGGCGGCGCCGACGGGCTCGACCTTGTGCGGCGCATCCTTGACGAGGCGGGCCGCCATCTGACGCCGCAGGGCGGGTTGCTGTGCGAAATCGGCCGCGGCAGGGAGCAGCTGGAGGCCGCGTTCCCACAATTGCCGCTGCTTTGGCTCGACAGCGAAGATTCGCAAGGCGAGGTGTTCTGGATTTCCGCCGCCGATCTCGGTTGAACCCCGCACGGAAATATCAATCCTGGCGCGGTTTCCGCAGAGATCGGAAGCTGATACGCTGACCTCCAGCCGGACCATTTCTCAAAAAAAGAGGCCACCCATGCTGGACAAGAGCGCCCGCCCCTCCCCCGTCAATGTACCGAACGATCTGGCCGCGCACTGGATGCCGTTCACCGCCAACCGCGCCTTCAAGAAGCAGCCGCGGCTGCTCGCCGGCGCCACGGGCATGCATTACGTCACCGTCGATGGCCGCAAGATCATCGATGCGGCTTCGGGCATGTGGTGCACCAATGCCGGTCATGGACGGAAGGAGATTTCCTCCGCGATTGCCAAGATGGCGGAGACGCTGGACTACGCTCCGCCGTTCCAGTTCGGCATTCCCCAGGCGTTTGAACTGGCAAGCCGCATCGCCGAACTTGCGCCTGACGGCCTTGACCACGTCTTCTTCTGCAACTCGGGCTCGGAAGCCGCCGACACTGCGCTGAAGATCGCGCTCGCCTATCATCAGATCAGCGGCCAGGGCGGTCGGACGCGCCTGATCGGCCGGGTGCGCGGCTATCATGGCGTCGGTTTTGGCGGGACCGCCGTTGGCGGCATCGTCGGCAACCGCAAGATTTACGGCGCGCTGCTCGCCGGCGTCGATCATCTGCCGGCCACCTACGACCGCGAGAAGCAGGCCTTCACCAAGGGCGAGCCGGACTATGGCGCGCATTTTGCCGATGAACTGGAGAACCTGGTCAATCTGCACGGCGCCAACACCATCGCCGCGGTGATCGTCGAGCCGATGGCGGGATCGACCGGCGTGCTGCCGGCACCGAAGGGTTATCTGAAGCGGCTGCGCGAGATCACCCAGAAGCACGGCATTCTGCTGATCTTCGACGAGGTCATCACCGGCTATGGCCGGCTCGGCCATGCGTTTGCCGCCGAGCGCTACGGCGTGCTGCCTGACTTGCTCACCTTCGCCAAGGGCGTGACCAACGGCGCGGCGCCGATGGGCGGGGTGCTGGTGCGCGACACCATCCATGACGCCTTCATGAACGGCCCGGAGCATGCGGTCGAACTGACCCACGGCTACACCTATTCCGCGCATCCGCTCGCCTGCGCCGCAGGGTTGGCGACGCTCGACATCTACCGCGACGAAAAGCTGTTCGAGCGCGCGCGTTCGCTCGAGCCCAAATTTGCGGACGCGGTGATGACGCTGAAGGGCCAGCCGAACGTGCTCGATATCCGCACCGTCGGCCTCACTGCGGCCATCGATCTCGCGCCCCGGTCGGCCGAACTGGTCGGCAAACGCGGCTATGATGCGATGGTCGCCGCGTTCCACGACAATGACCTGATGCTGCGCATTGCCGGCGACACGCTGGCGCTGACCCCACCTCTGATCATCAGCGAGGACCAGATCGGCGAGATCATCGAGAAGGTCGGCAAGGTGATTCGCGCCGTGGCGTAGGAACGGCGGGCAGTCGCCGGGTGTTGCGACGGGGGTCGTGCGCCTCTTCCCGCTGGGGAGGGGTGTCGCGGCCTTTGTTCCGCTGTATTGCAGATGGCTGGCATCTCGAATCAAATTGAGTGCTAAGGTCGCACTGCTTCGGGGAGCGTCGCGCGCAGCATGATCCGTATTTCTACGATCTTTATCGCCATCTGCATGGTGCTGGTCTCGGCCTCGCTTGGACTGATCTTGTATTCCGTGGCCGGAATCAGCGGATCGGAATCGGCGATCGTGGCGCTCACCGCCCTGACCTTCCTGATTCTGTACAACGCCGTTTCGATGCGGTTGCGGGACCGCACCGACGTCGGCAATCAGATCGCCGACCTGTCGCGCGGCACCGCCGATCTCGCCCGTCAGGTCGCCGAATTCGGCCGCAGGCTTTCATCGGTCGAGACCAAGGTGGCTTCGGCGAATTCGGCTGGCGCCGAGCGCATCCAGGCGGTGGCGGGCGAGATCAATGAACTCGGCGGCCTGGTCAAGCAGCTGGCGGCCTCGGTTGCGAACCACGAGGAACTGCTGACCGAGCATGCACCGCTCGTGCCTGCTGTCCCCGCCGAACAGGCTGCGCCGTCGAAGCTCGAGAGCGCACCGCCGCCCCGGCCTGTGCCGCCACAGCCCCCGGAGGTCGCCGAGCGGCCTGCCGTGGCCGCGGCACCGCCAGCTCAAAGCTCCGGCTCCCGCAGCCAAACGCAAATCCTTGCTTCGCTTCGTAGCGCGGTCGACGAGAACCGGCTGGACATCTATCTGCAGCCGATGGTGACGCTGCCCCAGCGCAAGGTGCGCTTCTACGAAGCGGTGACGCGGCTGCGCGACGAACGGGATCAGATCCTGCCTGCCGAAGATTTCATCGGCGTTGCCGAAGCCGCCGGCCTGATCGGGCGCGTCGATCACATGGTGTTGCTACGCTGCGTCCAGGTGCTCCGCCGCCTGACGGTCCGCAACAGGGACGTCGGCGTGTTCTGCAACGTGGCTGCTGCGACGCTCGCCAATGCGGACATCTTTGCGCAATGCCTGGACTTCCTCGAAGCCAACCGTGCGCTCGCGCCCTGCCTTATCCTGGAATTCAAGCAGTCGATGTTCCGCAATCTCGGCTCTGTCGAGACCGAACACCTGGCGGCGCTGGCCCAGCGCGGCTACCGCTTTTCGATCGATCACGTCACCGACCTGCGCATCGAGCCACGGGAGCTCGCCGACCGCGGCGTGCGCTACATCAAGGTGCCGGCATCGCTTCTGCTCGATCCGAAACAGAGCGCGACGTCCGACATTCACCCCTCCGATCTATCGGATCTGCTCGGCCGCTTCGGCATCGATCTCGTCGCCGAACGCATCGAGGGAGAACGCTCGGTGGTCGACCTGCTCGATTATGACGTGCGGTTCGGACAGGGCTTCCTGTTCGCGCCGCCGCGCCCGTTGCGGGCCGAGGGTGGGTCGAACGCGGTGGCTCCGGCCGGCGATGGGCCGGAAATCAACGCCGCCCCTCGAATCGAGTCCAATGTCGAGCTCAAGACGGCCCCCAACACCGAATCCAAATCGGAGCCCAAGAGTGAGCCAAAGTCGGAGCCCAAATCCGAACTGAAGACCGCACCGAAGGCGGAGATCAATGTGACCACGAGGCCGAGCGCAACGGACAGGGCCGGCGCTGAAGCTTCGCCCCCGCGCATGACCGGAAACGCCGCGCTGGTCCGCCGCGTCGCCGGCCCGGCCTGATCGGCGCGGGCAGCATGAGCGGTTTGCGCTTTATCGAGCGGCTGCGCGACGTCATCGACGGCTTCGACGTCGTGCTCTCGGATATTTGGGGCGTGGTGCATAACGGGCTCGAGGCCTTCCCCGAGGCCTGCGAGGCCCTGCACACCTACCGCAGTCAGGGCGGAACGGTGATTCTCATCACCAACGCGCCGCGCCCTGCCGATTCGGTGCAGCGGCAATTGCGCAAGCTCCACGTCGCCGACGACACCTACGACGCCATTGTCTCGTCGGGCGACCTGACCCGGCTCTATGTCGCCGACCATCCCGGCCGCAGGCTGTTCTGGCTCGGGCCCGAACGCGACAATTCGATCTATCGCGGGCTCGATGCGGTGCTGGCGCCGCTCGAGCACGCCGATTACCTGGTCTGCACAGGTCTGCTCGACGACGAAACCGAATCGGCCGAGGACTACCGGCCCATGATGCTGAAGGCCCGCGAACGCAACCTGACCTTCATCTGCGCCAATCCAGACATCGTAGTCGAGCGTGGCGACCGGCTGATCTATTGCGCCGGCGCGATTGCGGAGCTCTATCGCGAACTTGGCGGCGAGGTGATCTTCTACGGCAAGCCGCACCAGCCGATCTATGAGCGTGCGATGGAATTAGCCGCCGCGCGGCGCGGCGCCACCATTGCCCGCAATCGGGTGCTCGCGATCGGAGATTCCGTGCGCACCGACCTTGCCGGCGCGCATGGGTTCGGAATCGATTGCCTGTTCGTGACCCGCGGCATCCATTCCGAGGAGTTCGAAGGCATCGACCAGTTCGACCCGACCTCGGTCAAGGAGCTGTTCGGGCACCCGCCGAAGGCGCTGATCCGCGAATTGCGGTGGTGAGGAGATGTATCGCCCGGGGTCGTTGGGCGATTATATCCGCCTGTCGTTCCGGGGCGGTCTGAAGGACCGAACCCGGAATCTCGTCAGGCGCTCGCCATGTCCGGGAAGACCGCTTCGATCTTGGTCTTCAGCGTCGCCGCGTTGAAGGGCTTGACGATGTAGTTGTTCACCCCGGCCTTCTTGGCCGCGATCACGTTCTCGGTCTTGGACTCCGCGGTGATCATGATGAAGGGCGTCGTGGCGAGGTTGGGATCGGCGCGGACCTCACGAAGCAGGTCATAACCGGTCATCGGCTCCATGTTCCAGTCGGAGATCACCAGCCCGTATTTTTTGCCGCGCATCTTGTTCAGCGCAGCCGATCCGTCGCTAGCATCGTCGATATTTTCGAAACCGAGCTGCTTCAGAAGATTTCGGATGATACGGATCATGGTGCTGTAATCGTCCACCACCAGGACCGGCATCGACAAATCAACAGCCATTCTTGACTCCCCCACGCGAACCAACGTCAACAGATCAAAAACCTGCCTGCTCAGAGCCATGCTGGCCCGGCAGTTCTCCCCAAGCACTAGCATCAGCCCTTAAACAGCCGGTTAAGCCGATCTCTGGTCGAGCCTTCCCGCACGCGGCAACACAGGGTAGATCGGGGCGGCCGGCTTGACTTTTCGCATCCCGCCAAGTCACGGTCCCGCGGCGCCGAAACGCCCGATCAGCCGTCCAGAGACGTCCTTGAAATGACTGCCGTTTTTACCGTGATCCGCGACGATACCCCTGCCCCGGTCCTGCCGAAGGGCGCAGTGGTGGCGATGGGCAATTTCGATGGCGTCCATCTCGGGCATCGTGCAGTGATTGCGGCGGCGCTCGAAATGGGACGGGCGCATGGCCGGCCCGCGTTGGCGGTGACCTTCGAGCCGCACCCACGCCGCTACTTCAGCCCTACCACGCCCCAGTTCCGCCTGACCGATGAGACGGCCAAGCTGCGGCTCCTGGCCGGGGCCGGGCTTGCCGGCGCGGTTGTGATGACCTTCGACAAGCGGCGAGCGGAGACGGCGGCGCAAGATTTCATTCACCACGATCTGATCGAGCGGATCGGGGTCTCCGGCATCGCGGTCGGCTATGACTTCCACTTCGGCAAGGGCCGCGTCGGCTCGCCGAGCCTCCTCGTCGCCGAAGCGCCCCGGCTCGGGATCGAGGTCGACGTCCAGCCGCATGTCGACATCGACGAGCGGCCGGTCTCGTCCACGGCGATCCGGACGGCTCTCGCCGAAGGGCAGATCGCCGATGCCACCGCCATGCTCGGCGGCCCCTGGTTCGTTACCGGCGCCGTGATCCACGGCGACAAGCGGGGCCGCGATCTCGGCTATCCCACGGCCAACATCCGCCTCGACAACAATTGCGGGCTGAAGCACGGCGTCTATGCGGTGCGTGTCGGTCGCGGCAAGGCGCGGATCGACGGCGTGGCGAGTTTCGGCCGCCGCCCGACTTTCGACAACGGGGCACCGCTGCTCGAGGTCTTCCTGTTCGATTTCAAGGGCGATCTCTACGGCGAAGTCCTCGATGTCGCCTTCGTCGGCTTCATCCGCGAAGAACTGAAATTCGAGAGCGTAGAGGCGCTGGTCCGCCGGATGGACGAGGACTCCGCCATAGCGCGCGCCCAGCTCGCCGCCGCCCCGAATGCCTTCCCGAAGCTCGGCGAGATCGGGTGAGGCGGATCATGCTCTTTGCGATTTTGGCATCCGGCTGCTATGAGGGCGCTATGTTTGCGCGGCGCATCATCATCGGCATTAGCGGCCCGGCTTCCGCCTGAGCCAACGGCTCGGCGCAAGACCGGGTTCTTCCATCTCACCCGCTACTCCAGCGTTTTCGCGCCCTTTTGAGCCAAACAGAGCCTTTATGTCCGAGAAGCCGCAAAAATCCGACACAGCCGACTACTCCAAAACCCTGTTCCTGCCGCAGACGGATTTCCCGATGCGCGCAGGTCTCCCGCAGCGCGAGCCGGAAATCCTCGCGCGCTGGAACCAGATGGACCTCTACGGCCGCTTGCGGACGCAAGCGCGCGACCGAACCAAATTCGTGCTGCACGACGGCCCGCCCTACGCCAACGGCAACATCCATATCGGCACGGCGTTGAACAAGATCCTCAAGGATCTCGTCACCAAGAGCCAGCAGATGCTCGGCTTCGATTCCAACTATGTGCCGGGCTGGGACTGCCATGGCCTGCCGATCGAATGGAAGGTCGAGGAAGAGAACTACCGCTCGAAGGGCAAGACCAAACCGAACTTCAAGGACTCCGCCGCTATGGTGGCCTTCCGCAAGGAATGCCGCGCCTACGCGACGCACTGGCTGAACGTGCAGCGCGAGGAGTTCAAGCGCCTGGGCGTCATCGGCGACTGGGATCACCCCTACGCCACCATGAGCTACCCGGCAGAGGCGCAGATCGCGCGCGAACTGATGAAATTTGCCGCGAACGGCACGCTCTATCGCGGTTCCAAGCCGGTGATGTGGAGCGTGGTCGAGAAGACCGCGCTTGCAGAAGCCGAGGTCGAGTACGAGGATTACACCTCCGATACCGTGTGGGTGAAGTTTCCGGTCACCTCGTCCGCGTACGGCGCGTTCGCCGCGGCCTCGGTCGTGATCTGGACCACCACGCCATGGACGCTGCCCGGCAACCGCGCCATCGCCTTCTCGCCGAAGATCGCCTACGGCCTTTACAAGGTGACGGAGGCGCCCGCCGACAACTGGGCCAAGACGGGCGAGCTCTTGATTCTGGCCGATGCGCTGGCCGAGA
>JBLMWS010000069.1:0-9391 GCA_050257355.1 Gemmatimonas sp.
AACTGGTGCACCTTGGCCGCGACGCGCAACAGCGGCGGTGCGGCGCAAACGAACCCGATCTTCCAGCCCGTCAGCGAAAAGATCTTGCCCGCGGAGCCGACCTTGATGGTGCGCTCGCGCATGCCGGGAATGGTGATCAGCGGAATGTGGTCGCGCCCGTCGAAGACAACGTGCTCCCACACTTCGTCGCAAATCGCGATGGTGTCGAACTCCTGGCAGAAGCGCGCAAGCAGCTCGAGGTCCTCGCGCGGATAGACCACGGCGGCCGGGTTGAGCGGGTTGTTGAACAGCACCGCCTTGGTCTTCTTGTTGAAGGCGCCGCGCAGCATCTCTTCCGACAACCGCCAATGCGGCGGCTCGAGCCGGAGCAGCCGCGGAATGCCGCCAGCCTGACGGATGATCGGCAGATAGGAATCATAGACCGGCTGGAAGACGACGACCTCGTCCCCCGGCTCGACCACCGCGAGGATCGCCGATGTCAGTGCCTCGGTGCCGCCGGAGGTGACCATCACCTCCGTCATGGGATCGAGCTTGAGCCCATGCCAATGGCCGTAATGGGTCGCGATCGCCTGGCGCAGCTCCGGAATGCCCATCATCGAGGGGTATTGGTTATAGCCGTTCAGAACGGCATCCGCGGCCGCGCGGCGGATGTCCTCGGGCCCGGGATCGTCCGGAAAGCCCTGACCGAGATTGATGGCGTTGTTGTCGCGGGCAAGCTGCGACATCGCCTCGAAAATCGTGACGGGCAGATTCCCGAAAACCTTGTTCAGGGACGGCATGGCGAAGATCAGCCGCCAGTCTTGGTCGGCAGCCCTGCCGCTTTCCAGCCCAGCATCCCGCCGGCCAGATGTTTATCGAAAGCGAAGCCCGCAGCCTGCGCCGCCAGCGAAGCGGTCACCGAGCGCTTGCCGGAACGGCAGGCAAAGACCACCTGCTTGCCCTGCGGGTCGGGAATGGCGTGCGGATCGAAGGACGACAGTGGAACCATCACGCCGCCGGGATAGGCCTCGGCAGCCACTTCATTCGGCTCGCGGACATCGACCAGGAGATAGCGCCCCTCGGCCATTCCCTTGGACACCTCTTGCGGCGTCAAATCCTGCACACTGTGGTCGGCCACGCACTTCCTCCAAAAAATTCATCCCAAACGCGAACACATCGCGGGCAAACGCAACCTCGCCCCGAACGCGACAAAAATCAAGCGTGGCAAGACCTTAGGACGCGCCTTAAAGCCTTTGATTGAGCACGGGCTTGCCGGACTTAGACCGTAATCTGCGTTCCCACTTCGACCACCCGCCCGCTCGGGATCTGGAAATAGTCGGTGGCGTCGTTGGCGGTGCGGCTCAGCGCAATGAACAGATGATCCTGCCAGCGCGGCATGCCCGAATGCGCGGCCGGCTTCAGCGCACGGCGGGACAGGAAGAACGACGTCGACATGATGTCGAATTGCCAGCCGAGCTTGCGCGCGATCGCGAGCGCCTTGGGCACGTTGGGCGTTTCCATGAAGCCGAAGCGCAGCGTGACCTTCGTGAACGTCGGGCTGATCTGCTCCAGCCGCACCCGTTCGGCCGGGTCGACCCGCGGCGTGGGCGCGGATTCGATGGTGAGAATGACATTCTTTTCATGCAGCACCTTGTAATGCTTCAAGCTGTGCATGAGCGCGGTCGGGGCGCTGATCGGATCGCTGGTGAGGAACACGGCCGTGCCAGGAACGCGCTGCGGCGGCTTCTTTTCCAGCATCGTCACGAGATCGGCGAGCGGGAATTCCAGCTTGCGCGACTTCTCGAACAACAGCCGGCTGCCGCGCCGCCACGTGTACATCAACAGCATGACGATGCCGCCAAGGGCGAGCGGCACCCAGCCGCCCTCGAACACCTTCAGCAAATTCGCCGCGAGGAATGTGAGATCGATGAACAGGAACGGGGCGATCAGCGCGGCGGCTGCCAGCGCCGACCAGCGCCACACCCGCCAAACCACGACAAAAGCCATCATCGCGGTCACAACCATGGTGCCGGTGACCGAGATGCCGTAGGCCGAGGCCAGCGCGCTCGAGGATTTGAACATCAGCACCAGCAGCAACACCAGCACGAGCAGAAGGCTATTCACGCGCGGCATGAAGATCTGGCCGGATTGCGACTCCGATGTGTGGCGGATTTCAAAGCGCGGCAAGAGCCCGAGTTGGATCGCCTGGCGCGTTAGCGAATAGGCGCCGGTAATGACCGCTTGGCTGGCGATGACGGTCGCCACCGTCGCAAGCACAACCATCGGCAACAAGGCCCAATCCGGAAACATCAGGAAAAACGGATTCTCTAGTGCCGGCGGGTTGAGCATCACCAGCGCGCCCTGCCCCAGATAATTGAGCGCCAGCGCCGGCAGCACAATGAAAAGCCAGGCGATCTGGATCGGCCGTTTGCCGAAATGACCGAGATCGGCATAGAGCGCCTCGGCGCCGGTGACGGCGAGGAACACCGCGCCAAGCGTCACAAATCCGATCAGCCCGTGATGCAGCATGAACGAGACGGCATAGAGCGGATTAAACGCGAAGAGCACGACCGGGTGATGGGCAATCGCCACGATGCCCGCGCCCCCGATCACGGCGAACCACACCAGCATGATAGGTCCGAAGAACGAGGCCACCCGCGCCGTGCCGCGCGACTGCACCGAGAACAGGGCAAGCAGGATCAACACCGTGATCGGCACGACATATGGCTCGAGCGACAAGGTGACGAGCTTGAGACCTTCGATTGCGGATAGGACCGACAAGGCCGGCGTAATCACCGCATCGCCGTAAAACAGCGCGCCGCTGATGACGCCGAGCAGAACGATTGTACCCGCCGCTTTCGTGACGCCGCGCTGCGCCAGCGCCATCAGCGCAAGTGTGCCGCCCTCGCCATGGTTATCCGCGCGCAGCAGGATGACGACGTATTTCAGCGTCACCACGATGATCAGCGCCCACAGGATCAGCGACATCACGCCCATGATTGCGATTGTCGTGGGCGTGCCGCCATGGCTCGCAGCCACCACGGCCTCACGCAGCGCATACAGGGGGCTGGTGCCGATGTCGCCATAGACGACGCCGATGCTGCCCACCGTCAACGCAGCGAACCCCCCGGCCGAATGGACGTTGCCATGCCCATTCGCTGCCACCGTTTCCGGGGCCCGGGCTGCAGCATCGGTTGTCATGAGATGTAACGCCTCAAAAAATGCTTCATTGCACAACTTTGCAAAAGCGCGCGGCATATAGGCTTGCGCTGGGAGCATAGCCTAGGTCGATTTCGGAGGCCAGATATGCAAAAATGCATGCCCCCGAGCTCCATCAGACTGAGACCTGGGTGCCGACTTCAACCACCCGACCAGTCGGGATCTGGAAATAGTCCGTGGCGTCGTTGGCCGACCGGCTCATGGCAATGAAAAGATGGTCCTGCCAGCGCGGCATTCCAGGCTGGGCGGCTACCTTCAAAGCGCGCCTCGAGACGAAAAACGAGGTCGACATGATGTCGAACTGCCAGCCGAGCTTGCGTGCAATCGCAAGCGCCTTCGGGACGTTCGGCGATTCCATGAAGCCGAAGCGCAAGCGCATCTTGCTAAACCTGCTGCTGACCGTCTCGATCGAGACACGCCCGGATGGATCGACGCGCGGCGTTTGCGCCGTCTCGATGGTCAGGATCACATTGTGCTCGTGCAGGACCTTATTGTGCTTGAGGTTATGCAATAGGGCCGTCGGAACGAAATTCGGATCGCTGGTCAGAAACACGGCCGTGCCGGCAACCAAATGAGGCGGCTTCTTTTCGAGGCTTTTGATCAAATCGTTCAGCGGCACCTCGATGCGCCGGCTCTTGACGACAAGAATCTCCGTTCCCCGGCGCCATGTCCAGATCATCACGGCCATCGCCGTACCGAACAGCAGCGGCACCCAGGCCCCCTCCAGCAATTTCAAGAGATTCGCCGTGAAGAACGTCATATCCACCGTGACCAGGGGAAGAATGACGGCCGCAGCGATGGCGGGTCGCCAGTTCCACAGCTTCCAGATCACGACAAACCCCATGATGCCGTCAGCAACCATCGTCGTGGAAACGGCAATGCCGTAGGCCGAGGCGAGCCCACTCGAGGTTCGAAACAGCAACACGAGCAGCATCACGCCGATCAGAAGCAGGCGATTGACCCGCGGAAGATAGATTTGCCCGGCGTGCGCCTCGGAGGTGTAGCGTACCTCGAACCGCGGCAGCAGGCCGAGCTGCACCGCCTGGCGCGTCAACGAATAGGCCCCGGTAATGACCGCCTGGCTCGCGATGACGGTCGCTATTGTCGCCAGCACAACAAGCGGCAACAGCAGAAAGGCGGGAACCATCAGATAGAACGAATTCTCGATCGCGGCGGGGTTGGCCAGCACCAGCGCGCCCTGCCCGAAATAGTTGATCAGAAGCGCGGGCAGCACAAGGTATAGCCACGCCGTCTGGATCGGCCTGCGGCCAAAATGACCGAGGTCGGCATAAAGCGCCTCGCCTCCCGTCACCGCCAGAAACACTGCCCCCAGGGTCACCAATCCAATTGTTCCATGCGAAAGCAGAAAGCGGATGCCGTACAGCGGATTGATCGCTGCCAGCACCGAGGGATCATCGTTGATGTGGATGAGCCCCATCGCCGCCAGGCTCAAGAACC
Organism: Gemmatimonas sp.; assembly: GCA_050257355.1. Taxonomy (GTDB): domain Bacteria; phylum Pseudomonadota; class Alphaproteobacteria; order Rhizobiales; family Xanthobacteraceae; genus Bradyrhizobium. Next base: position 4,657 of record JBLMWS010000069.1, read on the forward strand.
ACAGCGTCATCACCGGGCCGAAGGCCGACGCGACGCGCGAGGTCCCGCTGCTTTGGACGGAAAACAGCACGAACAGGATGAGAACAGTCAGCGGCACCACATAGTGCTCGAACTCGGCGGTGGCGAGCTTCAGGCCCTCCACGGCCGAGAGCACCGAAATGGCCGGCGTGATCATGGAATCGCCGATGAACATCGAGGCTCCGATCACACCGAGCGACAGCAGGAAAAGGCTCGGCTTGCCCAATGCGCGCTGCCCGAGCGCCATCAGCGACAGCGTACCGCCCTCGCCGTTATTGTCGGCTCGCAGCAGCAGCAAAACGTATTTGGCGGTCACGACGATAAGGAGCGCCCAGAGGATCAGCGAGAGCACGCCGAGCACAATGATACGGCTCACCGGCTGCCCCTGCGCTGCACCGGCCACCGCCTCGCGGAAGGCGTAAAGCGGCGAGGTGCCGATGTCGCCGAACACGACGCCGACGCTCCCCAGCGCCAAGCTCCAAAAGCTCGATGCGGCAGGACCTTCGCCGGCCTCGGTGGATGGAACGCTGACAGCCATAATCCGGCAGAAACACCTTGACGGTAGAATTGATCCGAACGGCCAGTGCGGTCAAAGCGAACCCCAGCCATAACAGGATTAGACGACGCCGGATGTGCCCTAAAGCGACTCTAGGGCCGAGATAAAGGAGTAAAATAGTAGCAAATGCGCCTACGGCTTCAAATCGGGCGGCAGGGCGGGATCCTCGCGCATCAGAGTGATGGTGACGCGGCGGTTTGCCGCAAGCGAGGGATCATCGGGAAAGAGCGGCTCGGTGTCGGCCCGTCCGGCAACCGAATAGATGTGGGAGACCGGCAGGCCTTCGTGCTCGAGGATCTGGCGTACCGCATTGGCGCGGTCGGCGGAGAGCTCGAACGGACCGTAATCGCTGCGCGAGGGAACGAAGCCGGCCGCGGTGTGGCCGACGATGGAGATGCGCAACGGCGTCTGCTTGAGCGGAATTGCGAGCTTTTCGATCAGCCGCCGCGTGCGCTCATAGGGCTCCTTGGAGCCGTCGGCGAACATCGACCGGCCATCCTGGTCCACGATCTCCAGATTGAGACCCTGCTTGGTCTCCTCGAACATCACGTGTTTCGAAATCTCCGTGAGCTCCGGCATGTCCTGCAGGGCCTGGCGCAGCGAAGCCGAGGCAAGCGCAAATTCGCGGTCGATCTTGAGCTTGGCGCCCTGGGTCCGCTTGTTGGCCTCATCGGGACTCGGGGTGTTGGAGGCCTGATCCGGCTGGATGTGATCGGCATTCTTCAGCTTCGGACGCGTCGGTAGCCCGTCGGTTTCGAGAACCCCCGAATAGCGCGACTGGGTTTGCACGCCGAACGCGTCGCGCATCGAACCTGCGACGATCTTGAGCTTTTGCGCATCCTGGGTGGAGAAGGCAACGAGCATCACGAAGAAGCTCGTCAGGAGGCCCATCAAATCGGCGAAGGTCACGAACCAGCCGTGACCGCCCCCGTGTGCATCGCCCCTTTTCTTTTTGGCCATGGTCCCTGCTCCGCCTCGCGCTCAAGAGGCCGCTTAGGCCGGCACCGGCTCGCCCTCTTCGTGGCGGTGCTTCTCCGGCAGATAAGCGAGCAGCATCTCGCGGACCAAGGCCGGGCTCTTGGAATCCCGGATCATCAGAATCCCATCGATGATCAAGGTGCGGTTGGTCTCTTCATCGAGCAGCTTGCCGTGCAGCTTGTCTGCGATCGGCAGACACAAGAGGTTCGCAACCACCGCGCCGTATAGCGTGGCCAGCAGCGCGGTCGCCATGTAGGGCCCGAGCTTGGAGGGGTCGGTCATATTGGCGAACATCTGCACCATGCCGATCAGCGTGCCGATCATGCCGAAGGCCGGCGCGCAGTCGCCGATCGCGCGATAGATCTTACTGCCCTCGTCGAGATGCATCAGGAAATTGTCGCGGTCGCGCTCCAGATTGTCGCGGATGAATTCGAGGTCGTAACCGTCGGCGACGTAGCGAATGCCCTTGGCCAGGAACGGCTCGTCGGTCTCGACCTTTTCCAGGCCCACCGGGCCCTGCTTGCGCGCGATCTCCGCGATGCGGGCGAGCTCGTCGACGAGATCGCGGGCGGAGAGCCGGCTCATGGTGAACGCAAATTTCGCGCCCAAGGGCAGGCCATGCAGGATGACGCCGAGCGGAAAGCGGATCATGGTCGCGGCAATCGATCCGCCGAAGATCACGATGACCGCGTGGTCGCTGACGAAGATGTTGAGATCGCCACCGAGCAACATCAACGTGGCGATGACAATGGTGCCGGCTACCAGGCCTGCGCCTGTCATGATATCCATTCGAGACTCCAACGCCTACGCGACCAGCCGCCATTCTTGACGGCTCGCGGCCCGTTTTGGGCCGCGCCTTCAAACCCTAGAACGGCCGCCATTAAAGACGCGTAAAGGTTAAACGGGGGCGGGATCGCGACGCAGGACTGTTGGGCGGCTGCGCGGCGGCGTATAGAGTGCGGCTCGAACGGATGGGCGTGACTTCAACGCTCTGCTAACCATATAAGGATCGGTATCTTCTTTCGGATTAGCAACCCGCTCTTTCCGGATGAGTTTTCAGGCCCAGCAAGCGGCGGTATCGAGGCGGCCAATGTCGAACAAAGATCCCATCAACTGGATGCTGTCCGAGGCGATCGGTTCGCTGGCGCGTGCCGAGCGGCTGCGCCAGCAGTTTTTCGTCCTGCAATCGGCGGGCCGGCAGGAGACCTGCTGGGAACCGCCGATCGACGTGCTGGAGACCGACAAGGAGCTCTTGATCCTGGTGGCTTTGCCGGGCGTCGATCCCGAACAGGTCGAAGCCGTTATCGAGAACGGCGTCCTGGTGATCAGCGGACACCGCACCTTGCCGCCGGAGCTGCGCAATGCCCGCATTCACCGGCTTGAGCTGCCGCAAGGACAGTTCGAGCGCCGTATTGCACTGCCAGTGGGGCGCTACACGGTCAGCCGCTTCACCGTGAACGGCTGCATCGCAGTCCGCCTCGCCAAATCTTGATTCAAGGGACCGTCATGACCCCTGCAAATGGACAAGCGACGTCTGCCGCCAATCAAGATGCCGGTCAGGTTCAGATTCCGGACGACGCCCTGATCATCGTTCCGGTGCGCAATATGGTGCTGTTTCCGGGCGTTGTCGCGCCGATTACCGTCGGCCGGCCGAAATCGATCGCGGCGGCCCAACAGGCTCTGCGCGAACAGCGCCCGATCGGACTTCTGCTGCAGCGAAATCCGGAAGCCGATGATCCGACGCCCGATGATCTCTACCGGGTATGCACGGTCGCCAATATCGTGCGCTACATCACCGCGCCCGATGAGACCCACCACGTCATCTGCCAGGGGGTGCAGCGCGCCCGCATCCTGGATTTCCTGCCGGGCACGCCGTTCCTGGCAGCCCGTGTTCTGCAAATTCCGGAGCCAACCGGGACCTCGCCGGAGATCGAGGCGAGATTTCTCAATCTGCAGCGCCAGGCCGTCGAGGCGGTGCAATTGCTGCCCCAGGCGCCGCCGGAGCTGTTGGCCGCATTCCAGTCGACGACCTCTCCCGGCGCACTGGCCGATCTCGCGACCTCCTACATGGAGATCAAGCCGCAGGACAAGCAGGAGGTGCTGGAAACGGTCGATCTCGCCAAGCGAATGGAGAAAGTCTCCGCTCATCTCGCCGATCGGCTGGAGGTGCTTCGGATCAGCAACGAAATCGGTCAGAAGACAAAGGCGGCGTTCGACGAGCGCCAGCGCGAGGCGATCCTGCGCGAGCAGATGGCGACCATCCAGCGCCAGTTGGGCGAAGGCGACGGCAAGGCGCAGGAAGTCGCCGAACTGACCGAGGCCATCGCTAAAGCCGAGATGCCGCCGGAAGCGGAGAGCCAGGCGCGCAACGAGCTGCGCCGGTACGAGCGCATGCCGGAAGCGGCCGCCGAGGCCGGCATGGTGCGCAGCTATCTCGACTGGTTGATCAACCTGCCCTGGGCGCTGCCGGAAGAGAAGCCGATCGACATCGCCGAGGCGCGGCGCATTCTCGATGCGGATCATTTCGGGCTGGAAAAGATCAAGAGCCGGATCGTCGAATACCTGGCCGTCCGCAAATTGGCTCCGCACGGCAAGGCGCCGATCCTCTGTTTCGTCGGCCCGCCCGGCGTCGGCAAGACCTCGCTCGGCCAATCGATCGCGCGCGCGATGAGCCGCCCTTTCGTCAGGGTCAGCCTCGGCGGCGTCCATGATGAGGCGGAAATCCGCGGCCACCGTCGCACCTATATCGGCGCGCTGCCCGGCAATATCATCCAGGGCATCAAGAAGGCCGGCGCCCGCAATTGCGTCATGATGCTCGACGAGATCGACAAGATGGGGCGCGGCATTCAGGGTGACCCGTCGGCGGCGATGCTCGAAGTGCTCGATCCCGAGCAGAACGCCACCTTCCGCGACAATTATCTCGGCGTGCCGTTCGACCTTTCGCGCGTGGTCTTCATCGCTACCGCCAACATGCTCGACACCGTTCCGGGCCCGCTGCTGGACCGCATGGAAATCATCAGCCTGGCCGGCTACACCGAGGACGAGAAGCTCGAGATCGCCAAGCGCTATCTCGTGCGCCGTCAGCTCGAGGCGAACGGCCTGAAGGCCGAGCAGGCCGAAATCGATCCGGAAGCGCTTCGGCAGATCATCAAGGGCTATACCCGCGAAGCAGGCGTCCGCTCG
>JBLMWS010000070.1:0-2761 GCA_050257355.1 Gemmatimonas sp.
CCAGCCTGGCAGTGGGAAGTCAACGTGATCACGTCGGACCAGGTCAACGCCTGGTGCATGCCCGGCGGCAAGATCGCCGTGTACACCGGCCTGATCGACAAGCTGAAGATCACCGACGATGAACTGGCCGCGGTGATCGGCCACGAGATCGCGCACGCGTTGCGCGAGCACGCGCGCGAGCGGATGTCGCGCGCCGCGCCGGTGAGCCTCGGCGTGCAGGTCCTCGGCGCCGTGTACGGCCAGGGCGCCGCGGACCTCGGCAATCTGTTCGGCCAGGCGTTCTTCGTGTTGCCGAACAGCCGCGAAAACGAACAGGAGGCCGACCGCATCGGCGTCGAACTGGCCGCCCGCGCCGGCTACGACCCACGTGCCGCCGTGACGCTGTGGAACAAGATGAGCAAGCTGGACGGCAACTCCCCGCCGCAGTGGCTGTCGACCCACCCCTCCAACGAGTCGCGCGTGCGCGACCTGGAGGTGTATTCGCAGAGGGTGATGCCGCTGTACGAAAGGGCGAAGCGTTGAGCCGGCCGGAACTAATCGCTGAAGCGGCTTAGGTTTCTATTCAGAGGCGTGCCGAGCTTTCAAGGTGCTCGACGACTTCGCGCACCGTTTCGGTCGGTAAGCCCGCGGCTTTGGCGATCGCGCCGTATGCCTTTTCGCTCGAGAGCCCGCGAAATCCGATCTCGGGATCATCGGTCGTGATCGCGGCGAAGGCTTCACGAAGCTGCATTGCACGTGCAGCAGAAAGGGATGGCCTTCGCACGCGCCTCGTCAATTTGCGCGCGCCGGTAACGAAGTCCGCGAGCACTTGCCGATACTCGACGGGCACGGAATCGCCAGCGAGGATCAGTTGTTCGAGTTCCTGGAAGTTGCCTCTGTCGGCTAGCTTGACCGCATAGGCCCAATAGCCGCGCAGAAAATCAGCAGGGATCTTCGTATCGCCCGTAGTTACGCGCCTGTTGCCCGCCTTACCCGCACTTGCTCGCTCGTCTTCCGAGATATCGGCGCTTCGCAAGTCTTCGCTTGAGGGGGGCGCCTGCGCCGCAAGGGCCCGCAACTCATCCTCCGTAAAGTCAAGTGCGGCAGCCGCTGTGCTCTTCTTCCCAATTTCGCTGACGAGTTCTTTGGAGCAACCGAACAGCGCCGCTATGCACGCGCACGCCTCATCGCGCGACATTGGCGCAATGAAATTGGATCCCGCGTCCGGCGAAGATCTGGCATCGACTGACTGTGCCCCTTTCGCGCTATCTGTAGGAGTAGGACCGTGGTCATTACGAGGTGGGTGGCCGGTGACGGCACGAACAAAACGCCGCAAGTCCTGGACTGTGTGTTTGCGGCTTCCATGCGTCAGCGCCTTCAACAACAGACGAACGGCGGTCGCATCCGAAAGATCAAGCGCCGTTCTCAATGCTCGTCGTTTGCGCGGCTTGCGCACACCGCTGAGGTATTCAGCGATCGTCTGCTGATACTCGTTCGGAAATGTATCGCCACGCAGTATGAGACGAGCAAGCTCCCCTAGATCGCCTAGCTCGGCAAGCGCAATCGCGCGCCAGTAGATGAGTTTCATAGCCGTTGTGCTCGATACATGCAGCGCTTTGGCGCGGCCTTCCTGAAACTGTCGCACAGATATTGTGACCCGGCCGCGGCGAATTCAGGGAGCCTCTCATCCGCCCGCGCGCTGACCCCGGCGAACATACGGGCTCGGGGCACTTCCTGCGCGCATTTGGGAGGGGTGCGTGTCGAGAAGCAGCAGCATCAGCGAGAGGAGCGTGGTCTCGTTGCGGCTGGCGAGAGCGCGGTCGTACGCCTGGCGCATGAACAGCGATGGGACCAGCCGTAGGCCGAGAAGGCCACTGAACACCGCGAACGTGGCAAGTGCGTTTCGGGAGGCGCGCAGCGCTTCGGCGGTGTCTTTCTTGTCGCGGCTGGGGGGACGGCTCATCGTCGGGGTGGGAGCGGGCAGCAGCAGGCGATGGAGCGGGGCCCTACGCGGTGCACAGCGACTTGCGTTCGGTCAGGCGGTGCGGTCGGGAGTGGTCGCGAGGCTCGATCGACGAACCATGCGCCCGGGCCCTGAGGTTCCACGCACCTCAACGGCGTCCGATCCCTCTTGACTGGCGCCTCGGAATTGCCCGCCAGATGCACCGCGTTATGAACTCCCCAAAGTTCATGCGGTTGATGGCTCAATTAAAGCAGGCGCTGCGGTCGAGGCAAAGCGTGGTGAAGGTTCAGGTGCCCAAAGCCCTTCGTTGGCGGACGAACGGGCACTGTCGGCGCGCGATGCGGCAACAGAGGGGCCAAGGTTGCGCCGGAGGACAGAGCGCCGTGGGTCGGGGTTGGAGGGCGCTCGCGGCATAATGCGGGCTTGCATCTGCCCCCTCGTTTGCAATGCCGCAAACCCTGTACGACAAGCTTTGGGACGCGCACGTGGTCCACGTCGAGAGCGACGGGACCACCATCCTGTACATCGATCGCCATCTCGTCCACGAGGTGACGTCGCCGCAGGCCTTTGAAGGACTGCGGCTGGCCGGCCGCAACCCCTGGCGCACCAGTTCGATCGTCGCCACCGCCGACCACAACACGCCCACGACCGGCTGGGAGCGCGGCTACGACGGCATCGGCGATCCGATCAGCAAGGAGCAGATCGTCACGCTGGATGCCAACATCAAGCGCTACGGCGCGGCGGCTTATTTCCCGTTCCTCGACGGGCGCCAGGGCATCGTCCATGTGATCGGACCGGAGCAGGGCGCCACGCTGCCCG
>JBLMWS010000071.1:0-6133 GCA_050257355.1 Gemmatimonas sp.
ATGCGAGACCCAGCCTGCCTCGGAAATTGGACCTTCGCATCACCTGCCAAGCCTTCTTAAGCCAAGTGTCCTGAGAGGCGTCTTATACGCCTCGGAGATCGAGAACGCCAAGGCACGGCCCTGGCCCGTCGGGCCGAATCAATCGGCCATTTTTTGCCACGATTCCAGATCTGCGCGCACTTCTTGCGATCACATTGTCCGGCGCGTCGGGTGCGTCTTGCCACGGTCATTTCCAGCCGATGCGAAGCATTGAACCCGAAATCTCGAGATTCTTAGATGCCCAACGGACCAGGCATTTTGAAAATCGAATCGAGCGCGAGGCACTATTCCGCCTTGCCGCTCGCCATCATTTTGCACTCGCGCGCATAGCGCACCAGTGCTGCAAAGCGGTAGAGGCCGTGCACGAACTTGCCGTAAGGGAGCGTGACGAACAGCGCGAACACGAAGCCGAAATGCAGCGCCAGCAGCGGGCCCATAGCGGCCGTCTCGCGCCACAGCAGCAGCACAAGGCCGGTCACGCCGGTCAGCAGCAGCATCACCGTGAACGCGGCGTCCATACCGTACCGCGCTTCGTCCACCAGCATCGGATCGCGCCGCCATTTCGCAGCGAGCAAGCCGATCGGTCCGACGACAAGCCCGATGCCGCCGAGCGTGCCGAGCACGACCGGCAGGTCCCACCACGCATAGGGCGCCTCGCGGCCGAGCAGATAATGATAGAGCGTTGCGACGCAGGTCGCGGCAAAACACAGCAGAAAGCCGTAGAAGGTGAAGTGGTGATAGAGCTTGCGCCGATCGGTCGGCTGATCGTCTTCGTTGAAGCAGCCAACGCCGCCGCCATCGAGATAGCGCAGCTCGCCCGCATCGCGCATCGCCTGCCAGAGCGACGGCGCGTCGGGGCGCGCCCCGACAGGCTCGTCGATATCGCGCCAGAACGCGCGCAGGCTCAGGGCCAGCGCCAGGACGGCGTAGAGAAAGGCCGCGCCGAACAAGGCGACCATCGCATTGTGCGGCATCAGCGCATAGAACGCGCCCGGCCCGGTATGCACGCCGTAAAGCGCCTGCCTGCCACTGGCCGCAGCAAAGCCGAAAATGAAAGCGGCGATGCTGAGTGCCGCAATGACGCCGATCACCAAACCGTTGCGCGAGAACAGGCCGGAAAGAGCCCGCGGCCAGGCATACGCCGCATAGGACTCCGCGCGGGCGGCCGCGAGCGTCTTCGGCACATTGACGTTGAACTCATGCGGCGGCGAAAACTGGCAATCGACATAGCAGGCGCCGCAGGCATGGCAGAGATTGGCGAGATAGTTCAGATCGCCGTCGGAGAAGGCGCGGCGCATTTCCATGGCCGGAAACACCGCGCACAGCCCCTCGCAGTAGCGGCAGGAATTGCAGACCGTCATCAGCCGGTCGGCTTCGTCGAGGATCTTAGTTCCGTGCATGCTTCGCCGCTTCCCGTCCCGCGATGCGCCCGAATACGCTGCCGATGGTCATGCCCATGCCGGCGGCATAGCCCTTTCCGAGCACATTGCCGGCCATGATCTCGCCGGCCGCGAACATATTGGCGGACGGCGCGCCGTTTTTCATCAGCATGCGCGCGTCTCTGTTCACGCGCGTGCCGAGATAGGTGAAGGTGATACCGGGCCGCACCGGATAGGCATAATAGGGCGGCGTCTCGATGCGGCGTGCCCAATGTGTCTTGGGCGGGGTGATGCCGTCGGTGCGGCAGTCGTCGAGGACGGTGTGATCGAAGCTGCCGGGCCGTACCGCCGCGTTGAATTCGGCAACGGTCTTCTCCAGCACCGCCGCATCGAGCTCGAGCTTGGCGGCGAGCTCCGCGATCGTGGCTGCCCGGACCGGCGGAAACAGCGAGGGCATGAAGCTCGTGAGCACCGTCGAATCGAAAATGATGTAGGCGATCTGCCCCGGCTGTGCCGCAACCAGTCGGCCCCAGATCGCATAGCGCTTGGGCCAGATGTCCTCGCCCTCGTCGTAGAACCGCAAGGCGTCGCGGTTGACGACGATGCCGAACACGACGCAATCGAGCCGCGTGATGATGCCGCCGTCGAACCGCGGCGCGCGGGCATCGATGGCGACGGCATGGCATTGGGTGGGATCGCCGACCTCCTGCACGCCCTTCTCGATCAGCATCTTCAGGACCGAGCCGCGGTTATAGGGCGTGCCGCGGATCAGGAAATTGTCGGCCGCCTCGCCCCAATATTGCTTCAGCCATTCGATGTTGGCCTCAAACCCGCCGGCCGCGGCGACCAGCGTCGCCGCGCGCACGCGCGATGCGCCGTCACCCTGCTTGACTTTCGCGGAAAGGAACATGCCGCTGTCGATCTCGAGGTCGAGCACCTCGGCGCCGTAGCGAACATCGACGCCGAGCGCCTCGGCCGTACGATAGAGCGCGTTCAACATGGCGCGTCCACCGCCGAGGAAGAAGGAGTTGGTGCGGCCAAGGCTGAGCGTGCCGCCGAGCGAAGGTTGCCAACGTACGCCCTGTTCGACGATCCAGCTCAGGATATCCTTGGACTCGGCGATCATGAAGCGCGCCAGCTCTTCGTCGGTCTGGCCGCCGGTGACGCGCAACAGATCGTCCCAAAATTCCGCTTCCGTATAGGGTCCGGTCAGGATCTCGGTTGCGGCATCGTGGGCGCAACGCATGTTGCGCGTATGGCGGGTGTTACCGCCGCGATAGAATTTCGGCGCGGCCTCCAGCACCAGCACCGAGGCGCCTTGCCGGCGCGCGCTGATCGCAGCGCAGAGCGCGGCGTTGCCGCCGCCGATCACCAGGACGTCGTAGTTGCGATTAAGATCGACCATGCGCTCTTGTTATCTTGTTCGCATGGAAATGGAAGTGCGTCGGCCGGGCAGCGAACGTAACTGCCCGGCCCGTTTCACGGGGTGAATGCCGGTCTCTCACATCGTGAGAGCTCAAGCCGCAACCGTAGGAGCACGATGCGCCAATTGGCCGCCGACGAGGCAAACATTTTGCTTGCCGTGGGATGCCTCTTCATCGCAACGAATTCCGGCGTTTGCTCCATGGTCCGCCGCAGGAACATGATCACGTCAATGATCAGGCAGCCGATGAAGTAGGGGAAGAAGGGGCGGCGCGCAGGACCGTGATTGCGAAAGCACAGATTTAAGGCTTGCTTTGCACTGCAGCGAGGAGCCAGTCCCGGAACAGGCGTAGCTTTGGCGGTTCCTCGCCGGCCTCCGGCGACACCAGATAGAAGCCGGCATCGGCCGGCAGTGCGATCTTGAACGGGACCACCAGGCGCCCCTTGGCGACGTCGTCCTGCACGTAACTGGTGCGGCCCATGGCGACGCCGATGCCGTCGATCGCGGCCTGCACGGTCATGAAGATCATGTCGAAGCTGAGGCCCGGCTGCTTGGAGATGTCCGATGGCAGGCCGGCCGCCGTCAGCCACAGCCGCCAGTCGTCGTCGTAGCCGCCGCTCGAGTGCAACAGCGTGTAGCGCGCCAGATCCTGCGGACAGCGCAGCGGCTTGTCGCCCTTGAGCAGGGCCGGGCTGCACACCGGAAACAACTCGTCCGCCATCAGCCAGCGCGCCCGCACGCCCGGCCAGTGGCCGCGCCCGTAGCGGATCGCCGCATCGACGTCGCCGCTCCTGAAATCGACCAGGCTCGTGGAGGTGGTGATGCGCACGTCGATGCCAGGATGCGCCTCCTGGAAAGTGGAGAGCCGCGGCAACAGCCATTTCGCCGCGAGCGAGGCCAAGGTCGATATCGTCAGGACGTTGTCGTTGTCCTTGCGCAAGAGCCGATCGGTCGCGAGCCGCAAATCGTTGAAGGCAGCGCGGACGCCGGGAAGATAGTCCTTCGCCGTCGCTGTCAGCGCGAGCGCGCGGTTCTTGCGGATGAAGAGCCGCAGGCCGAGCTCCTCCTCGAGTCTGCGGATCTGATGGCTGATCGCAGTCTGCGTCACGTTCAATTCGGCGGCCGCCTGCGTGAAGCTCAGGTGTCGCGCAGCCGCTTCGAACGCCCGCAGGCCATTGAGCGAGGGCAGCCTGGGCGTCAGTCGCCGATTCATGAATTTATCTCATCTGATCAGGTACAAAGTGTCGTTTGTAGATGGCTAAATCGCGCAGATATTAGCGGCAGTAGGTTAGCTTTGGGAGCCAAACATGTCCACCTGTTCACAGGAATTGATGAGAAATCATCATGTTGCGGAGATCTGGGCCGGCTGGAGCGAAACCCTCCAGATCTGGCGGCAGCGTTATCGCACCCGCAGGGAGCTGGCACGCTGGACCGACCGCGATCTGCACGATGTCGGCGTCTCCTGGAGCGACATCGCCAATGAGGCCGAGAAGCCGTTTTGGCGGGCTTGAACGTAGCCGGGCCGGCGCTGCCCAAGCGGGGGTGCCGGCCCGCGGCTTTCCTCGGGCATGATTCGGAAAAGCGTGGAGCAAGGTTAAAGCGCGATAGAGATTCAACCAATCTCATCGCGCTTTAGGACGACGGGAGTGAGCCATGGTCGCGCTTCGCTTGGAAGATCTCGGGCAGCATTCCGACCTGCTTCGCGCGCGAAGCGGCGAGGCGGTGACGGTGCGCTTCGTCGAGCCGGGCGACGCGCAGGATCTGCAGAATTACTACCGCTCGCTCTCGGTGCAATCCCGCTACAACCGTTTTCTCGGCGCGATGAGTGAACTGCCGAAAACACTTCTGGATCGCTTCACCCACGTCGGTCGCGATGACGGATTTACCGTCGTCGCCACGATCATGGCCGACGGGTTCGAGACCATCATCGGGGAGGCGCGTTACGCCTATCACGCAAGCAGCGGGAGTTTCGAGTTCGGCATGTCGATCGACGACAGCTGGCAACGCCACGGCATCGGCTCGGCATTCCTGAAAAATCTGGAATGCCGCGCGGCCGCCTTCGGGGCGACCAGCCTGTTCGGCGACACCTTGCGCTCCAACGGCGCCATGATCGCTCTCGCCCGCAAATCCGGCTTTTCGTTGAGCCATCATCCCGACGACTGGAAACTGGTGCGCTTCGAAAAGCAGCTCGACGTCGCGCCGAAGGACATTCCCTGCGCGAGCTGGCGGCTCGCCGCCGAGGCACGGCAACTGGCCGCGTAAGATCGCGCCTGGTCCAGATTGTCCGTCATGGCGCGCAGTGCCAGCGCTTCGGCCAGCGCGCGCGTCAGAATTTCTCGACCCACGGCCGCAATTCCATCTCCCAGGTCCAGGCGCTGCGCGGCTGGCGCAGGACGTTCCAGTAGCTCATTGCGATGGCCTCGGGATCGAGCATCGAGTCGGGGCGGTCTGTAGCCTCGCTGCGCGCCGCGCTGCGGATGCCGCCGTCGATGACAAAATGGGCGACATGGATGCCTTGCGGCGACAATTCGCGCGCCAGCGACTGCGCGAGCCCGCGAAGAGCAAACTTGCCCATCGCAAACGGTGCCGACTGCGCATAGCCTTTGACGCTGGCCGAGGCGCCGGTGAACAGGATGGCGCCGTGGTTATTGGGCAGCATGCGCTTCGCCGCCTGCTGCGCCACCAGGAAGCCGCCGAACGCGCTGACCGTGATCGATTGCGCCACATCGGCCGGCACCAGATCGACGAAGTTACCGCGCGCCCGCGCGCTGGCGTTGTACACCACCAGGTCAGGCGTGCCGATCTCGCGCTCGACCAGTCCGAACAGCCGTTCGACATCGTCGGCTTCCGCTGCGTTGCAGGCATAGGCCCGCGCGCCAGTCTCATGGCAGAGTGCCCCGAGTTTTTCGATCTTGCGCGCAGCGAGCGCGACCTGAATCTTTTCACGCGCGAACAGGCGGGCGAGCGAGGCGCTTAGGCCTTCACCGGCGCCGACAATGAGCGCGATTTTGTAGGACGGAATATCCATGGACGCCGTCTCCTGAAGTTCGGTGGGACTCGTTATCTAGATATGCAAACCGGTGCGGCAACTCGACCGCTTCGATCTTGCACAAAAGCCATTGATGGGCGATGCCTTTGTGGCGAAAATGGCGATGGTGAAAACCGGGGCGGCGTGCGAACAGCGACGTGTCCGCGCCGGCCATGAAAGATGCCAGCCATCGGCGCGACGTCTCCCTTGCTCTAGCGGCGCTTACCGGCCGCCCGACCTGGGGCATGATGTACATCATTCAAA
>JBLMWS010000072.1:0-11912 GCA_050257355.1 Gemmatimonas sp.
CGGTTGATTCGGTGGATCGCTACGCCTTCCGCGAGGATCTTGCTATGGCCTTTTTCAAGCGTGAGCTCAGCCCGGTCGAGCGTTTCGAGGCGGCGTTGAAGAGCAAGCAGGCGGAGCGACAGAGCCTTTCCGAGCGCCTGGGCACTGCCGAAGCCGTGCTCGCCGAGAAGCGCGCGGCTGCCGAACGGCTTGCGGTCGCCGGCGCCAGCAATGCGAAGCTCGAGCGCGCCGAGAGCAAGCTGCGCACCGTCGAAGATCGCGCCAAGACGCTGCGCGCGGCGCTTGCGGAGATCGACCAGCAGATCGTTGCCACCGAGCGCGCCTTGGTGGATGCGCGGTCGCAGCGCGAGCGCGAAGTGCTGGCTGACAGCATCGAGGCGCTTGCCGGATCGATCGAGCAGGCCATTCCGGGATTTGCCGGGGGCGCGGCAGCGCTGGTGAATGCGGTTGCGAGAAGCGGGACATCGGTTGCGGAGGCTACAAAATTCGCAACCAGCGTCGAAGCATTGCGCGGAGAAGTGCTTTCGGCCGCGGACCTTGTTTGCTGGGAGCTGCGCAGCATGGCGATGCGCACGCGAGCCGGCAATGCGAATGTCGCGTTGCTCGCTGCCCCTGAAGCTGCACAGCCGTGCGTCTCGGAGATCGAGCGCCAGGTGATCTATACGCTCAATCCGCTGCTCTGGCGCGAGGGCAGCGAGGTGCGGAAGGTGGCGGCCTTCGCGCTGGTCGAATTGCCGAAAACCTTGCTGCCGCTGGCGCTACGGCATCAGCATGTCGATTACCTTAATGCCCGTCGCGTGCAGACCCTGATGCACGTTCACGGCATCGGCGCGACCAGCAGCGACAATCTTGCCGCAGATACGCAATTCGTCGATCTCGATGCGCTTGCGGCGGACGAGCAGGCGCAAGCCAACGTCGCTTAACCACGGCAACGGAGGTTGCCGCAGTCCGTCCGCTCCGGATGTCGCTTAGCCCATCCGGCTCGTTCACGCTTGTCCGATTGATGCAAAAGCTTCTCGGGCGAGGCACACAGCCGGGAAGGTAAGGGGCCTTGCCTCACTGATGCGGCCCGCAAAACCTTCTCCCGGCGTGCCGTTCGCGGGTTAGCCGCTATGCCACGGTCCGAACGTATCCCGTCGCACTACGCGGCTGTCTCTGCGGAGGTGGCGTCATCAAAACCTCCTTCCCTCGAGATTTGTCGCCAGCGGCGACATGCCCCATGCAACTCCCATCGCGAACCACTGTCAAGGCGTGGCGCGACGGCGCTTGTGGTTGTCGGAAACGAGATGCGCTATCCTGGAACTCGTCCGGCTGACAGGCGGAGCCGGAGCAGGGGCGGTTGCCGAAGCGTAAGAAGGGCGGCATTCATGATGACTTTACCGGAGCTGGCGGCCGACGCCCTGGAGAAATTTCTCAGGTCCTATATGCGTCGCCGCTTCGGATCGTCGCAGGCGCATCTCGTCGAGCTTGTGCCGGGAGCAGCCCGGCTTGCGCTGGAGTGCATCGGCAACAGCGATGCGCTGTACCACAATGTCGAGCACACGATGCTCGTCACCTTGGCCGGGCACCACATCCTGCGCGGCCGCATGCTGCACACCAACGTGAGTGCAGACGATTATGCGCACGTGATCATTGCCTGTCTCGCTCATGACATCGGCTATGTCCGGGGCCTGTTCGAGGAGGATGGCGATGACGGCTTTATCATCGATGCGGCCGGAAGCAAGGTGGCGCTGCCACGCGGTTCGTCTGACGCAGGCCTGATGCATCACCACGTTGATCGCTCCAAGCTGTACGTGATGCGGCGAATCGAAGGTCTTCCGCCGCTCAACAAGCAGCGCATCGCGGACGCGATCGAAGGCACGAGATTTCCGCCGCTGGAAGGCCAGCAATATGACGCGGAAGCCTCGATGGTGCGCGCGGCCGATTTCATCGGTCAGCTCGGGGATCCCAATTACATCAGGAAGGCCAATGCGCTTTACCACGAGTTCGAGGAAGTCGGCATCAACCGCCAGCTTGGTTATGAATCACCTGCCGATATCGTCAACCGTTACCCGCAGTTCTATTGGAATAGCGTAGCGCCCCACATCCAGACCGAAATAGGCTACCTCAATAAGACGTCGGGCGGCCGCCAGTGGATCGCGAATCTCTACGCCAATGTTTTCCGCGCCGAGCGGGAGATTTCGCTGTCGGGTCCGCAGCAGTAGGGGTGGACTAAAGCGCGATGAGAGCGGGTTGAAAGCGCTCCGCGCTTTTCCGGATCATGCTCTAAGATAGCGGACCGCCGGCAGCGGCGAAGTTGGCCATAACTCGCAGCAGGCGCGCGGCATGGCTCGAGACCCAGCGAATAATGGTAATGGTACTCGCGCGCGGCGGCTCATGTGTGGGATGCGCCTGATCCGACGCGAGCTGCGGCTGTTGTACGGGAAGAGCGTGGTTCGGCATCGAGAATCTCTATGCAGCCCACTCAGCACTATTGGCGTCAACTCATGCCCCTCGGGCAGAGCGCGCAGCACTTGTCTACTGCGTGCAGCGCCGCGGCGTTGACCTAAGTCAACATGTCCGGTGAAAATCGGCGTTGGCTTGTTAGAAAATAGAGGAAACGCCATGGGTGACATCGCCCAGTTTATCGCGATGCCGATCGACCTGACCGAGGATGGCTTCGTTGCGGGTGAGCCCTTCAAATGCGCAAGCCCCGGATCGGCGATCGAGCGCGCCAAAGGTTATTGGACGATCTTTGGTCACGCCGGCGCCGTCGCCTTCGTGCGCAGCGGCTATCCGGATTGCAGCGTCACCGTGCTCAGGCGGTTTGGCAGCGTACCCGACGAGCTGCAGATTTGAGCCGCCATGATTAGGCAGCCTGCTGCCGCCCAATTATTGAACGGAGACGTGCACCACGCCCGCATGCATCATGCCAAGCGCGCGGGCGGCGCTCGTCGATACGTCGACAATCCGGCCGCGCACGAACGGACCGCGGTCGTTGACGCGGCATCGGATCGAATGTCCTGCATAGGTCACGGTGATCATGCTGCCGAACGGCTTTGTCCGGTGAGCGCAGGTCATCTCGCCGCGATGACCGCGCCCGCCATAATAGGAAGCCAGGCCCGACTCGGCCTGGGCCGATGAGATTGCAAACAGTAAAGCGGGTGACGCCAGCACGCAGGCAAGAGCAGTACGGTACACGGCAGGACCTCTGCAGATGTTGATCGTGGGCAGCAGAGGTTTTGAAACTTGCTTTTGTGACGATTTTGGGCTGGTGGCGTGGCGATCTCGGGGCCGGCCATGCGCGTTGCGCGGACGGACAGCAAGAACAACGCGGCGCTCTTACGACGCGCTATCACGCCTGCCGGCGATGGCTCGCGCCGACGCTTCTGCCATTGCGGCAATCGGGACGCTCAGCGCCACTCCGCCATGGCGCGAATGCTGGAGCGGTTCAGATGCACGCGGTCATCGACATATTCGACATTGGCGAGTGGAAGGAAGTGATGCATTCCGTCAGGCGTATCGGATTTGCTGAGCTTGAGCTCGCTATTCTCCACGTGATCCACCGTGCCGACATGACGGCCGTCATTGCCGACGATTTCCATGTGCTCCTTGATCTCTTCAACTCTCACCATGTTGCATCTCCTGCTGGGTAGGATCAGGAAAGGTGCGCGGCGGGCTTTCGAGCGATGACTGCGTCACTCCGTCTCACCGCGCGCTGAGAGCGCGTCGTGCAGGGGCAACTGTACGCCAGAAGTCAGGCGCCCCCGATGCCTCTGATGACGACGCCGCGGCCACGGCAGTTGGGGCAGCGCGAGCGGTCGATGCGACCGCTGCCGTGGCATTGCGGACAGATGTCCTCGCCTGTGCCGGGAGTTCCGGGCGCGGCTTCGTCGCCGGGACTGAGTTGCTGTCCGGATGCGCGCATCTGCGCGCCGGCGTTCCTAGTCTTTTGGGGATGGTTCTGCGTCATCGCTGCCTCCTTGCTCCGGGTCAACGCAGCCACTTGGCTGTGGTTGCCCTGGCCCGGTGCAGTTGACGGCAGTCGCGTTTACGGCACCGCTCTCGGTGGCCGCGGCGCTGTCGGCAGATCCGGCTCTTCCGTCTGCAGCTGCATAGGCGGAGGGGGCGGCATCGCCGCTGCAGCGTGCGCCGGCGCGACGGGGTGCGGGGACGGCAGGCTCCTCGCCACCGGCCTGCGCACCGCAGCGGCCGCCGGCCTCGGCGCGACCCGCGAGCGTACAACTGGCTCGTGCGCGATCAACCGGGCCATCTGCTCCTGATTCACCTTGAGCTGCTCGGCGAGTTTGGCGTTGTCGCGCGTCAGCTGTTCCTGATTGGCCTTAAGCTGCTCCATCCCTTGTTCCAGGCTCGCAAGATCGTGCGCCATGGATTGCAACAGCTGCGGCACGTCCGGTCCCGGCGGGGCGGTAGCGACGGGCGGAGCCGCTGTCGCCGAGTCTTGCGGTGGCGCTGCCGCCGGGGCCGCGTCCTGGGCTGGACTTTGCACGGGTGCTGGTGGAGTGGAAGGGGCGGTATCTGCCGCGGCGGCGGTCTGGACGGCCGCGGGGGCTGACTCCGTCGGCGCTGCCTTGTTCAGCGGTAGCGACAGCAGCGAGGCGATCTGTGGCGCCCAATGGGCGATCATGGCCTTGGGCGTGTCGGCATAAGGCGACTGCCAGGCCACTGCGGCGCCGGCTGCGCCAAGCGCCAAGGCGAGGGCGGTGACGCCGCTCATCATGGCCCGGCGCAACGAGTGCGACTGGCCACCAACGTCGACATTGCCGGCCGCCGCCGCGCGAAACGTGGTGAGCTTCGGGTCCAACATCTTGGGATCCAAAGCAACCGGCGCGATCTCGGATTTGGGAGGTTCGGCTGCGCGGGCGCTGGCGAGTTTGGCAAGCCGCTCCTGCACGCGCGCGAGCTCTTCGCGCACCACCTTCTCGTAGTCGCTTGTCGGTTTGTCGTCCCCGCGCACGAGTAACAGGTCATGCGCACCGGTCGCTTCCGGCTTCACTGTGGAATCCATTAGCCCTCCTTGCGCCGCCCAATTCACCCGGATGAGGGCGGCCGTCGGATTTCCGCTGGTGTCGGACCGCCTCAGACTCACTCAGGTTTTGACCAAAGCAAGGCCGCAGCATGGAAAGTATGGGGCCGTTAACGGTGTGTCGTTCCGGGAACCGAAGCCGACGAGGCAGGGCCGCGGCTCAATCTCGCCATTCCCGCCAGTGGGTCGGGTGGACGTCGACCTGTTCCGCGGTCTCCGTCTTGATCCAGCCGGAATGGTCGCGCCGGCAAGGGAAAACAAGCGCATGCGGCCCCTCGGCGTCGATGACCGCGAGTTCCAGATCAAGGTCATATGGCGCACCGGCAATGGTCTGCCACTTCAAGTAATCCGGCAGGACACGCGCGGCTGTGGCGGCTGCTAATCGTGGTTCATTCATCGGCGTAGCTCAGCGCGTCCCGAAGCGCCTCGGAGCAGATCATAGATGTGAGCACCGAACACGCCGACGCTCACCAGGCCGAGCGACATTGCGAGCATGGCTTTCTCCTTTGTTGCGCATTGTTGTACGCGAAGGAGCCGGCTCTCGAAATTCGGGGCGTTTGCTTAAGGGGTTTTCCGCAGGACAGCAAAGGCGACGCGCCGGAAAATAGAGCCGACGCGCGGACTTCGTTTGTCATGATTTCCGGAGGTAACCGATGCGGGCGAGCGCATCGGCGAGTCGGCGCCTGCCCGCCTTATACCGTTATTTCTTGGTCCGAATGAATCCGGCCAGGGTCGGTTTCGCCGTTTCGCACCAGGTCTGCATGCCCAAGCGCTTCTGATCGAAATCCGTCGACTGCATTGCGATCGCGATTTCCTTTCTCAGCCCGTCGTCACCGCGCTCGCCCAACTTGCCGCCGGTCAGCATATAGGCGATGGCTTTTCGCACCGCCTCGGTCGTTCCGTCAGGCTGATGCATGTCCTGCGCCTTCTGCACCAGATCCTGATAAACGACGTCGGTGCCGGGGCAATCCACCTTCGCCGCGAACGCCTGCAGAACCAACGTGACATAGGTTGAGCGGGGCTCTGAATGGGCCGGCGCCGCAAGGGCGAGCAAGCCTGTTGTGACCATGATGAATGCCGCGTGCCGCATCTTTTCCTCCCTGAGCCGCGCTGGTTTTCAGCAAGGCTAACGCTCTCCGCAAAGGCGCGCAATGCACCGAAGGGGTCGACGAACGATGCAGACGCGGCGGTCATCGATCGCGCCGGTTGTGACCCCATGGCCACACTCAACGTGAAATCGTGGTGGGTGGCGCGTGGCCGCCGGCGACCGGCCACGGTTCTGCCCGCATTGGCTGCGGGACTCTGCCGCGGCTGGAGGCTGGCGCTGAAGGGGGGACAGTATGTCTTCGATGCGTCGTGCCGGAATGTTGCGCTTCGACTTTGATGCGTGCCGCGTGCATATGCGGATGGGGTCTGTTGCCGGTATCCGCAAGCTCTTGCGGTTGTCCGCTGTCGGATTGGGCGGAGTTTGGCTGGCAGCCTGCGCGCAGTCGTCCGTGATCAGCAACCGATCCGCCTTGATTGCTCCGACGAGACAGGTTGCGCTCGGGCATCATCAAAGGACGCGTGTCGCGATCCGCCGGCGCCCGACCATCACGCGGACCTCCGCCACAGTGCGAGAGGGCAGGGCGAAAACCCACGCAGCATCGCAAGGTCTTGCCAGTTTCTATACCGAGGGGACAGAGACCGCGAGCGGCGAAAAGTTCGACACTCATGAGTTGACCGCCGCGCACCCGACGCTGCCGTTCGGCACACGCTTGCGCGTGACCAATGTCGCGACAGGGCGCTCGGTCACGGTGCGGGTGAACGACCGCGGTCCGTATGTGCCTGGTCGTGTGGTCGACGTCTCCTACTCCGCGGCCGAGGCATTGGGCATGGTCGGCCAGGGCGTTGCGAAGGTGAAACTCGACGTCGTGCAGTAGCTGCGGAAGGCAAGTCCGGCGGAATAGCGGCCGTTCAGTGTGGAAAATTGCCGGGACGAACTTTCATGTTACATTGAGGGGCATGAGCAGAGCATTCGTCAACGAAGACACCTTTGTCGATGCGCTCCCGGATCGGCCCGTGTCCGAGCACGCCAATCTGGTCACCGCGCGGGGGCTTGCCTTGATAGAGCAGGCGCTCGACGCAGCGCGGACGGCGTATGGCGAAGCTCAAGCCGCTGGCGACCGAGAGAGGCTGGCCAGCGCCGGACGCGATCTACGTTACTGGAGCGCCCGCCGCGCGACCGCGCAACTGCGTGCCCCCACGACCGGTGCAGATGTCGTGCAGTTTGGACATGCGATTACCATCGAACGCGAGGACGGGCGCAAACAGACTTTCCGGATCGTAGGCGAGGATGAGGCTGATCCGGCCCAGGGCTCGATCTCATATGTGTCTCCGCTCGCAAGAGCGCTGCTCGGCAAGCGTATCGGCGACAGTGTGCGCGCCGGAAAGGATGAGGCGGAGATCACGTGTATCGTGTAGTCGCAGGTCGGAAGCAGCCCAGACCGGCGATGCGAGCCTCGACAGCGTTCAGGTCCGGCATATGCCGAACCACTCGCAGGGGAGCCGACGGTCATGAGCCTGTTTGACGCGCCATTCGATCCTGCGAATGAGGCCGCGCTGGTGACCGGTGCGGGCAACGGAATCGGGCGAGCAATTGCCCAGGCCCTCGTCGGCGAAGGCGTCAAGACGGTGTTCGCTGACATCAGCGAGGAGCGGCTGATGGCTGCGATTGCAGCATCGCCGCGGCCCGATCTCGCGGTGCCCTGGGTTGGCGATCTTGCCGATCCGACCGCCCGCGAGGCACTGTTGATCGAGGCGCGGACCGCACTCGGGCTGGTTACGCATTTCGTGCACAGCGCGTCGCCGCCGCGGCGCGAGGCCGATCATCTATTCACGGTTGACCAGCAGATATGGGATCGGATGCATGCGGTCAATGTTGACGCCGGCTTTCACTTGTCGCGCCAGCTTGCGCGAGAACTCATGGCAGCAAAACGGCCCGGCTCGTTCCTCTTGCTCACCTCGCTGCATGCGGACACGCCGCGCAACCTGCCGCATTACTCCACGGCCAAGGCGGCGATGGCGATGCTGGTGCGGGAATTGGCCAAGGCGCTCGGGCGCCATCAAATCCGCGTCAATGCCCTCGTGCCCGGCGCCGTCGCCGCCGGTGGCTTCGTCGCCGATCCCGCGCTCGCAAAGCACATCCCGCTTGGACGGCTCGGCGCGAGTGAAGATCTCGCGCCGATGGCGCTTGCCGTGCTTTCAAACAAGATATCGGCCTATGTGACAGGCGCCGCGGTCGTCGTCGATGGTGGCCTGTCGCTGACGAACTGGTTCGAGGCGCCGATACTGGACGACCTCTAGAGAAAGCGCCCATTCACAGTTGTGCGACAGGCCCTCTTTGAGGAACCGGATGCGGCGCAGCTGGATTGAGATGTGAGGACATGAGTTTTGCACAGAGGAGGCGGATATGCCGGATCACGGCCTCTCGCCACCGGCGGTGCCGTATGGGGCGGATCAGACGGTCTACCTCGTCGTGGATAGCTTCACGGCCCGCGACGGTGGCTATTGCGAGATCGAAGGGGAGCGGTCTGATCTTGATAGCGTCGTTTCAGATCTGCTCAGCGGCGAATTCAATGCACCGGTCCGCGTGATCGCTTTCAACACCCTTGAGCACTGGACAGAGGATATCTCGCGGCAGGTTGCCGAAGAACTCCAGAGTTGCTGCGACGAGGACGCTGTCCCGGTTCCGGAGCACTTGAGCGACTTTGTCGCCGACCATATTGGCCTAGCGAGGCAACCGGCGCTCTGCAGCTGAGGATGCTGCGAGAGGTGAGCCTGCGCAAAAGTGCACCGCAATCAGCTGCTCTCTCGATCATGTGCTATCGCAGCGCTGCTGCCGGACAATGAACGAAGCGAAGGCCCGGCCAAGCGCCGGTTTTTTTCTGGCGAAGTTCGCAGCACCGGCGTCGTGCAGCGCGGCGCGTGCCTGTCAGGAATTTTCCTTGCCAGCGCCATCTTTTCGGACCCGCGCGCGTGTCAAGCCTTCGGCGAAACGTGGTGGCAAGTGATTGGCGTGGAGCGGGGATGATCGCTGAACTTCAAACGAAGCTGGAGAGATACGAAAACAAAGCGGCTCAATGCAGGGATTGGGCTGCACAGGCGCCGGAGGGACCTCAACGCGAATTCTTCCAGGTTCTGGCCGACTACTACGGCGGACTCGCAGAGGATTTTCGCCAGGCGATCGCGAAGCGGACGGCCGCTTGACGAATGCGCGCTACTGATCCGAGGACGTCAGCTGGACGAATTGGCGGCCGCCATTCATTTCCTTGAGGCGTTTGACGTACTCCTCAGGGCGGGTCCAGCGGACCGGCGTTTTCAATCCCATGTAGCTCGCGATGTCGCCGATGAAGGACGTGCAGTTGGAAAATTCGGCATTCCAGACCGGTGAGTTCGCCTGCAACTGCTTGATGTAGGCGAACACCTTCTTGGCGTCTCGCTCGCTCAGATAGACGCGGTAGCTCGCGGTCAGATACTCCGGATCCAGATCGCCGTAGCTCGCCCCGGTCTCGGAGGGCACCCAGGTCACATAACCGATCATGTAAGCCAGGGTGTCTCCGGCGGGCGTGAGGCCTGCGACTTCGACGGCTCGCTCGCTTGTCTTGCCGTACCAGACGAAAGCGTGGCCCCAGCTCGCCGCCGTTCTCGCTCTGAAATCGACGTAATACGGGCCCTTTGCCGACATTGGCTTTCGCGCCGCTCGTGGCGCAGGCCGCGCGTGGACCGTCGCCGCGACGGCGGCAAACGCGCGCGGTGTCGATCCGCCGCGCGTATCAGTTTTGCGCGCAGAGGCTGCTTGCATGCCGAACTGGAGCAAGACTGTAAGGGTGACTCCGCCGAGCAGGCGGAGTCCTGATCTCTTCGCTCTTCTGACCACGCTTCGCCCTTGAACTGCCGACGATAAAGCCCCGATCCCGTGCGGGCGTATCAGTAGCGCGATACGACGGGGCCGGGCGCCTTGCCGATCGGAGCCTTGCCGACCGGATATTTGCCGATCGGCGCCTTGCCAATCGGCATCTTGCCGATCGCCGGCTGCTGATAGACGGGCTGCGGGTGGGGGAGGTCGGCGGCGGCAGCAGCCGTCACCATGGCAAGCGTTGCACCCGCGACAATTGCAATTTTCAGCACGCTAGTCTCCTTTGTCGGTTGGACGGAACCAGCATTTGCCTGGCATTTTCCGTCGCTGCGGGCGCAACGATGCGCCGCCGAATACGACCAGAGTGCGGCAGGTGCTGCGCGCCTGGGGAATAGGTCTGCGGTGAGGCATATATGACACATGCGGGAACCGTTCTTCCGATGAGATCGGTCGAAATGGCGTGATAGAGTGAGTTTGATGCTGCCCGGCTACGGCTTGAGTGCAGAAGGCAAAAGGGAGTGAGTTGGATGATCAAGGCAAGGTCGCTTCTGACGGCTACGCTCGCCGCCTGGGCGGTGCTGGCGGCTCTGAGCCCGAGCGCGCGGGCGGCGCAATGCGGCAGCGGCCCGGGCGGGTTCGAGGCCTGGAAGCGCGCATTCGCCGAGGAGGCGCGAGCCAAGGGCGTCGGGGGCGCCGGCATCTCGGCCCTGATGCAGACGAACTACGCCAGCGCGACGATTGCTGCCGATCGCAGCCTGCACAGTTTCAGCCTCTCGCTCGACCAGTTTCTCGCCAAGCGCGGCGCCGCTGCGATCGTCGCCCGTGGCCGCGTCATGAAGCGGACCCATGCGGCCCTGTTCGCCTCGATCGAGCAGCGCTACGGCGTGCCGCCCGGGCCGCTGATCGCGATCTGGGGCATGGAGACCGGCTTCGGCAGCCA
Organism: Gemmatimonas sp.; assembly: GCA_050257355.1. Lineage (GTDB taxonomy): Bacteria > Pseudomonadota > Alphaproteobacteria > Rhizobiales > Xanthobacteraceae > Bradyrhizobium. The sequence goes on from JBLMWS010000072.1 coordinate 10,864, forward strand.
GCGCGGCAATCAGAACATGCTCTCCTCGATCGCCACGCTCGCCTATGACTGCCGGCGGCCGGACTATTTCACCGACCAGCTCTATGCTGCGTTGAAGCTGATCGATCGCGGTGTGCTGTCGCCGAACCAGCGCGGCTCGATGCACGGCGAAGTCGGCCAGACGCAATTCCTGCCGAAGACCATCCTGGAATACGGCACCGGCAATCTGGAAAACGCGGCCGACGCGCTCAGTTCGACCGCCAATTTCCTCAAGGCCCATGGCTGGCGTCCGGGGGCCGGCTACCAGCCGGGCGAGCCGAATTTTGCGGCCATCCAGGCCTGGAATGCGGCCGGCGTCTATGAAAAGGCGATCGCGCTGATGGGCCGGCAGATCGATGGCGGCGAGGGCGCGGCCGTGCGTTGAGGCCAGACTAGGAACGCCGTCATTTGCTCAGCCGGCGCTCCTGCTCCTTGAGCAGGGCCTCGAGTTCGTCATTGTGCCGCGACAGCCGCTCGGCATTGCGCTCTTCGTCCGCGGCGCCCGATTGCGATGTCGCCTGTGCGGTGATCTGGCGGATGTTGTCGCGCAGGATCGCGATGCGATCGGCGAGGTCCGTCGAAGAAAGTGAGCTGAGATCGATCATTGCCTGTCCCCTTGCCTGTGCCCTTGTCGTTCCGTCGCCGCGGCGCAAATCCCTTCGGCATCTATATCACAAGCCCCGTTTGCCGGCATCGGCGCGCCCGGATCGCAAGAGCGCAGGCGAGGCCCGCTGGTTGACGTCGAACGGCCGTCCTATGCTAGCGTTGATGTCTCCATATCGCCTGCGCGAGCATGAAGCGCCGGACCAGAACCCAAGGACACCGCCATGACGAACTTCACGGTCGGGCTGAAAACCGGGACACGCAACAGAGCGCTCACGATCGAAGCCGAGGACGCGCTGGTTGCGGCGCTCAAGAGCAAACTCGAGAATCCCGAAGCGCAAATCACCTATGTGCGCAAGGCCAACCGGCGTGGCGATCGTCGCCATCCGCACGAGGGCTTGCGGACGAGGAAGACGGCCTAGCCGGCC
>JBLMWS010000073.1:0-16576 GCA_050257355.1 Gemmatimonas sp.
GGCTCCTGATCGACCAGATCGGCGAGGTCCTGCGGCTGCCCGAAGACGGCCGCGAGGACAACCCCGTCAATCTCGATCCCCGCATGGCCAAGCTCGCCGGCGGCGTCCACCGTCTCGACGGTCAGCTCATGGTCGTCCTCGACGTCGATCGCGTCCTCGAAATGACCCCAAAGATGGCGGAAGCCGCATGAGGTCGCACGTCGCAAGTCCGCTCTATCGGAGGAATTTCACATGAAAACCTGTCTGGTGGTCGACGATTCGAGCGTGGTGCGGAAGATCGCGCGGCGCATTCTCGAAGGGATGGATTTCGAGATCACCGAAGCCGAGGACGGCGAACAGGCGCTGGACGCCTGCAAGCGCGTCCTTCCCGATGCAGTGCTGCTCGATTGGAACATGCCGGTCATGGACGGCTATGAGTTCCTCGGCCATCTGCGTCGCCTGCCCGGGGGCGAACTGCCGAAGGTCGTGTTCTGCACCACCGAGAACGGCATCGATCATATCGCGCGCGCGCTCGAAGCCGGCGCCAACGAATACATCATGAAGCCGTTCGACAAGGACATCGTTGCCGCGAAGTTCCAGGAAGTCGGCCTCATCCACTCGCCGTCGCCGGCGTCGATCTGAGTCTGAGAGGCCGCCTGTGACTCCACCCGATTACGAATATCTGCGCAAGGTGCTGAAAGACCTCTCCGGTCTCGATCTGTCCGCCGACAAGCAATATCTGATCGAAAGCCGGCTGCTGCCGCTGGCGCGCAAAGCGGGCCTCTCTCGTGCAGAAAATGAAAAGCGGTTCGTCCGCTATCATCAGTCAGGTGGTCGAAGCGATGACCACCAATGAGACCTTCTTCTTTCGCGACAAGGTGCCGTTCGACCATTTCCGCGATACGATCATGCCCGAGATCTTGCGCGCGCGCGCAGGCCGCAAGAGCATCCGTATCTGGTGCGCGGCCGGTTCCACCGGACAGGAGCCCTATTCGCTCGCGATGTGCCTGAAGGAAATGGGCGCGGCGCTTTCCGGCTGGCGCATCGAGATTCTTGCAACCGACCTGTCGCAGGAGGTGCTCGAGAAGTCGAAGTCCGGCATCTACAGCCAGTTCGAGGTGCAGCGCGGTTTGCCGATCCAGCTGCTGGTCAAATACTTCAAGCAGATGGGCGAGCTCTGGCAGATCAATCCCGACATTCGCGCGATGGTCCAGCACCGGCAGCTCAACCTTCTGCACGACTTTTCGTCGCTCGGTGTGTTCGACGTGATCTTCTGCCGCAACGTCCTGATCTATTTCGACCAGGAAACCAAGATCGGCATTTTCGGGCGCCTGGCGCGGGCCATCGAGCCGGACGGCTTTCTGGTGCTGGGCGCCGCGGAAACCGTCGTCGGATTGACCGAGGCGTTCAAGCCATTTCTGGATCGCCGTGGTCTCTATCGGCCGAGCGGCATCCAGAACGCACCGGGTAAGATGACGATGGCCGGCATGGCGATGCCGAAGCTGGCGGCAATCGCAGGGGTGTGAGCAATGTCAGAAGAAAACAAGAGCGGGGATCGCGTTACCTTCAGCCGTGGCTATGACGTCTGCATCATGGCCATTGACGGAACCTGGCGGCGCAACTGCCAGCTCAACGCCATCTCCGACAACGACGCGATCCTGACGGTTGAAGGTTCCATTCAGGGATTAAATCTCAAAGAGTTCTTCTTGCTATTGTCCTCGACCGGTCTTGCCTATCGCCGCTGCGAACTTGTGCGCGTCAACGGCGCGGAGATGGACATTCAGTTCATCAAGGGCAAGAACAAGAAGAAGCGCTCCGGCAGTTCGTCTGGAGACGACGCCATCATGCACGCCTGACAGGGCCGAACCGCCAACTAGCGCTGTCCGCCGAGTCCACTGTTCGCCGAGTCCGATGCGAATGGGCCAATTCGGCGGCCGTGCCCATCGTGGAACCCGCGAGCGCAGCGGGTCAGACCAAGCTGGCCTGCGGCGCCTTGGTGTTGCGCAGGAAGCGAAGGGCGGCGCCAAGGCGCGTGTTGCAGGTATCCAGTGCGGCGGCCGCCTGCGCGTAGAGCGGGGTTACGTCATCCAGTACCACGATTTCAGCAAGTTCCTGCTCGCCGGCGCAATCCTGCGCCTTGGCGGCTTCGATCAATTTGATGCTGGCCTGGACATGATCAACGAGGGACGCCAGGTCCGAAACGATCAAGTCGAAGCTGTCATTCCGATTTCCGGATGGAACCGCCACATCGCCGGCTTCCGTATTCTGCATGGGTGCTCTCCGCCGCTGGGTTTTAGGGCGGCTGCGACTACTTGTGAGTTAAGCCCTCCTCCCGTACAAATACGGTGGGTCGAATCTGCGCGGAACGCTAACGGTTCGATGCGTGCGCGTCATTCTAACTCTACGGACGAAGGCACATGGCCGAGAAACCTGCCTCTCGCGGCGAAATCTTTGTGGTCGATGACGATCCTGCTGTGCGCGACACACTCTCTTTAGTGTTGTCGGCGGCTGGCTATCAGGTGATCTGCTTCGCCGACGGCGCGGCGCTGCTGGCCGTGGCGCGCAGCCGCACCCCGGCCGCAATCCTGCTCGATGTCCACATTCCCGGCAAATCGGGCCTCGACATTTTGAGGGAACTGCATGGGGAGGATTATCCGGCGCCGATCTTCATGATCTCGGGGCAGGGCGATATCGCCATGGCGGTGAGCGCCATCAAAAATGGCGCGCTCGACTTCATTGAAAAGCCATTTCGCGGCAGCGAGATCGTGGCCCGCTTGGACGAGGCGATCGGTGCCTATGCACGCCGGCAGGCGCGCGGATCGAGCATTGCCACGCTGCATTTCCCAGGTCGCGAGCCGCTGACGCGACGCGAGCGCGAAGTGCTGGAGCAGTTCACGGCCGGCGCGTCCAACAAGGAAGCCGGCCGTACGCTTGGCATCAGCCCGCGTACCATCGAGGATCATCGCGCCAACATCATGAAGAAACTCGGCGCCAGGAACGCCGCCGACCTGGTGCGGATCGTGATGACCGCACAGCAGCGCGCGTCGTAACGCCCTCTCTCTTCCTCTGCTCTTCGCGGGCAGAGGGGCGGGTAGGCGCTCTTCCTACGTACTGAGCTCGCGCAGATCCCTGTCACCCCGATCGCGCCATGCGCGATCCGACCTCTCCCCGCAAGCGGGGCGAGGTGAAGCGAACACGCTGAAAAAGCCCCTTCAACCAACCGCGACGCTTTCTTTTCCTCACCCCTCGAGCGCTCTGCGGATCATGCGGGCCATGTCCGATTTGCGATAGGGCTTTGCCAGCAGCAGCACGCCGGAATCGAGCCGGCCGTGATGGATGATGGCGTTTTCGGTGTAGCCCGACGTGAACAGCACTTTCAGGCCCGGACGTTGCTTTTGCAGGTGATCGGCGAGCTGCCGTCCGTTCATGGTGCCCGGCATGATCACGTCCGTGAACAACAGATCGAATTTGTGCCCGGCTTCAACCAGATTGAGCGCGTCGGTCGCGTTCGCGGCGTCGAGCGTGGCGTAGCCGAGCGAGTGCAGTTGTGTCAGGACATAATCCCTGACCAGCCGATCGTCCTCGACGACCAGGATCGTTTCGCGACCGCCTTCGATCTCCGCCGGCGCGTGGCCTTCCGGCGCAAGCGATGCACCCGTTCCCGGCGGCAGATACATCTTGATGGTCGTACCCACGCCCTCTTCGCTATAGATCTTGATGTGCCCGGCGGACTGCTTGATGAAGCCGTAGACCATGCTCAAGCCGAGGCCGGTGCCCTTGCCTGGACCTTTGGAGGTAAAGAAGGGGTCGAACACCCGGTCCAGGATGGCGGGCGGAATCCCGGTTCCGGTGTCGCTCACGGCGATCATCGAATAGCGGCCGGGCCGAATGTCGTTCCGGCTCGCATAGGCTTCGTCGAGATAGCTCGAGGCCGTTTCCAGGATCAGCTTGCCGCCACCGGGCATGGCGTCGCGGGCGTTCAGCGCGAGATTGAGAATCGCGGTCGCCAGCTGATTTGGATCGACCAATGCGATACACGCCTCGTCCTCGAACGCCGATTCGATCTCGATGTGCTCGCCGAGCGTCGGGCGCAGCAGCTTTGCGGTATCGATGATCAGCGTGTTGACGTCGATTTCCCGCGGCTGCAACGGCTGCCGGCGGGCAAAGGCAAGCAAATGCTGGGTGAGGTCGGCGCCGCGCGCCGCGGCCTCGTCGATCATCTTGGTGATCGCCGCAAGCTGCGGCTCCTTGGCGACTGCAGCGCCCAGGATCTCGATGGTGCCGGTGATCACCGTGAGGATATTGTTGAAGTCGTGGGCGATGCCGCCGGTGAGCTGGCCGATCGCCTCCATCTTTTCCGCCTGCCTGATCCTGTCCTCGGCCGCGATCTTCTCGGTGAGATCGCGAAAGAAGCCGTTGAACACGAAACCGCCACGGGTCCTCATGGCGGTCAAACTGAGCTCGGCCGTCAGTTCCTTGCCGTCGCGCCTGCGCGCCATGATCTCGCGGCGGCGGCCCAGGACTTGGTCCCGGCCCAAGTTCCGGAAACGTAACAGCGCTTCGCGCAGCTCGTCCTGATCGGGACCGACGACGACCAGCTGAATGAGATCCTTGCCGAGCGCCGCCTGGCGCGGCCAGCCGAAAATCTGCTCGGCCTGCGGATTCCAATTGAGAATGCAGCCGCTCTCGTCGATCTGCACGAAAGCGTCGAGCGCGGTCTCGATGATGTTGCGCGCAAGCTGTTCGCTCTCGCGCAAGCTTTCCTGCGCGAGCCGGCTCTCCGTCATGTCGCGGCCGACGAAGAAGTAGCGCTTGACCGGCTCGGACCAGGTGCCGAGCCAGGACAAGCTCACGGCCCGGCCGTCCTTGTGGATCATGCGCATATCGGAAATTCGGGGACGCGCACCGCTGCGCGCGTCGCCCATCTCCGCCTGCGTCAGCGCGAGATCGTCCTGGTGAATGAATTCGGAGCTGCTGTGGCCGATCATCTCCTCGGGCTTGAAGCCCAGGATAGTTTCGCAGCTCGGGCTGACCTGAACCAGCGCGCCGCCGGCGTCCATGACCAGGATCAGGTCCTGCGAATTTTCGAAGATGCGCTCCCGTTCCTCGAGCTGCTGTCGGAGCGCGAGTTCCGTTTGCCGCAATTCGGTGATGTCACGGGCGATCTTGGACGCGCCGATGATCTCGCCCGCAGCATTCCTGATCGGCGAGATCGAGAGCGAGACCTGCACGAGGTCGCCGTCCTTGCGCCGGCGCATGGTCTCGTGGTGCTCGATTCCCTCGCCCCGCGTGATCCGGCGCAGGATTGCCTGCACCTCTTCACCGCGGTCGGTGGGGACGATCAGGTCGATGTTCCGGCCGACTGCTTCCTGGGCGCTGTAGCCGAACAGGCGCTCGGCGCCCGGATTCCACTCTGTGATGGTGCCGTCGAGTGATTCGATGACGATCGCATCGTTCGACGATTCCACCACGGCGCTGAACAGGCGCTCGCGCGCGGCATGGTGATCCCGGGCAGCCTCGGTGCGGCGATGCTCCTGCACCTCGCGTTCGAGCTCGGCGGTCTTGGCGTTGACCTCGCTGATCGCCCGCGCGAAGGCCCGCGCCAGCACACCGGTTTCGCCGCCCGCATCGAGCGGGATGTCGACCGGCTTGTCGCTGCCGACTCCGTCGACCGCCGCGCGGAGCTTGTTGATGGGGCGGGTCAGCGAGCGCGCGATCATGACCGCAAGCAGCGCCGCGACCAGCATGGCGATCACGCCCACCAGCAACGACGTCTTGCCGATCGCCGTCGCCGTTGCAATGAACACCGCATTGGGCACCGTTTCGATGACCCCGATCCATTGCTTGTCGACCAGCATGGCCGGCGCCATTGCCGCTCCGGCCGGCCGCCGTGCGGGATCGGGAACGACGCGGGCCGCACTTTCCGTTGTACCGACCAGCGAGGCGAAATACGGAAAATCCTGTTGCCATTTTCTCGATCCGCCAAGCTCGCTGGCGAATTCCTGCGTCCGGTCCGGGTGGACGAGATAATCGCCCTTGGCGTCGACCACGTAAATCTGCTCGCCGGCCCGCGCCGGCGTCCTGACGCGATCAAGGCAGGGACGCATGTCGACATTGATGACGACGATGCCGAACAGCTTGCCGTCGGGTGCGAAAATCGGCGCCGCCACCCGCAATGTCGGCACATGAGGGACCGCGATCGTGCCGTCATTCCGCTCGAGATCGACCGGCGAGACATAGATCTCGCCTTGCTTGAGCTTCACGGTCGCCTTGAAATACGGCCGATCGCTCTCGTGCTGCAATCCCGTATCGGGCACCACCTGCACCGTTCCGTCCGGACTGGAGCGGTCGACGCGGACGAGCTCGCGCCCGCCGTCCTCGGTTCCGATGAAGCGAAACCGGGAATAGGCCGGCTTGGTCTGAAGCTCGACGCTCAGCCGCTTGGCAAGGCGTGCCCGCCAGGTGCTCTCGGGCAGATGATCGAGAGGGTCGATCCCCCCGTCCACGCGCGCAGCGATCAAACCCTGCACCAGGCTGCGGGAGGAAAAGGTTTCGACGTCGGCGCGCGCGCCGTGAACATAGGAGCCCACGTCGCTGGCTACGAGCTTCGAATGCGACTGGAGCCGGTCGAGAATGCGCGGCAGCAGCGCCTGTTCCAGGCTGCGATAGCTCAGCGATCCCACCGCGAAAACCGCAACGGCGACCAGTAAGATCATCGCAATGGCAAGGCGGGTGGTGAGCGTCATCTCTCTTTTTGCGACGCCGAACGAGCAGGCTGCCCGGTCCTCCGGCGGCACCTCGGGGAGGAGCGGCACGCGGCGTTGCGGTCCGCTCCCGGCGAAGACGATGACCGCTTTGCGGCCTCAAGACAACCTGAAATCTCCGGTGGCAGCGCTGGGCCGCGCAAGCCCCACGGCCCACAGCGCGAAGGCATAGACGATGGCGATTTCGTCCAGCCGGTTGAAGCGTCCCGAGGCGCCGCCGTGGCCGGCGCCCATATTCGTGCGCAGCACCACGGGGCCGCCGTCGGTCATGGTGGCGCGCAGCCGCGCGATCCATTTCGCCGGCTCCCAATAGGTGACGCGTGGATCGGTGAGCCCTGCCATGGCGAGGATCGCCGGATAGTCCTTGGCCGCCACATTGTCGTAGGGCGAATAGGACAGGATGGTCCGAAAATCCGCCTCGCTCTCGATCGGATTGCCCCATTCCGGCCATTCCGGCGGCGTCAGCGGCAGCGTGTCGTCCAGCATGGTATTGAGCACGTCGACGAACGGCACTTCCGCCACGATGCCGGCAAACAGTTCGCCGGCGCGGTTCGCCACCGCGCCCATCAGCATGCCGCCGGCGCTGCCGCCGTGGCCGACGATGCGCTTGACGCCGGTATATTTCGCATCGATCAGGGCACGCGCGCAGGCCGCGAAATCATCGAAGCTGTTGGTCTTCTTCTCGCGCTTGCCGTCGAGATACCAGCCCCAGCCCTTGTCTGTGCCACCGCGGATATGCGCAATCGCATAGACGAAGCCGCGATCGACCAGCGACAGCCGGTTGGTATTGAAGGACGCGGGTATGGCATGGCCGTAGGAGCCATAACCATAAAGCAGGAGCGGTGCGGAGCCGTCGCGCGCGAGGTCGCGCCGATGCAACAGCGAGATCGGCACTTCCGCGCCATCGTGCGATGTCGCCATGATGCGCGTAGTGACGTAGTCGGCGGGATTATGACCGGACGGGATTTCCTGCCGCTTGCGCAAAACGCGCGTCCGCATCGCCATGTCGTAATCATAAACTTCGGAGGGCGTCGTCATCGACGAATAGGCAAAGCGCAGAGTCGTGGTGTCGAATTCGTAGGAGCCCATGGCATCGAGAGAATAGGCCCCCTCGTCGAAGGCGATCGCGTGCTCTTCGCCGCTTGCGAGATCGCGGATGATGATGGAGGGCAGCGCGTTGGCGCGTTGCAGCCGCACCAGGTGGCCGGCGTAGAGATCATGGTCGAGGATGTAGACGCCGGCGCGATGCGGAACGAGATCGCGCCAATTGGCGCGCTCCGGCGAAGCGAGCGGCGCGGTCACGAGCTTGAAGTCGATGGCGTTGTCCGCATTGGTGAGGATGAACAGCTCCTCGCCGCGGTCGGCGATCGAATATTGCACGCCCTTTTCGCGCGCGGCGATCAGCCGCGGCGGTGCCTCCGGCTTGGCCAGGTCGATCAACCGCTGCTCGGAGGTTTCGTGATCGCCACCCGCGATCACACAGAAACGGCCGGAGGTCGATTCGTGCAAATGCGTGAACCAGCCGGGATCCTGTTCCTCGTAAACGAGAACGTCGTCGGCTTGCGCCGTCCCCAACGCATGACGCCAGACCTGCATCGGGCGGTGATTCTCGTCGAGCTTGACATAGAAGAAGCTCTTGCAGTCTTTGGCCCAAACCGCGCCGCCGTCGGCATCCTCGACCAGATCGTCGAAATCCGCAGCCGTGTCCCAGTCCCGGATGCGGATCGTAAAATATTCCGAGCCTTTGGTATCAGCGCTCCAGGCCTGTAAGCGGTGATCCCAGGAATGCCGGCTGCCGCCGAATTTGAAATAGTCGTGATCCTTGGCCAGCGCGTCGCCGTCGAGCACGATGTGTTCCGCGCCGCCCTCGCGCGGCATGCGGCCGAACATCTCGTGCTGGCCGCCTTCGCGGAATTTGCGGAAATAGGCGTAAGGACCGTCCTTCGACGGCACGCTGGAATCGTCTTCCTTGATGCGGCCGCGCATTTCCGCGACGAGCTTTGTCTGCAGCGGCGCGGTATGGCCGAGCAGGCTCTCGGCATAGGCGTTTTCCGCTTCGAGGTAGGCGCGGATATCAGGGGCGAGCACGTGTGGGTCGTGCAGGACCTCCTGCCAGTTCCGATCCTTCAGCCACGCATAGTCGTCGCTGACCGTGATGCCGTGTCGGGTGAAGGAGTGCGGCCGGCGTGGCGCCACCGGCGGTTTCACCGCGGCAGCCTGCTTGTCCAGGATTTCGGTCACTTCAGGTCCTCATTCGGCGCGAGCGGCAATGGGTCAGGCACATATGGGACCGGAACGACGGATTGCCATGTGCCCGGCCGCTATCGCTCAAACCGTCGTCCTGAGGAGGCGCGCAAGCGCCGTCTCGAAGGATGAGCGGCCCGGGTGCGAGAGCCGGGCCGTCGCCCTTCGAGGCTCGCTGGCGCGAGCACCTCAGGGTGACGGGACGCGTCTTTCGGAAAGTCGCTTAAGCGCTCACGCTCTCGCCGAGATAGGCGATCGCTGCCGCGGTGCCGCCCTTGCCGTGCGGGATTTGCAGCGCGTTGAGGCCGACCTCGATCACTCCCAACGTGCCCAGGATCATCGGCGCGTTGACGTGACCCATATGGGCGATGCGGAAGGCCTGCCCCTGCAGGTCGCCGATGCCGACCCCGAGCACCACGCCGCATTTCGCCTTGCAATAGCGGTGCAGCCTGACGGGATCATAGCCGTTGCCGACCAAGACGGTGGTGACCGTGTTGGAGCGCTCGGAGCCTTCCGCGATGTTGAAGCCGAGCACCTGGCCCTCGGCCCACGCCGCGACCGCGCGGCGTACGGCTTCCGCCAACAGCTGATGCCGGCGGAACACGTTCGGCAGTCCTTCCTCGAACAGCATGTCGATGGCTTGGCGCAGCGCGAACAACAGATGCACCGGCGCTGTGCCGGCGTAACGGCGGTAGTGCTCGACGCCTTCGCGCTCGGTCCAGTCCCAATAGGGCGTGCGCATGTCGGCGGTCTTGTGCACGGCTTGCGCGCGCTCGTTCGCAGCAACGAAGCCGAGCCCCGGCGGCGTCATCAGGCCCTTTTGCGACCCGGACATCGCGACGTCGATGCCCCATTTGTCCATCTCGAACGCCATGCAGCCGAGCGAAGCCACGGTGTCGACCATGTAGAGCGCGGGATGGCCGGCGGCCTTGATCGCCTTGCCGATCGCCTCAATGTCGTTGACGACGCCGGAGGCGGTGTCGACCTGCGCGACGAGAACGGCCTTGATGGCGTGGTTCTTGTCGGCGCGCAACCGCGCCTCCACTTCGTCGGGGCGCACCGCGCGACGCCAGTCGCCTTTGAGCACGTCGACCTCGGCGCCCATCGCGCCCGCGGCGTTGCCCCAGCCGACCGCGAAGCGCCCGCTCTCCAGCACCAGCACCTTGTCGCCGCGCGACAGCACGTTCGACAGCACGGCTTCCCAGGCGCCATGGCCATTGGCGATGTAGATGTAGGATTTTGCTTTGGTCGCGAACAGCTTCGACAAATCGCGCAGCAGGCTGTCGCTCAACGCGACCATCTCTCCGGAATAGATGTCGAGCGCGGGCCGGTGCATCGCGCGGAGCACCTCGTCGGGCATGGTGGTTGGCCCGGGAATGGCCAGAAACTCCCGGCCGGCGCGAACGGTCATGGATGGATGTCCTTGCGTTTGGGGGCGGCGTCATGGATGCAGTCTATTGGCGCGAATTTCAAGGCTTTTGGCTCAGCTCTTCAGCGCACCCGTTATGCTTCGCCAGATCTGGTCTTTCAGTTCGGTCGCAGGCGGGCTCGGAATCACCGTCACCGCACCCGTCCTCTTCTGGCACGCTTCGACCAGGCGCAAGACCCAGACTTCGCCATCAGTGTAATAGAGATCGCCGCCGCCGTTGCGTCCCGTCAGCGTCAAGCCGACGCCGGTCACCTGATATTTCGCGGTGACCATGCCGGCATTTTCGAGATCGCGCGCGAGCAGGTCCCGCTCGGCATCGATGTCCGCGTCGATGTGATGGGTAATCGCGCCGGTGAAATGGCTGACGCCGACGCCCTTGTCGAACGTCACCGCGCCCAGCCAGACCGGCCGGTTCTCCTGGCCCTTGTCCATCACCTTCCAGAAGCGGACATGATGGCGGCGGTCGGCGCTCTTGCCGGCCGGCTTTTCGAACGCATAGTCCTCGCGCCGGCCGAGATAGAACAGCTTCGAGACCGGCGCATCCTTGTAGGCGCGGTCGAGCAGCACGCTGCCGGCGATCTCGATCGAGGAGCGCAGCGTGACGGGATCGGCAGGAAACCAGCCGGCCGCATTCATCGCGCACAGCACCTCGCGGGCATCGCCGATCAGCCCGACATTGATCGGATCGCCAGGAATGCCCTGCGCGGTGCGCGTCACCATCGGCATCGTCGCAAGGCCCTTCTGGTGCTCGTAATGCGTCCAGAACGCCGGCAGCACGATATAGGCGAGCGAGGTGTAACCGAGCAGGATCGCGATCAGCGTCAACAGCACGCGCTCGAGCCGCGCATGCTGCGCGGCGCGCAGCTGTGCGTCGTGGTGTTGGTCACTCACGTTCTATCACCGTCACCCTGAGGCGCTCGCGTCAGCGAGCCTCGAAGGGCGACGGCCCGGCTGGCGGCTCGCGCGGGGCCGTTCATCCTTCGAGACGGCCGCGGTTCGCGGCCTCCTCAGGATGACGGAGCGAGATGTGCGTACGCTTCAATGTCGACCCGCCACTACCGCCGTGTCTCGCGGCAGCCGGCGGCTTCCGCTTCTTCCACCGAACAGAACCAGCGCGTGCCCTTGCTGATCTTCATCTTGATCTGGGCATACCAGCGGCTGGTCGGCTTGTGGTAGATGCATTCGCCCGCCGAATTGACGTTGCCCTTGATGGTGCAGTCCGGCGATGGCGCCACCGCCCCGGAGGCCGAGGCCATCAGGATCGCATGCGCGTTCTCCGGCACCTTCACTGCGCCGAGGATGGTGGTCTTCTTGTTGCGGACGCGCCAGTCCCAGGGTGCGATGAAGGCGCCCTGCCACATGCCGGCTTTGGCCTGCCGGGCCGCGGCCTGGTCCGCATCGTAATCGTGCGACTGCCGGTGGTAGGCGAGCGCCCAGCCGCTTTCGACCAGCCATTTCTGGATGTCTTCGCCATCGACCGCGCACCGCGCCAGCACGTGCCCGTGATGGCCGGAGGCGCCGAGATGGCAGGTCCAGCTCTTGCCGCCGGCATGCTTGATCAGCGCATCGCGTGCGGCGACCCCGCAGGTCCAGCGCTCGCCCTTGGTGTTGAGGCAAAGCTGATCGACCGAGGGTGCATCGATGCCGAACAGGCTGATACGGCTCTTGCCGATCTGGACGTGATCGGCTTCGCGGATTTTCGGCACGCCGGAGACATCGGCGGCGAACGCGATGGCCGGCCACAGCAAGAGGAGAAGCGCGAGCGGAAATCTTGACGACATGCAAAGGACCACATCAAACGAAAGCGGGCAATGATGCCGCCGATTGTGGTGCGGATTTGGCGCTATCGCCAGCGCCTTCCACGGCCATCCCGTCAACTTCGCGCGACGGACCTGCTTTACCGTCGCCCCACCATCGCCTTGCGCGCAAGGGCGAGCCCCATCAGCACGAACGCCGAGGTCACTTCCGGGCCGCCGACCAGGATCCGGGTCGGGGTCTTCATCTTGTTCCACTCATAGGCCTTGAATGGGCCATGGCGGCCGCCTTCGCCGAGCCCGCCGACGATGCAGCAAAGCGCGGGCGTAAAGCTTGCCGCCTCCGCCCCGAGATGACCGAGTGCGATCAGCGCGAGCGCCGCATCGAACGGGTTGATCTCGGCGGTGAGCATCTCGTCCACTACGTAACTCAGCACGGCCGCGCGGATCATGTCGAAGGTGCCGTCGGGGTCGATGCATTGGCGCGCATCCGGCGGCAGCGCCTGGAACGCCGCAAAGCAGCGGCCGAAATAGGCGCAGTAAAGCTCGGGCAGGTAATAGATGTGCGAGCGCGGATTCTTGAACGCGCCGCTTTCGACCAGGCGTCGCTGGAAACCGACGATGCGCCGCAGCGTGTCGAGCCGGCCCGGTGTCTGGAGCACCTTCCAACGCGCAAGATTGCGGAAGCTGACCTCGAGGACGTCGAGATTGAGCGTCGGGTCGAGGTCGTTGCCGAAGGGACGCTGGCCCGCCAGATTGTCGATCCAGGTGGCGATGCCGCCCTCGAAATCGATGTTGTCGTTGATCGGCACCGTCACCAGCGGCACGTTGTCGCCTTCGCGCACCTGGTAGCCGGCGTAGAAGTCGAGCAGCGGCTGCTCCAGCATCGTGTTGCACGCGCCGGCTTGCGTGGCCGCCGAGAAGGAGCAGGCGGTGGTGTCGCAATCCGGCACGTAGATGCCGAAGCCGAGGTCCTGCTTGATCTGGGCGAAGAAGCGCGAAAAGCGCGGATGCGGCGGCGGCGCCAGCGCAGTGATCACCGAGAACGGCGCGCCGTCGTGGGAGCGCGCCTCCTCGCGGCTGGTCGAGAGGCAGAAATCCACCATCTCCGCAACCGCCTTGCGCGCGCGCGCGATCTCGTCCGGCGCGGCGAGCCCGGTCTCGACGAACGACAGCAGCGCCTCGGTGAAGAAGGCATCGTAATAGGCGGAGCGGTGGCGGATCTGCACCGGCGCCCACATCGGCTCGGCAATGCCGGTCCAGGGCGGGTTGATCAGATCGCGCGCGGGCGAGCGGGCGATGAAGCTGCGCGCGAGGTTGAACAGCAGCGTGGAGTTCTTGTAGCCGCGGGAATTGAGACCGGTCAGCGCCATCTTCAATTCGCGCCCGCGCAGGTCGGGATCGCCGATCAGGTTGAAGGCGGCATAGGCCGGCAGAAAGCCGCCGCTCGCATAGCTGCGCAACAGATGCGTCCCGCAGCTGCGGATCACGTGATCGAGCTCGGCGAGACCGGGCGCGCGGCCGTTCGCCGACACCGGCTTCGGTCTCGGATGCGACAGTTCGAGGGCGTCGAGCAGGCTTGCGACCGGAGCGCCCACCGCCGCCCAATCGGGCGATGCATCGTCGCGGGCGCGCAACAGCGCCATCCGCAAGCCGTCCAGCCGCGCCGGTTCGCTCAGCTCCGGCAGGCCGGCCCGCCGCAGCAGCATGCGGAGCGCCGGATTGCACAGCGCGGTTCGGTAGAATTTGGAGAGGTGCGCATCGCCCTTGTGCCGTGCGAGCAGGAGCGGATCGCAGACGTCGTAAAGCGAGGGGCCGTCCTTGGCCGCGGTCAGTGCCCGGCACGCGGCGGCAAATTGGCGCAAGCTCATCGAGGGGGTGTTCCGGCGGGCGGTTCAGGCAGCGTGGAGCGGGCGCGCAAGGCTGCCGCCACATCGGCCGATGTCACGCTGTTGCATTCGCATGGTCGCCGCCGCCCCCGTCCGTAAGCTGCAAGTGTTTGAAAGTTGGCCCAGAATTGCCGGAAAAACAATGTGATAACGGTCACAGAAGGGGAAAAGTCGAGGCGAGAATATGGAACCGGCGTCACCGGATTCTTGCGGGGCAAGGCCGATTGCCGCGCCGGACAATTATCCAGGTAATTCAATCGTTTAACTGTCAAGCGCGCTTTGCGTATTGCTCCCTTTGACCATGCGAGTTAAGGGACCGTTTATTGCAATGCCGCAAATAGTGCACATTTAGAAGACACACGCTTCCGTCATTCCCAATAAACCAAGATCAGTTTGGCGCGACCAAAGCTAGACGCGCGCCATCGAGTAGGAACGCCGAGTAGGAACGCCCGTGATGAATTTGACGCAGCTCCGCTTGTCCCGTCGTTCGATCGCCATTGCCGCCGTGCTGTTCGGCACGGTGTCGCTGGCGATCGGCGCCCAGGCTGCGTTGTCCATCCGTTCGCCGGAGGCCGCCAAGGTCGTGGCCAACGAGCCGGCCGCGGTGACGACCAACAATTCCGCGCGGCTCGCGCTCATCATCGGCAACAGCCATTATCCCGATGCCAGCGAACCGTTGACCCAGCCGATCGCCGATGCGCGCGCGCTGTCCGTTGCGCTGCGCCACGACGGTTTCGATGTCGACGTGGTGGAAGACGCCTCCAGGGACGACATGACGCGCGCGGTGGCGCGGCTGAAATCCAAGATCCGGAAGGACTCGGTGGTGCTGCTGTTCTTCGGCGGCTATGGCGTGCAGGCCGGCCGCGAGAGCTACATGATCCCGGTCGATGCCAAGATCTGGAAGGAGCGCGACGTGCGCCGCGAAGGCGTCAGCGTCGAGTCCGTGCTCGACGTCATGAAGGAGCAGGGCGCCCGCGCCAAGCTCGCCGTGATCGACGCCTCGCGCCGCAACCCTTATGAGCGCCGCTTCCGTTCCTACTCTCACGGGCTCGCGCCGATCAACGCGCCCGACAATGCGCTGATCCTCTCCTCGGCGACGCCGGGCAAGGTCGCCGACGATTCCAAGGGCGCCAACAGCATCCTGGTCTCCGAACTGCTCAGCCATTTGAACGCGGAATCCGATGCCACGGCCGTCTTCAACAAGACCCGCGTCGCCGTCGCCCGCGCCTCCGAAGGCGAGCAGGTGCCCTCAGTCTCCTCCTCGCTCCGCGAGGACATCCGCCTCGGCACAACCGAAAACGCGGGAAGCTGAAGTTTCTACCCTCCCCTGGAGGGGGAGGGTCGCACGTGTGGCCCATCCATTCTCCGTCATCGTCCGCGAAGGCGGACGATCGAGTAACCCGCGGCATCTCGGCTCAGCCAGCGCGGCCTCCCCACTCGCTGGATGCCCGCGCGGAGCATGACGACAGGGCTAAATACCTGCCATCCCCGGATACAGATCGTCCCAGTTCGGATTGTTCCCTTCGATCAGCCGGATTTTCCAGGCTCGATTCCATTTCTTCAGACGCTTTTCGCGCCTGATCGCGTTTTCGGGGTCGTCGAACTGCTCAAAGTACACGAGCCTGACGACGTCGTATTTCTCCGTGAACCCCTTGACGGCCTTCAACCGATGTTCGGCAACGCGACGGATGAGATCGTTCGTCACGCCGATATAGAGCGTTCCGCCGATCTTGCTCGCGAGAATATAGACGTAGAACTGGCGTGCGCCCATCTGCCGCCTCTGGAATACTGGATGCCCCCGCATGCGCGGGGCATGACGACGGAACGGAGTAAGCCTCCCGCCCCCCTACTCCCCCACGGCCTTCCCGTTCGCGAACGGCCGCACCAGATCGCCCTCGCGGAGCAGCGCGCCGGCGCGGGCGACCACGTCGTCGCCTTCGTTCAGCCCCTCGCGTATCTCGATATTGCCGCCTGACATCAGCCCGACCTCGACCCGCTTGGTCTCGATGCGGTCGCGCTTGACCACCTGCACCACCGTGCCGGCGTTGGAATAGAGCACCGCGCTGAGCGGCACCGACAGGCCGCAGCTCTCGCCGGTGCGTATCAGCGCGCGCCCCGATGAGTTCACCAGGAGGCGGCGGTTGCCGGTGATGGCGATGAAGACCTGGCCGAGCTGGCTGTTGGACTCCACCGTCGGCGCCACCCTCCGCACGGTGCCCTCAAGCTCATCGGCGCCGACGATGTGGATCTTGGCCGGTTGGTTCGGCGCAAGCTTGCCGAGATCCTCCACCGGCACCATGCCGACCAGATCGTATTCGCTGCGCGCGATGAGATTGAACAGCGCTTCGCCGCGCGGCGACGCGATCGCGCCGACGGTTGCGGTGGATGCGGAAATCACGCCCGCGACCGGCGCCTGCACATTGATGCTGGCGCCGCCTTCGGCCGGGCTGAGCCGCGCCAGCACCTGGCCCGCCTGCACGGTATCGCCGGGATCGGCCATCACCTCCGCAACCTTCA
>JBLMWS010000074.1:0-3779 GCA_050257355.1 Gemmatimonas sp.
CTCCTCGGTGAACCAGCTTGTTGCCACCGTCGTCAGCGCAATGCGGGAAACGCATTGTCGCAAACTTGACGCCTGCATCGGCGCGCCAGGACCACGCGACTTCGCCGTCCGGCAAGAGCGCCGCTCGTCTGTCGGCCTCTTCCCGTCCATCGCCACCCGCCTCGCGTGTCGTGACGATCGCGAAACGCCCCTCCGCAAACCGAGGCGGGATGGAGCGAAGGTATCATCAAATTCCGAAAAAACGAAAGAGATATATTTTTGTCTTGAAGGCTGGACAGCCCAAATCAGCTTGAAACGGCTTAGGAAATCGAGTTTTTCGCGCACCGGATTTTCAGAGCATGTCGCGCCTCGCGATCAGCAGATGCGCCGGCAAATTGAACGGCTTCTGCCCGTCGGGCGAATCGGACGCCACCGCCTGATACACATTGCTTCAGGTGCGTGGCGCGATCTCCGCCCAGGCCTAATGAATGTTGTGCAAGGGCATCCAGTGCTCGCCGAGCTTGACGTAGGAGCGCTTCACCGCTGCCCAGGCGGTGCGGTGCGCGATTTCCTCTTGCCTGGCCTCCCCCGTGTGCGAGGCGAAAGCATGGTTGAAAGCCTGGCGATAGATGTCTTGCGCATGCGCTGGCAGATGGTTGCGAACGGGCGGAGGCAGGTCGGCATTGGTGCGGTAGGGCATGGCTTCGACCCCTCATTCTGCCGGGCATGATCTGTTTCGCCGAAGCCGGTGCCACTCTGCGCGAGCAGGTCCTCCGGCTCCGGATCATGCTTTCAAACCGGTTGTTCGAACTCTTCCGCGGAATGGCCGAACTGGGACAGGCCCTCCTCGAGATAATCGCTCAGGAGCGGCATGCCGAGGACATATTCGGCGGTGCGTCTGTTATGCGCACGCGCGGCCTCCTCGCGCAGGTCCTGCCATTCGTCGAGCGTGCCATCGCCCCGGCCGAGCCATGTTAGCGCGACGAGGTCGATCTGCTCGTCCTGGTTGAGGCCACGAATGATCGCCCTTAACTCGGAGCGGACGGGGTCGTCGGCATGATCTTCCAGGACGGCCAGCATGGCATCGTCGCTGGCATTTGAGCCGGAATCCGGATCAGTCACCACGTCCTTGACGTCGAACTGCCGGGCTTTGGCGAGGATCGCAGCGACTTTCTCCGGCGAGATCACAAGGTCCGGGATTTCCTTCATGCTCGGCTCCTACCGTATGCGTGTAATGCACCATAGGCTGGGGCAGGGGGACGCTTGTTGATGAAGGTCAAATGACGATCTGGCGCGTTCCGGCAGAATGAACCGATAGTCCGGCCGGCACTTGGTCCGGGGTTATTGAGGTCGCGCGGATCTCGACCGAGGACGACAAGCAGGACGTCGAGCCGCTGCTGCAGCCGGTGATGCGGGGCGGCCGGTGCCTTGCTGCAGCGCCTCCGCTGGCCGATATTCGTGCCTATGTCTGCCGCCAGCTGGACCGGCTGCCGCTGGATTTGCGTGCCTTGAGACCGCAAGTGTCGTATCCGGTGCAGGTGTCGCCCGCGTTGGAGCGGCTGGCGGCTGTCGCCGACTGGAGAATGAGCTTAGGGGAGTTGCAGCGATGAAGATCTCGCACAAGGATGCGTTGATCGTGGTCGACGTCCAGAATGATTTCTGCACGGGCGGCACGCTCGAGGTGCCGGGCGGAGAGAAGGTGATTCCCGCCATCAACCGGATCGCGGCGAAGTTCGACAACGTGGTTTTGACCCAGGATTGGCATCCCGAGGATCACGTCTCCTTTGCGTCCAACCATCCGCACAAGCATCCCTACGACACCATCGAGTTGAGCTATGGAACCCAAGTGCTCTGGCCGGATCATTGTATCCAGGGCAGCAGTGGCGCGGAGTTTCACAGGACATTGCAGGCCGATAACGCCAGCCTCGTGCTGCGCAAAGGCCTTCACCGCAACATCGATTCCTATTCGGCCTTTTACGAAAACGACCACAAGACGGCCACCGGGCTCGCCGGTTATCTCCGCGAGCGCGGCTGGCAGACGTTGTTCTTCGTCGGCCTCGCTTTCGATTTCTGCGTCCGCTACTCGGCGGAGGATGCCCGCCACGCCGGCTTTGACGCGGTCGTGATCGAAGAAGCCTGTCGCGGCATTGACATCGATGGTTCGGTTGCCAAAACCCATCATAGCTTGAAATCGCTCGGTATTCCGGTCGTCGGGATCGAGGCCTTCTTCTGAAGAGGCCGCTGCGATGCGACAGACGAATGCGCGCGATCAAACCCGGAAAGGGAGCGCGGTGCGAGAGAAGCCGGGGATGCCCGGACATAATCGGCTAGCTGCGACCTGGCCGCCGGACCCGATGCTGTGGCCCTATGCGGCCGCGAGCTTTGCGCTCGATGCCTGCTCCTGGTGGATGGATCACGGATGGAGCGCGGTCGAGCCAAGCCAGCAGCCTGACCTGCCGTGGACGACGCCGAACCGGATCGCGCTCGAGCTTGCGACCTTGCGCTTGCGGGATTTTTCGCGCGGGAGTGCGGCAAATCCGGTCGTGGTCTGCGCGCCTTACGCGCTGCATGGCGCATTGATCGCCGATCTGGCGCCGGGCCACAGCGTCGTCGAGGCGCTGCATCGTGGCGCTCTGAACCGGCTGTATGTGACGGATTGGCGCTCGGCATCCGCGGACATGCGTTATCTCTCGATCGACCACTATCTCGCCGATCTCAATGTTGCGATCGACGAGGTCGGACCGCCGGTCGATCTTGTCGGGCTCTGCCAGGGCGGATGGCTGTCGCTGGTCTATGCGGCGCGGTTTCCAGAGAAAGTGCGGCGGCTCGTGCTTGTCGGCTCGCCTGTCGACGTGTCGGTCGAATCCGACCTGTCGCGTATGGTCGCGGAGGCTCCATTGGCCGCCTTTGAGGCGTTGGTGAAGAGCGGCGCCGGCCTGGTCAGGGGCGATGATATGCTCCGCTTCTGGAGCATTCCGCCTGACCCCGAGGTGGTGCTGCAAAGACAGTTGTCCGCGGAGATCGCCGCCGACCGGATCCTGCTGGACCGGTTCGATCTGTGGAACAACAACACCCTGGATCTACCCGGGAGCTATTATCTGCAGGTGGTCAACTGGATTTTCAGGGAGAACCGGCTGGCGAAGGGAACGTTCGTGGCGCTTGGACACGACATTCACCTTGAGCTATTGAAGACGCCGGTCTTCCTGCTGGCGGGCACGAACGACGAACTCGTTCCGGCAACGCAGGCGATGGCGACGGCGTCGCTCCTGGGGACGCCGGCGCCTCTCATCGAGCGCGTGACCGCGCCCTCCACTCATCTGGGCCTTTTCATCGGCACCAAGACGCTCGCGGCGTCCTGGCCTCGCGTCGCGGCCTGGCTGCAAGGCGGCGAAGCAGGGTTACGCGCACGCGAGGCCGCATCCGCCTGACGGCCGCGGCCGATTTCTGATCTGCATCAAAGCCCTCGCGGCGATCCACTCTAGCCTTTGAAGGGAGGAGGCGGATCGATGCCGGTTCAGAACGCCGAAATCGCCGAGATGTTCGACCAGACCGCCGAGCTTCTCGAGATCAAGGGCGACAATCCCTTTCGCTCGCGAGCCTATCGCAACGCCGCGCGGCTGATCGAACGCCTGCCCAGGAGCATCACCAGCCTGCTCAAGGCGGGCGAGGATCTCTCGGAATTGCCGGGCATCGGCAAGGACCTGGCCGGAAAGATCGCGACCATCGTCGCCACGCATCATTTCGAGGTGCTGGACAAGCTCAAACGGCAGCTGCCGGGTGATCTCGGCGAGATCGCCGCA
>JBLMWS010000075.1:0-5768 GCA_050257355.1 Gemmatimonas sp.
GGACAGGCCTTTGCGGCGCTCCTGGACGGCACCTCGATGCGGGTGCTGTTGAGCGGCGATTTCAAGACGCTGGCCTGGCGCAAGCTCCTGGTCAACGCGGTGGCGAACCCGATCTCCGCGCTCACCCTGCAGCGCAACGCGGTGTTTCGGCGCGACGATGTAACCGCACTCTGCCTCGCGCTGTTGGAAGAAGCCGCAGCAATCGGCCGGGCCGACGGCGCCGAGCTATCCGCCGACGAGGCCCAACAATCGATCGCGCGGCTATTGTCCGTTCCCGCCGATGCCGGCTCGTCGATGTATTTCGATCGGCTGGCCGGGCGGCCGCTCGAGGTCGAAGCGCTGACCGGCGCCGTCGTCGCCCTCGGCGAGCGGCACGGCGTGCCGACGCCGCTGCTCAAGATGCTGCTGACGCTGACGCGCGCGGCGAACGCCACCGGGTCGTCCCAGTGAAGCGAGTGAGCGAGCGCAGAGCCGAGACCCATACCGCGGGATTCCTCTGCTCGCACAGTGACGGACGCGGCTCAAACCGACTAACGCCTGTGGTTATGCATCCCGGCTCGCGCTCCGCTTGGCCGGGACGACAGCGGAGTCAGTTCAGGCCGACCGTGCCAGTGCGCCGTCGATCATGTTGACGGCATTGCCGATGCCGTAGACCGCGACGAAAGAGCCGAAGCGGGGACCCTTCTCCTGGCCGAGCAGCACCTGATAGAGCATGTTGAACCACTCGAGCGATACGCCGGGCCGACCGTCCTTGCCCTTCTTCACCGGGTCGAGGAACGGCTCGCGGCGGCCGATCTCGTAGACGACGTTCTGGATGTCTTCCGCGGATGAGCCCTGTGGCAGGTTCGACAATGCATCACGCAAATCCTGCAGCGCGGCGCGTTCGCTCTCGCTCGGTTCGCGGAATTTCTTCCCGGGCGCGACGAAGTCGCGATAGTAGTTGATGGCGTAGCCCACCATGGCATCAAGCTTGGGGTGGGTCTGCGGCGTCACGCCCGGGCGATAGCGGCCGATGAAGCCCCACAGCGTTGCCGCGTTCTCCGCATTCGACGACGACACCAGGGTCAGGAGCAGCTGGAAGGTCACGGGCATATCAGCCTTCGGCGGGTGGCCGGCATGGATATGCCAGACCGGATTGCCGAGCTGCTGCTTGACCTCCTGCTTCGGATAGGCCTCCAGGAACTGATAATATTCGTCGACATGGCGCGGAATGACGTCGAAATACAGCCGCTTCGCCGCCTTCGGCTCGCGATACATGAACAGTGACAGCGATTCCGGCGGCGCGTAGCGCAGCCATTCCTCGATGGTCAGCCCGTTGCCCTTGGATTTCGAGATCTTCTGGCCCTTCTCGTCCAGGAACAGCTCGTAATTGAACCCTTCCGGCGGGGTGCCGCCGAGCGCGCCGCAGATCTTGCCGGACAGCTTCACCGAATCGATCAGGTCCTTGCCGGCCATCTCATAATCGACCGACAACGCGTACCAGCGCATCGCCCAATCCGGCTTCCATTGGAGCTTGCAGTGGCCGCCGGTCACCGGCAGCGTGACGCGCTCCTTCGTCTCCGGGTCGTCGTAGGAGATGGTGCCGCCCTTGGCGTCATGCGCAACGATCGGCACGTAGAGCACGGTGCCGGTGCGCGGGCAGACGGGCAAGAACGGCGAATAGCTCGCCGCGCGCTCCTCGCGCAACGACGGCAGCATGATCGCCATCACCTTCTCAATCCGCTCCAGCATGCGCAACAGCGCGGCGTCGAAGCGGCCGGAGGTGTAGTAGTCGGTCGAGCTCGCAAACTCGTAATCAAAGCCGAACTGGTCCAGGAAGGCACGCAGACGGGCATTGTTGTGTGCGCCGAAGCTGTCGTGCGTGCCGAACGGATCGGGCACGCGCGTCAGCGGCTTGCCGAGGTTCTTCTCCAGCATCTCCTTGTTCGGGACATTGTCCGGCACCTTGCGCAGGCCGTCCATGTCGTCGGAGAACGCGAGCAGACGCGTCTTGATCTTGTCCTCGGTGAGCACGCGGAAGGCATGGCGCACCATGGTGGTGCGCGCGACCTCGCCGAAGGTGCCGATATGCGGCAAGCCTGACGGACCGTAGCCGGTCTCGAACAGCACCTCCTCCTTCGGCCTTGTCTTCAGCCGCGCAACAATCGCCTTCGCCTGCTCGAACGGCCAGGCGTTGGATTGTTCGGCAATCGCGCGCAAGTCGCTCGCGCTGATCGGGGCGGCAAGGTCGATGGTGGACATTTCAGGTACGGTTCTCCAAAGGAGGCGGAAATTAGCCGTTCCGCGGCGAAATGCAAAACATCAACATTCCCACGGTTATTCCGGGGATTCGCGCCGGCGTGCGCCCCGAAATGACGGTGCAAAGCTTTAGAACGGGCTGATCGAAAAATAGCGCAGCCAGAGGTCGGTGTAGCGGCCTTTTTCCCAGACCCGGAACAGCGCCCAGTTCAACGCCTGCCTGAGCAAATCGTTGCCCTTGCGCACGGCGATCCCGATACCCTCGCCGAAATAGCGGCTTTCAACGAAGGGCCCGCCCGAAAACGCGCAGCAATCGCCAGAGTCGGTGCCGTTGATCCAGAACGCAAGCGAGATGGCATCGCCGAAGATGTAGTCGACCTCCCCGCTCTGAAGCGCCGCGCGCAGCGCCTCGTCATTCGGATAGGAGTGCAGCTCGGCGTCGGTGAACATCGCCTTCAGATAGGCTTCATGCGCGGTGCCGGCGACGACGCCGACCTTTTTGCCTTCCAGGTATTCCGGGCGGATTTCCGGGAGCACCTGGGCCTTTCGCGATACGAAGCGCGCGGGCTCGCGGTAGTAGGGATCGGTGAAATCGACCCGGGCGCGCATCTGCGGTGTCACCGCAATCGAGGCGATGATGGCATCGCCGCGGTTGCTTGTGAGCGCATCGATCAGCGTCTCGAACCGTCGCATCTGGATCGTGCAGGTGACCTTGATCTCGTCGCAGAGCGACCTTGCCAAATCGACGTTGAATCCGGCGGGATTGCCGTCCGCGCCCGTAAAGTTGAATGGCGGGTAGTCGGTCTCGGTCAGGAAGCGGATCACCGTGAGGCGCGACAGGTCGGGCCGCTCCGGGCGACGCCGCGGGTCCCAGAAGCCGGGCACGGTCTGCGGCGCAGCCTCGGTTCCCGGCTTGGGCAGCGGCGCGGGCGCCGGCTGGGCCGCCTCGGCGGCGCCGGACAGCAGCAGCGCCAGTGCGGCCAACGCCGTCCACCGGCCAAGCCGGCCGGCGGCACTGGCTGATACGCCAAGGAACGATTGAGTGGTCTGCACCGGGTTGGCCAAGGAACGCGACGGCAAGTTGTGGCTGGGACAGCCTTATAGACCATCCCGCAGCTAATTCGAGCGGCGTTTGCGCGCTAAATCGCCATCGCGCTTTTCCGGATCATGCTCGTCAAAGATACCGCTTCAGGTCGGCCGCCGCCTGCTGCGGAGTCTGCTTCAGGTTGAACGGGGCGACAAACTTGCCGTTACGGTCCATGAGGTAGACCAGGGCGGTGTGGTCCATGGTGTAGTCGCCGTCCTTGAGCGGGACCTTCTTGGCATAAACGCGGTACTCGGAGGCGACCTTGGCCACCGCCTGGGGATTGCCGGTAAGCCCCCTAAGGTGCGGATCGAAGCTCGACAAATAGTCCTTCATGGCCGCCACGGTGTCGCGCTCCGGATCGACCGAGATGAAATAGGCGTTGACGCGATCGGCATCCTTGCCCATGGCGCGCAGCACCTCCGACAAGTCGAACAGCGTCGTCGGGCAGACGTCGGGGCAATGGGTGTATCCAAAGAAAATCAGCGACGGGCGGCCCTGCAGGCTTTTCTCGGTCACGGTCGCGCCGGTCTGGTCGGTCAACTGGAACGGGCCACCGATCGCCGCCGGGGTCGCCACCCCGCGCACCCCGCCAAGCACCCAAAACATCAGGAGAAGCCCGATCACCAGGCTTCCGCCGAAGGCGGTGGCGATCACGAGCGGGCGCGTTGTCCGATCCATGCTGTTTTCCCTTTGCCCCGAATCCTGATCCCGATCAGAAACAACCGGCGATGCCGGCCGCAATCGTTTCGAAAAACACCGTAGTCCCATAGTGGAACCACAACGCCAGCGCAGCCATGAACACGACTGCGGCAAGCGCAAGGCCCACAATTGCGATCGCCCGCCCGGTTCGAGCGGGCAGGGCATCGGTCAGCTCAGCGGGGTCGGAAAGCGGCAGGGCCATGGCCACGAAATAGGCTTCGCCATGCACATAGGCAAGCGCCGCCTGCGGCGGCGGCGATCACTTTAGCGGCGAGCCGGAGCCAGACACCAGTTAGGAATCAGTAGCGCGACAGCGAGTTCGAGTGCAGCGCCGCCCGGGACGGCCGCGCTGGAGCCGACGACCTGCTCGCCGCCGCCTGGGCGTCCATGTAGCAAGGCCGGTACATGCTCTGCAGTTCCCTGCCGCGCAGGAAAATCATGTGCGGCGTCAAGCCACCGCGGTGCGAGATCCAGCGCCGGACCGGCGTCGGGTACATCGAGTAGAGCATCTGGGTGGCTTCGGGATTGGTGACCGCCCGGCCGTTGGCGCCGAAATCCCAGGCCGCGTGGAAGCCGAGCGTCGCATGGGAGGTAACGCAGATCCTGTTGTGGGGAATGGCGCCCAGCACGATCGTGCAAGCGGAAGCGCAGAGCCCGTCGATGATGACGGTCTCTCCGGAAGAGCGCAGGTCCTGATATTTGTCGACGTAGGTGCCGATCCGGCCGCCGCGATCATCGGCGATGCGGACCGCCGCATGACTTGCCGCCACGCCCGCAAGCAAAAGGATGGCCGCGAGCAACCCCGTCACAATCTTCATGTCCCTGCCCCGGTTCAAGCGCTGATTGGGTCCGAATCTGGTCGTGTTCAGTGATGCAAGATTGAGGATAGCGTCATGCGAGTCCGCGGTTTTGTCTAGGCGGACCGATGACGCAAAAACAAATTCAAATCAGGTGTTGCATGCGCGCTGCAGTCGGCGAGGCAAGACGTTCGCAACTGGAACAAGTTAATGGTTCCCTAAAGCGCGCGACCGCGCATCCGAACAGCACTGGCGTGCACCGTAGGATTACGGTCCGCCGTTTCGAAGACAGCGGAAGGTTGTGCAGAACAAGAGGGCAAAAAAAAGCCTGGCAGCTTACTGCGAGAGATTTTTTGTATGCGCAAGCAAGCGCGCGGCGATTGCTTGCGACAGGGACAGCTGCAGAACCGATCTGGAACTCGCCTCGTGGCTGCACGATCGTAACTGCACGATGGCCGTCAACCGCCGCATTCGAACGCATGACCTCCGAGGTAATCGATTTGGCAGCGACCAAGGCCGATGGTCGGTCTCGCCCTTGCATCGGCTTGTCAGAAGGAGGATCAGAATGAGCGACATCAACACCATTGCCCGCGGCTATATCGAGCTCTGGAACGAGCGCACCCCAAGCCGCCGGCGCGAAATGCTGGCCACCGCGTGGACTGCGGACGCCAGATATGTCGATCCCTTGATGAGCGGCGAAGGCTATGACGCGGTCGAGGCGCTGATCGCCGGGGTGCAACAGCGCTTCCCCGATTTCAAGTTCAGGCTCATCGGCGCGCCGAACGGCTTTGGCGATCATCTGCGCTTCTCCTGGGGGCTTGGGCCCGACGGCGTCGACAGCCCAATCAAGGGAACGGATTTCGCCGTCCTGAAGGAGGGGCGCATCCGCAGCATCACCGGCTTTTTGGATCAGGTGCCGCAGAGCGCGTAACGAATGCAGCGAGCGG
>JBLMWS010000076.1:0-13032 GCA_050257355.1 Gemmatimonas sp.
CCGGCTTTTCCCCAGCCCTCCGTCAAAGCTGCGAAATGAGCTGCGCCCAAACCGCGATCATCCCAACGAACAGCGTGATCGACGCCAGCGCCGCCGCCTCTTCAACGAAGATTCTCAACATTGCGCTCTCCCTTCGTCAGCAAGAACATAGAGAGAACATTGTTCCTTTTTTGTTCTAACGTCAAGGCGAGCTTTCGGCAGTCTCATTTGAAACCGATCGATTTGGTTAATCGCGCCCGGCAGAGGGCGCCGATCTCCTCAATCCGGCGGCGATTCGCCCAGCCGCGGCTGCGACAGCAGGAGTTGGAATAGCGCGCGGTCGCCTCGGTATTTCGCCTCGCCTCGGCTGTCTTCCCAACCGGACATGATAGGCCGGCCGCCGCTGTCGCAGACCCGCCACTCCCATCGCGCTCTCCCGCGCTTTTCCACGGTGACCTCGAACATGCGAAACAACATACGGCTTTGACACTGCGCAACCTTGAGCAGTGTCAAAATCGATATGTGCGGAAACTATGGGAATCGGATCGGAACCCCCGACTTCCCTCGCGAAGGCGACCTCGGACCCGCCCGAAGAAAAAAGCCCCGGCCGAGGAGCCGGGGCTTTCGATTAGCCGCTTGAAGCGGCGCAGATGAATACTGAGAGATCAGTACCTCGCGACGACCGGACCGCCGAACTTGTAGTTGATGCGGGCGGTCACGAGATCGACGTCCTGCTTGATGCTGTCGGACTGCGTGAACAGCGGGGTCGCGAAGGTGACGGTCTGCCGGTCCATGAACAGGTGGTCGTACTCGACGCCGACCGACCAGTTCGGAGCAAATGCGAATTCAACACCTGCGCCAACCGTGCCACCCCAGCGGGTGTTGCTGGTCGAGGCGAGAACTCCGCCGGTCGTGCCCGAGATGATCTCGTACTTGTTGCTGGTGACGGCAGCACCGCCCTTGGCGTAGAGCAGCACGTTGTTGATGGCATAACCCACCTGACCGGTGATCAGGCCGAATGCATCGATCTTGGTCCGGTTGCTATCCGGCGCAAAAACGAGGCTCACGTTGCTGCCCGAAAAGTCAGCCCAGTTCCCCTGGCCTTCGACGCCGAACACGAACTGGCCCATCTGCCAGCGATAGCCGATCTGACCGCCGACGGTGCCACCGGTCGCATCGTGGGAACCTTCCGGACCCGGCAGAGCGCCAAGCGTATTTGCCCCAAGATCCCACGAATTGTGGCTCGAGCCCCAACCGCCGTTGGCGCCGATGTAGAAGCCGGTCCAGTCGTAGACCGCTGCGATGGGCGCCGGCGGCGCCTTGGTGTACATGTGCCGCGCGGCGAGGTCCGCACCGAACGCGGGCGCAGCCGCAGCCAGCGCGGCGACGCTCGCAGACACAAGCAACAGGTTCTTCTTCATAACGTTTTCGATTCCTTTTAATGGCCCCCTGGCCTGTGCGCGTCATAACAGCATCGGCACGAATTGCTGTAACTGGAGCGCAACACCCAGGTCGAAAGCGTGCGCTGCGTTAACTGCAATTAACATTGCCGCTGCAAGTACTTCTGGAACTTTTGATTTGCAGCAGCGGCAGCCTCGATTACAAGCCTGTGAACCGCGCTTGCTTTGCGGCAGAAGCGCGTCGAGTGCTTGGCAAAATTGTGGAGGATAGGATGCGCGCCATATGGGAGCTTTCATTGCGCTCCGGGAACTTGGCCGCGCGTGCTCGTGCAAAGCGCGCCCCGCACTCCCGCAGGCCCGAATCATGCGCGGCCCTGCACTCATGCTTCGTGAAGGAGTTCTGATATGCGCCTGCCCATGTTGGCGTTTGTCGCGGTTGGAACCGCCCTCGGCTGCGCAAGCGCGCAGGCACAGACCTATGATCCGTCCTATCCGGTCTGTCTGCAGGTGTTTGGGCCGACCAGCTATTTCGAATGCAGTTACACGTCACTTTCACAATGCAAGTTGTTCGAAATCGGCCGCTCCGCCCAGTGCATCGTCAATCCCTATTTTGCCGGCGCCGGAATTTCCAGGCCGCCGGTCCGCTATCGGCGGCACCACCATCGCGCTTACTGAAGCGCGACGGCATTGGGTTGAACCGTCATCGCGCTTCGGCTCCTTGATTGAGCCCGAACTTTTCGGAAACCGCCGCGCACTTTTCCGGATCATGCTCCGGGCGCGGATTCGGCGCGCGAACGAACCGATCCGGCGCTCGCTAATCCAGTTCGACGATCCGGCCGTCGACGATGGACACGCGACGATCCATTCGGCCTGCCAATTCCATGTTGTGGGTCGCGATCAGCATCGCGACGTGCGTCGCCTTCACGAGTTGCATCAGCGCCTGAAATACGTGATCGGCGGTGTGCGGATCGAGGTTGCCGGTCGGCTCGTCCGCGAGCAGCGCGCGGGGCGCGTTGGCAACGGCACGCGCGATCGCAACACGCTGCTGCTCGCCGCCGGACAACTCCGCCGGCCGATGTTTCAGGCGGTCGCCGAGACCGAGATAACCGAGGATTTCGGTCGCGCGCTTGACGGTTTCGGATTTCTTCAGGCCGCGGATCATCTGCGGCAGCATCACATTTTCCAGCGCCGAGAACTCCGGTAGCAGCCGGTGCGATTGATACACGAAACCGATGTCGGTGCGGCGGATCTGGGTGCGCTCGATATCGGACAGCTGCGACGTCGGCGCTCCCGCGAGATAGACCTCGCCCTCATCAGGACTTTCCAACAGGCCGGCGATATGCAGCAGTGTCGACTTGCCGGAGCCCGATGGCGCGACCAGCGCGACCGACTGCCCGGCCCACAGCGCGAGCTTGGCACCATCGAGAATGATCAGCGGGTCGTCGCCCTGCATGTACTGGCGCTTGATCCCGTGAAGGTAGATGACCGGTACATCTTCCGCCCCCTGCTCCATCGGCCCCCTCATTCGTAGCGCAACGCATCGACCGGATCGAGCCGAGCGGCGCGCCAGGACGGATAGAGCGTGGCAAGGAAGGAGAGCGTCAGCGCCATGACCACGACGGCCGTGGTCTCGCCGAAATCCACTTCGGCCGGCAGCTTGGAGAGGAAATAAAGCTCGGGCGAAAACAGCTCGGTGTTGGTGAGCCAGG
Source organism: Gemmatimonas sp. (assembly GCA_050257355.1). Taxonomy (GTDB): domain Bacteria; phylum Pseudomonadota; class Alphaproteobacteria; order Rhizobiales; family Xanthobacteraceae; genus Bradyrhizobium. The sequence continues at coordinate 3,089 of JBLMWS010000076.1, forward strand.
ACAGAAATTCGCGGATCGACTCGATATTGAGGCAGATGACGAGCCCGACACAGAAGCCGACCAGCGTTCCGACCACGCCGATCGCAGCCCCTGTGATCAGGAATATGCGCATGATCGCTCCTTGCGAAGCGCCCATGGTGCGCAGGATCGCGATGTCGCTTCCCTTGTCCTTCACCAGCATGATCAGGCCGGATACGATGTTCAGCGCGGCGACCAGCACGATCATGGTCAGGATCAGGAACATCACGTTGCGCTCGACCTGAAGCGCATTGAAGAAGGTCGAATTGCGCTGCCGCCAGTCGACCAGGAAGATCGGGCGTCCGGCCGCCTGCGTGACGCTTTTGCGAAACTCGTCGATGCGATCGGGATTATCCGTGAAGATCTCGATCGCCGTGACGTCGTTATTGCGGTTGAAATAGGCCTGCGCTTCCTTCAGCGGCATGAACACCATGCCGGAGTCGTATTCGGACATGCCGATCTCGAACACGGCCGCAACGCGGTAGGGCTTGATGCGCGGCGTCGTCCCCATGGGCGTCACAGCGCCCTTCGGCGACACCAGCGTGACACTATCGCCGGCATGCACCGACAATTGATCGGCCAGCCTGCGGCCGATCGCAATTCCCTGCCCGTCGTCAAATCCCTCGAGCGAGCCCTGCTTGATGTTCTTGGAGATCGAGGTGAGATTGTTGAGATCGTCCGCGCGCATGCCGCGAATCAGCACGCCGGCGGCATTGAACGGCGAGGATGCCAGGCCCTGGCCGTCCACCACCGGTGCCGCGAGCTTGATGCCCTTCACCTGGCTGATGCGATCAGCGACATCCTTCCAATCGGTGAGCGGCGATTCCAGCGGCTGCACCAACAGATGGCCGTTGAGGCCGAGAATCTTGTCCAGTAGTTCCTTGCGGAAACCATTCATCACGGCCATCACGATGATCAGTGTCGCGACGCCGAGCATGATGCCCAGAAAGGAAAAGCCCGCGATGACCGAAATGAATCCTTCCCGGCGGCGCGCGCGCAGATAGCGCGCCGACAGCATCCATTCGAACGGCGCAAAGGGCGCGGTGCGGATCGGTTCTTTCATGGTCTCATCCATCGTTCGATAATTCCATGATTCGGGGTCAAATGTGGCCGTATTGCCACGACGAAAGGCGCGTTCGGTGGATAATCTTCAACCGGCGATCCGCGCCACCACGTCGGCGGCAGACATGCTCTCGCGGGCACCGTCGGCGCGCCGCTTGATCTCGATCTTGCCTTCGGCGAGGCTCTTCGGGCCGACCATGATCTGCCAGGGAATCCCGATCAGATCGGCTGCTGCGAATTTCGCGCCCGCACGCTGATCGGTATCGTCATAGAGAACATCGACGCCCTTCGCCATCAACTCGCGATAGAGCTTTTCGCAGGCTGTATCGGTATCTTCGCTACCCTGCTTCAGATTCAAAATGGTCGCTTTGAAGGGCGCAACCGCTTCCGGCCATTTGATGCCGGCATCATCATGGCAGGCCTCGATGATGGCACCGACCAGGCGCGACACGCCGACACCGTAAGAGCCGCCGTGGATCGGCACGTCGGGGCCGTCGGGCCCCGCCACATAGGCCTTCATCGGCTCGGCATATTTGGTGCCGAAGTAAAAGATCTGGCCGACCTCGATGCCGCGCGTATTGACCCTGCGCTCGGCCGGAACCTCGTGATCGAAGCGCGCGGCATCGTGGACGTCTTCGGTGGCCGCATAGAGCGACGTCCACTGCTTGATGATCGGCGTGAGATCGCCGTCATAATTGACGTCCTCGCCTGGAACCGGCAGCGCCAGCACGTCAGAATCGCAAAAGACGCCGGACTCGCCGGTCTCCGCCAGCACGATGAATTCGTGGCTGAGATCGCCGCCGATCGGCCCGGTTTCCGCGCGCATCGGGATCGCCTTCAATCCCATCCGCGCGAAGGTGCGCAAATAGGCCACGAACATCTTGTTGTAGGAGCGGCGCGCGCCGGCCTCATCGAGGTCGAACGAATACGCATCCTTCATCAGGAACTCCCGGCCGCGCATGACGCCGAAGCGCGGGCGTTGCTCGTCGCGGAACTTCCACTGAATATGATAGAGGTTGAGCGGCAGGCTCCGGTACGACTTCACGTAGGCGCGGAAGATCTCGGTGATCATCTCCTCGTTGGTCGGCCCGTACAAGAGCTCCCGCTTGTGGCGATCGCTGATGCGCAGCATCTCCGGGCCATAGGCATCGTAGCGGCCGCTCTCGCGCCAGAGCTCGGCGAGCTGCAGGGTCGGCATCAACAGTTCCAGCGCGCCGGCGCGGTCCTGTTCCTCGCGCACGATCTGCTCGATCTTCTTCAGAACGCGAAAGCCCAGAGGCAGCCAGGCATAGATGCCGGCCGCTTCCTGCCGCAGCATACCCGCGCGCAGCATCAGCCGATGCGAAACGATCTCCGCCTCCTTCGGATTTTCTTTCAGAATGGGCAGAAAAAATCGCGTCAATCGCATGGGCCGCGCCTTGGGAATCGCTGTGAAAGGTTGCGGGCTGCAGTGAAACCGGATCAGCCGTAAAAATACAAGGGATGACTCCAAAGAAACCCGCTAAGCTATCGGATTTCCTGCCGTTTCCCTCGCACACATTGGACCCGTGATTAAGACACAAACACGTCAAGGCTGACGCATCGGCCGAAAAAATCGACCTATCCTATTGTGCAGGCGGGCCGAAATCCCTCCTCTCGCCACCTTCTCCCCGAAGCCGCGTCACCCCCGGCACTTGTGCCGAGGGCGAGCAGGCGCGCTCTCGGCATATCTACGTGACTGACGCGCCAAGAGCCGTCGCCGGAGTGTTTGCGCGCCCGCCAAACTCACATCTTCATGCCGGAATGACCAGGCATCTTCTTCATCTGCATGTTGTCGCCCGCGCCCGAGCTGCCTCCAGGTCCCTGGGCGCCGACGCCCTCGACCTCCAGCGAGATCGTCACCTTGCCTGCCTTCTCGAAATCAAGCGTCACCGGGACCTTCTCGCCCTGCTTCAGCGGCGCCTTCAGATCCATCATCATCAGATGATAGCCGCCGGGTGCCAGCTTGACGGTCTTGCCGGGATCGATGGTGAGGCCGTTGTCGACCGGGCGCATTTTCATGATGCCGTTCTCCATCGACATTTCGTGGACCTGCACGCTGCCGGCGACATCAGAGGAGGCCCCGGTCAACCGGTCCGGCGCACTGCCCTTGTTTTCGATGGTGAGATAACCGCCGCCGACTTTTGAGCCCTTTGGCGTCGCGCGGCTCCAGGCCTGGCTGACGACGATGTCACCGGCCTTGACCTCGTCAGCGCAGGCCGGCGCGGCGGTGAGCGAGGCGGCCAAGGCGGCGCACGCGAGCGACATCAGGACCAGCTTTCGGATCGACATGTGTTTACTCCTTTTCTGTCGAATTCGGTTGCAGGGATTCAGTGCATGAGGTGAACGGCGGGGTGCAGGGTGCCGAGCACCCCGACCATGGCGAAGATCGCAAGCGCGAGCGCGAATTCGATGAGGGTGTTGCGCGTCAATGCGACGAGCGCGGTGCGGTCGCCCCCGCCCTTCGCAGCGAGCGCAAGCTGCGGCGTCAGCTGGAGCCGGTTGACCGCCGCAAAGCCCACCATCGTCGCAAAGGCAGCGAGCTTGAGCAGCAACAATTGGCCATAGCCGGTCACCAGCAGAGCGTGGAACGAGCCCACGAGAATCCATGCGATCACGGCGCCCGAGCCGATCAGGGCCGCCACGCTGGCGAGGCCGACGGCGGAAAATCGCCTGATCGCCTCGACCTGCAGCGGTGCCCATTCGAGGACCGGGCGGCGTCTGCCGACGGCGAACAGGACCGGCAGCCCGATCAACCCGCCAACCCAGGCTGATACGGCAACAAGGTGCAGAATATCCGCCGCAAGATGCAGATCGCCCAATTCGCCGAGCGTCGATCCGGCGTGCCCGCTCCAGGCGAGCGCGCCGACCGCTCCCAGCGATGCGAGGAGCGCAAGCCAGCAAGGCAGCACGAAGCGATCGAGAAGCAGACAGGCTGCCAGAAGGAGAAGCAGCGCGGCGCGGATCTCCGTCACCAAGCCAAATTGAGTCTCATTCAGGACCTTCCACAACGCGCCGGAACGCATGGCCTCGTCGAAGCCGAGCTCCGCGATCGACATGGTCTCCAGCACGAGCCAGATCAGACCGGTTACGGCAGAGAGCACGAGCCCGGCCCAGGCAAGCCCGGTCAGGCGGGATCGAATGACGGCGGAGTGTTGGGCTAAGGGACGCAGCGCCGGTTCGGCTACCAGGCCGCGGAACATCAAGACGCCGGCCGTCGCTGCGGACGCAGCGAAATGGATCGCGCGCGTCAACACCAGCGGACCATCGATCTGTGCGACCAACCAGCTCATGGATTTTCCACGACCTATTGCCCGACCTGGAAAGTGAAGCTGCCGTCGGTCTTGTGGGTATCGGCCGAGAGCACGTGCCAGTTGACGTGGTAGGTGCCGTTGCCGCCCCCACGAAGCGAGACCGACATCTGATTGCCGCTGACGCGGGTCTTGCCGGCGTCCACGCGCTGGCCGGCCGGGTTGGTCACGGTGATGCTGCTGAAGGCCGGCTCCAGCTTTTGGGTGAACCAGAGCGTCACCTCGTGCGGTGGAGTTGCGACCTTGTTGCCGACGCGTGGCTCCGCGTGATCCAGGAAGGCGTGGGCCTGGGCTGTGCTCGTGGCGAGCAAGAATGCCAGGGGGATTGCTCCAATCAGGGATGAGTGTCGCATGATGAATTACCTCGCGAACGGGCTGGCAGGCTGAGTGGCACCGCCGAACAAGGGCTTGCCGATGCCGTGGGGATCGATGTCGTCGAGGTAGTAATGCAGCTGGGCAATGACGCCGACATTGCGACCGCTCTGCCGGTTCACCGGGACCAGCGCCTCGACGCCGACTTGGAAGGTGCTTCCGACCCAGATCACGCCCGGGTTGATGGTGCCGGTGGTCAACGTTCCCGAGGTCAGCGTGTTCGAGACAGGCGTCTGAAGGCTGGCCTCGACCAACGGGATCAGGTGGTTGATGAAGTCCGGCAGCCCTAGATCCATCACCGCGGATTTCAAATAGGGCATGCTGTACTGGATCGTACCGCCCCAGATCAGCACGCGCGGATTGAAGTCGGTCGCGGCGGTCAAAGCGCCGGTATCGGGATCGATGCCGAAGGTGGTGGTGGAATTGCGCTCCGGCATCGCGTAGCCGAGCTGGCCGGTGATCGCGATCGGCCTGAGCCAGGAGAACGTGTCGGGGAGGTCCCCCAACCCTTTGCCGAAATAAAGGGTCGGCGTGTAGGTGTTGAAGGGGTCGGCCCCGACGCTTGCGGCCCCGGTGCCGCCCCACTCCACGTTCAGGCCGGTCGACAGCACGAACTCATGCTCGGCGCTCTTGAACACGCGGTACTTGAACGTGGTCTCCAGATTTTGGAAACCGCTGGCGCCTGGCACCGTCGGATCGACGGAACGAAGAAAGGTATAGGCCGAGCCAAGCGAGATCGCGAAATCCTCGGTGATGCGCTTGGCGAATTCGCCGGAGATGTCGCGCTGCCGGAACGGCGGATCGTCGCCGGTCTTGAAGCTGTCGACCGTCGGTAACGCGAGCTCGTCGTTGACGCCGGGATCGTCGATGCCGAGCGTGGCTGGGAAGAAACGATTGCCGACGATTTCGTGGGCGCCGCCCGTACGCAGGGGAACGAGCGCAACGCCAACTCCGAATACACTCGCGCGCAAGAGCCGGTGAGACATTCGAGATCTCCGCAACTGTTCTGCAACGATGGATCAGCGGCCGAAACGGCCGCGAGGTCACACCGGCAGTGGCGGAGCTCGAGCCTGCTTATTGGAGCCGAGGCGAGAGAGAGACAGACGCGGCGCGGGGCTGGCCCAGACCACAAATGCGGTCTGCCGGGAGGGGACCGCGAGCGCGATTTGCTGCGGCGTATCGATCGAGGGGATAGCCTGCAGCGCGCAACAGATGGCGCATGCGCCGTCGTGGGCTGGCTGTCCGCCGCTTTGATCATCCTGTCCGGATGTTGGGCTCGGGACGTTGTGACAGATCTCAGCCGATTGCAGCGGATCGGAAGCAACGACGGCCGTCGCCCAACAAGCGGCGATCGGCGCAAGGATCTGCACCGCCAGCGCCATGAGGACGATCGGAAGAAATCTTTGCAGTCGACGCCGCATCGGAGAATCCGGTTAACGCGTTACCTAATCACCGCCTATCGTCCAAGTCGAGGTCCGCGTTTGCGGCAGCGCAAGCTGCGTAAAAAAAAATCAGAGCTTTCTGCCCCCTTCTCGAAGCAAGTTAGCGCGGTTTCGATCAAATGGCCTGTTTTTGGGGCGTGGAGTCGGATGTATTATATTACCTCTAGCTAAGCGCGATGCCCGGGGCCGCAATCGAACGGGCCAATTGCCGATCATTTCGAAAACTGCTCGAAGTTTGAACATTCGTTGCCGCAAATGATGACAACCCGATAAAGATGGTCTAGGAATCTACCTGCAGGCCGGGTCGCAACGCCAAGCCTGGTGGTCCAAGTCTCGGGAGGAGCCCTGACGCGCAAAAGCAGCGTCACCCCGCCAGCAAGATCAATTCGAAATTTTGCGGGTGAATAGGGTCGACACAATTTTTCGAGCAGGGCCCGCTGCCCTGCTCTTTTTTTGGCGCAGCGTCGCGGCGGAGCGGACCCCGTCGCAGCAATCACTTCATCATCCCGCCGTCGTCACCGCAAACTCACGCCGCTGAGCACCGCGGCGATCGAAGCTGAGCGTATCCGCGCGCGGCGAACGAACCATTCGCTTCATCGGCGAGGCCAGCAAACTCGCGCGTCGCCGATCGCAAGGCGGCGATTCCCGAATGCTCCGCGGCTTCCTCAAAGAAATGCAGTGCACAACACCTCGCCGAGGCACCAGCCGAAGTGCCCATAGCGGGAACGAATTGATTGTGAGAGACTGCACGTCCAACTGCGGCGCGAAACAGATGCCGTGAGTCAAAAAGCGCGATGGGAGCGAGCGATGTCCGGGAATGACAAGTTCAACACGAGCAGGCGCGATCTTTTTCAAGCTGCTGCGGGCGCCGGCGCCGCAGCGGCCCTGTTGGGCGCGATGGGCATCAACCCTGCGATGGCGGCCGAGGTCACCCGCTCGGAGAAGCCGCTGAAGGCCGCGTTCTCCAATGCCGGTCTGCAAGCCACATGGTGTGCGCAGGGCAAGCAGGCGGCCGAATGGTGGGGCAAATTGTTCAACGTCGAGGTCACCTGGTTCGACGGCCAACTCGACGCCGTCAAGCAGCGCGCCGCGATCGACAACATGGCCTCGCAGAAATGGGATTTCGTGGCGATCCAGGCCTTCGGCATCGGCACGCTGACCCAGCCCGTCCAGAAGATGATCGATGCCGGCATTCCCGTGATCGACATGGATACGCTGATCGCGCCGCTGGACCAGATCAAGATCCACTCCTTCATCGCGCCCGACAATGAGTTCATGGGCGCGTCGGTGACACAGGCGCTCGTCAACGCGATCGGCGGCAAAGGCAAGATCATCATGACCCAGGGCGCGCTCGGCCACACCGGCGCGCAGGGCCGCGCCAAGGGGTTCAACTCGGTCATCAAGAAGTATCCAAACGTCGAAGTGCTCGACACCCAGCCCGCGGATTGGGACGTCACCAAGACAGCGCGACTCTGGGAGACGTATCTCACAAAGTACCCGCAGATCGACGCGGCCTTCTTCCACAACGACGACATGGCGCTCGCCGCCTACAACATCATGAAGGCGCACAACCGGACCAAGATCCTGATCGGCGGGGTCGACGCCATGCCGCCCGCGATCGAGGCAGTGAGCGAGGGCCGTATGTATGCGACCGTCCGCAACCCGTCCTGCCGCATTCATGGCGGCGCAATCGTCGCCGGCGTTGCCGCGGTCGTTGCGGGCGAAAAGACCGGCGCGGGCGGCATTCCGCAGAACGTCGTGGCGGACGGCCCGGTCGTGACCAAGGCCAACGCGCCCGGCATGCTGTGGATGGAGGAGCATTTCCTGATCTGAGCCTGCCGATGCCTGGGGATCGTTCACCCATCCTCGAACTCACGCAGATCACGAAGGCCTTTGGCGGCGTCGAGGCTCTGCGCGGGGTCGACTTTGCGCTTTATCCCGGCGAGATCCATGGTCTCGTCGGCGAGAATGGCGCAGGCAAAAGCACGCTGATGAAGATCATCGCCGGCGTGCATCCGGAGTTCTCCGGCCACTTCGTGCTGGACGGGCGGGAGCAGCGTTTCCGCTCGACCCGCGATGCGCGCGCCGCAGGCATCGCGATGGTGCATCAGGAGCTTTCGGTTGCTCCCGATCTGTCGGTGGCGGAAAACGTTTTTCTCGGCGTGCAACCGACGAGCCGCTTTGGGCTCGTGCAGTGGCGACGCATGGCGCGCGAGGCCGGCGAGCAACTCGCCAAATTCGGCATCGATGTCGACCCGCTGTCGCGGCTCGGCGATCTGCCGATCGGGCTGCAGCAACTGATCGAGATCGCGCGCGTGCTGTTCTCCGGCGCGCGCATCATCATTTTGGACGAGCCGACGTCGGCGCTGTCTCCGCCCGAGGTCGAGCGGTTGTTCGCGACCTTGCGGCGGCTGCGCGACGCCGGCACTGCGATCGTCTTCATCTCCCATTTCATCGAGGACATTCTCAACATTTCCGACACTGTCACGGTGTTCCGCAACGGCCGGAAAGTCGCGGAGTCCGCTGCCGCCGCCACCAGCAAGACCGAACTCATCGAAGCCATGATCGGCAGGGGCCGCGAAGCGCTGGAGGAAACCTACACCCACGACGTCGCCCTGCCGCCGCCCAGCGAGCAGCCGGTCGTCCTGGAAGCCGACGCGCTGTCGCTCGCCCGCAGCCTGCGCGACGTATCGTTCCAGGCGCGCGCCGGCGAGGTGCTCGGCATTTACGGCTTCATGGGTTGCGGCCAGCTCGAACTCGCGCGCATCCTGTTCGGCAAGTTGAAGCCGGACCGCGGCACGCTCCATGTCGGTGGCCAGCCGAAGGCGTTCGCCAGCACCGCCGACGCACGACGCGCCGGCATCGCCTTCGTACCCGAGAGCCGCCGCGCCATGCTCTTTCACCAGGAGCCGGTCTACAAGAACGTCTCGATCAGCATTCTCGATCGCATTTCCTCGCTGTGGCTCAAGCCCGCGGAGGAGCGCAGCATCGCCATGCGCCAGGTGGAGCAACTGCAGATCCGCCCCACGGCCGTCGAACTTGATCTCGGCATGCTCTCGGGCGGCAACCAGCAGAAGGTGGCTCTGGCCAAATGGCTGACCTTTCCACCGCGCCTTCTCGTGCTGTGCGAACCGACCCGCGGCATGGACGTCGGCGCCAAGAACGACGTCATCCATATCGTCCGGAATTTGCGCGAGCGAGGGCTTGCCATCATCGTGCTCTCGACCGAGCCGGAAACCGTTCTCTCGCTCGCCGACCGCATCATCGTGCTGAAACGAGGTGCCGTGGTGCGCGAGTTCGCCAACGAGGCGATCAGCAAGGATCGCCTGCTGCAAGCGGCCTAAAGGGAGACGTTGATGGTGAGTAGTGACAGCGCCGCGGTCCATACCGAGCATCGGAAGGCTTCCGGTAAGATCGCCACCCTGCTGCGCTCGCAGATGCGCAATATCGCGCCGTTCCTGACCCTGATCTTCCTCTCCGTCTTTTTCGCCGTCGCGAGCCCCTCCTTCGCGACGATCGACAATGTCGGCAACATTCTCACCCAGGTCTCGGTCACCGGCATCATCGCGGTCGGACTGACCTTCGTCATCCTCTGCGCCGAGATCGATCTCTCGATCGCCAGCATCGCCAATGTCACGGGGATCGCGGTCGCCTATTTCACGGCGCAGGAATCCTATGTCAACATCGCCAACGTCCCCCTGCCCGGCTGGGCGGCGATCCT
>JBLMWS010000077.1:0-2583 GCA_050257355.1 Gemmatimonas sp.
GTCGAGGACCCGGAATTCGTCCTGGGCGATGCCATGAGACGAATGGGCACTCGCACCATTCTCGGTATTCCGCTGCTGCGCGAAGGGATCCCGATCGGCGTGATCATTTTGATGCGTCGAACGGTACGAAACTTCAGCGACCGTCAGATCGAGCTAGCCACCACCTTCGCCGACCAGGCGGTGATCGCGATCGAGAACGTCCGGCTGTTCGACCAGGTCGAGGCGCGCACGCGCGAGCTCACCGAATCGCTGCAGCAGCAAACGGCGACGGCGGACGTGCTCAAGCTCATCAGCCGCTCGGCTTTCGATCTCCAGGCGGTGCTGCAGACGCTCGTCGAGTCGGCGGCGCGCCTGTGCGAGGCCGACAACGCGACGATCACGCGGCAGATCGACGGAGTGTTCTATCGGGCAGTGGCGTGCGGCTTTTCCCGGGAATATCTGGACTACGTCAAGGACATCCCGATCAAGCTCGAGCGCGGGACGCTCAATGGCCGAGTGTTGCTGGAGCGCAGGGTCATTCACGTCGACGACGTGCTGAATGATCCGGAATACACCTGGACAAAGGGCCAGCAATTGGGCGGCTTTCGCACCATCCTGGGCGTTCCCATGTTGCGCGAGGGCCTCCCGATCGGCGTTCTGGCGTTGACCCGTTCGCAAGTGCGGCCGTTCACCGACAAGCAGATCGAGCTGGTGACCACCTTCGCCGACCAGGCGGCGATCGCGATCGAGAACGTGCGGCTGTTCGAGGAAATCCAGGACAAGAGCCACCAGCTCGAGATCGCCAGCCAGCACAAGTCGCAGTTTCTCGCCAGCATGAGCCACGAGCTGCGCACGCCGCTCAACGCCATCATCGGCGTCACCGAGATGCTGCTGGAGGATGCCCGCGACTTCAAGCGCGACGACGAGCTTGAGCCGCTCGAGCGGGTTCTGCGCGCCGCCCGCCATCTGCTCGCCCTGATCAACGACATTCTCGACCTGTCGAAGATCGAGGCCGGGCGAATGGAGCTTCACCTCGAATCGTTCGCGCTGGCGCCCGTGATCGCCGACGTCGCCAAGACCATCGAGCCGATGGTGGCGAAGAACGCCAACCGTATCGTGCTCGATTGCGCGCCGGACCTCGGCACCATCCATGCCGACCAGACCCGCTTCCGCCAGACCCTGCTCAACCTGGCGAGCAACGCCAACAAGTTTACCGAGAACGGCACCGTCACCATTGTGGCGCGGGCGCAGCAACTCGATGGCCGCGATGGGATCGCCATTGCCGTCACCGACACCGGGATCGGGATGACGCAAGAGCAGATGGACCGGCTGTTCCAGGAATTCACGCAGGCCGATGCCTCGACCAGCCGGAAATACGGCGGCACCGGCCTCGGCCTCGCGATCAGCCGGCATTTTTGCCGCATGATGGGCGGCGACATCACGGTGGAAAGCAGGCTCGGCGAGGGCTCGACGTTCACGATCCGCCTCCCGCGCATGGTGCGGAGCGACGAGGCGCCGCCGGCCGAACCGTCTGCGGAGTCCCCTCGTCCGGTTGCCGAGGAAGCGGAAGAGCCGTTGATCCTGGTGGTGGACGACGACCCGACCGTCCGCGACCTGGTGGCGCGGCATCTGGAACGGGCGGGCTTTGCGGTGGTCGCCGCGCGCGGCGGCCAGGAAGGGCTCCGGCTGGTGCGGGAGCTGCGGCCCGCGGCGGTGACGCTCGACATCATGATGCCCGATCTCGACGGCTGGACCGTGCTCGCCGCGATCAAGGGCGATCCGGCGCTGGCCGGCATTCCTGTGGTGCTGATGTCGATCGTCGACCAGAAGAACCGCGGTTACGCACTGGGCGCGGCGGACTACCTGATCAAGCCGGTGGATCGCATCAAGCTGGTGGAGACGCTGACCGCCATCTGCGGTACGGCCGCAGGACGCGCCCTTCTTGTCGACGATGACGACGTCGTCCGTCGCAGCGTGCGCCAAGCGCTCGAGCCGATCGGCTGGAAGGTGACCGAGGCCGAGAACGGTCAGATTGCGATCGACTCGCTCGCCGCCGCAAGGCCCGACGTGATCATTCTCGACCTGATGATGCCGAAGATGGACGGGTTCGAGTTCCTCGAGGAGCTGCGCGGCCGGCCGGCCTGGCAGGACATTCCGGTCGTGGTCATTACCGCGAAGGATCTGACGCACGAGGACCGCGACCGGCTCAACGGCGGCGTCGAGCGCATCATTCAAAAGAGCGACCGCGACGAGATGCTGCGGCAGCTCAGTCGCGAGATCGGCAAGTGCGCCAAGCGGCAGGCCGCGAGGGTCGCATGAAGATTCTCTACGTCGAGGACAACGACGACAACGTCTACATGCTGAAAAACCGGCTCACCCGCGCCGGCTTCACCGTCGTCATTGCGACCGACGGGGCGCAGGGCGTTGCCCTGGCGGCATCGCAGCAGCCCGACCTCATTCTCATGGACCTGACGCTGCCCGATATCGACGGCACGGAGGCGACCCGTCGGATTAAGGCCGACCCGGCCACGCAGCGGATTCCGGTCATTGCCCTCACCGCGAACGCGATGGCGGAGGACAAGGAGAGGGCGATGGCGGCGGGCT
>JBLMWS010000078.1:0-8080 GCA_050257355.1 Gemmatimonas sp.
GACGGCATCGCCGTCGGCGACATCGCCGGCGAGGATCATCTCGGCGAGCGGGTCCTGCAGGTTGCGCTGGATCACCCGCTTCAGCGGCCGTGCCCCGTAAGCCGGGTCCCAGCCCTTGGCGGCCAGCCAGTCGCGCGCCGCGGAATCGAGCGTCAGCGTGATCTTGCGATCCTCGAGCAGCCGCTGCAGGCGGGCGAACTGAATCTCGACGATCCGGCCCATCTCGCTCTTCTGCAGCCGATGGAACAGGATGATCTCGTCCACACGGTTGAGGAACTCGGGCCGGAAATGCGCCCGCACCATCCCCATCACCTGCTCGCGCACCACCGAGGTATCCTCGCCCTCAGGCTGATTGACCAGGAACTCGGACCCGAGATTCGAGGTCATGATGATCAGCGTGTTGCGGAAGTCCACGGTGCGGCCCTGACCGTCGGTCAGGCGACCGTCGTCGAGCACCTGCAGCAGCACGTTGAAGACATCGGGATGCGCTTTCTCGATCTCGTCGAACAGCACCACCTGATAGGGCCGGCGCCTGACCGCTTCGGTCAGCGAGCCACCCTCCTCGTAGCCGACGTAGCCGGGAGGCGCACCGATCAGCCGCGCCACCGAGTGCTTCTCCATGTATTCGGACATGTCGAGGCGGACCATCGCGGTCTCGTCGTTGAACAGGAACTCGGCAAGCGCCTTGGTCAATTCCGTCTTGCCGACGCCGGTGGGCCCCAAGAACATGAACGAGCCCATCGGCCGGTTCGGATCCTGCAGGCCCGCACGCGAGCGACGCACCGCGGTCGAGACCGCATGCACCGCCTCGGCCTGGCCAACGACGCGATGGCCCAGCACGTCCTCCATCCGGAGCAGCTTGTCCTTCTCGCCTTCCAGCATCTTGTCGACGGGAACGCCGGTCCAGCGCGACACCACCTGCGCGACATGGTTGGCCGTGACGGCCTCTTCCATCATCTCGCCGGCATTTTCCCTGGCTTCGATCTCGGCGAGCTTCTTCTCGAGCTCCGGGATGCTGCCATAGGCGAGTTCGCCGGCGCGCTGGAATTCGCCGCGGCGCTGCGCATTGGCGAGTTCAACGCGCAAGCCGTCGAGCTCGCTCTTCAGCTTCTGCGCATTGGACAGCTTGTTCTTCTCCGCGCTCCAGCGCTGGGTCAGCGCCGCCGACCTCTCCTCGAGGTCGGCCAGCTCCTTCTCCAGATCCTGCAGCCGGGCCTTGGAGCCGGGATCGGTCTCCTTCTTCAGCGCCTCCTGCTCGATCTTCAGCCGGATGATCTCGCGATCCAGCGAATCCAGCTCCTCCGGCTTGGAATCGACCTGCATTTTCAGCCGCGCCGCGGCCTCGTCCACGAGGTCGATGGCCTTGTCGGGCAGGAAGCGGTTGGTGATGTAGCGGTTGGACAGCGTGGCCGCGGCGACCAGCGCGGAATCGGCGATGCGCACGCCGTGATGCTGCTCGTATTTGTCCTTCAAGCCGCGCAGGATCGAGATCGTATCCTCGACCGTCGGCTCGTTGACATAGATCGGCTGGAAACGCCGCGCCAGCGCAGCGTCCTTCTCGACATGCTTCTGGTATTCGTCGAGCGTGGTGGCGCCGATGCAGTGCAGCTCGCCGCGCGCCAGCGCAGGCTTCAACAGGTTGGAGGCGTCCATGGCGCCGTCGGCCTTGCCGGCCCCGATCAGCGTGTGCATCTCGTCGATGAAGAGGATGTAGGTGCCCTCGGACGAGGTGACTTCCTGCAGCACCGCCTTCAGCCGCTCCTCGAATTCACCGCGGTACTTGGCGCCGGCGATCATCGCGCCGAGATCGAGCGCGAGCAGCCGCTTGTCCTTCAGGCTCTCGGGCACGTCGCCGTTGACGATGCGCAGCGCCAGCCCTTCGACGATCGCGGTCTTGCCGACGCCGGGCTCGCCGATCAGCACCGGATTATTCTTGGTGCGGCGGGACAGAACCTGAATGGTGCGGCGGATCTCCTCGTCGCGCCCGATCACGGGATCGAGCTTGCCATCGCGCGCCGCCTGAGTCAGGTCGCGCGCATATTTCTTCAGCGCGTCATAGGCGTTCTCCGCCGTGGCGGAATCCGCGGTGCGGCCCTTGCGCAGCGACTCGATCGCCGCGTTGAGATTTTGCGGCGTCACGCCGCCCCTGGCCAGAATGCCGGCGGCCTCGCCGTTCTTCTCCATGGCGAGCCCGAGCAGCAACCGCTCGACGGTGACGAAGCTGTCGCCGGCCTTCTCCGCCGCCTTTTCGGCCGCATCGAATGCCCGCGCCAGTTCCGGGGCGAGATAGACCTGGCCTGCGCCGCTGCCGGAGACTTTCGGCAGCTTGTTGAGCGCGTCTTCGGTCGCCTTCAGGATCGCGCGGGAATTGCCGCCGGCGCGGTCGATCAGACCTCCGGCAAGCCCCTCGGAGTCGTCCAGCAGCACCTTCAAAAGATGCAGCGGCGAAAACTGCTGGTGGCCGTCGCGCATGGCAAGCGACTGCGCAGACTGAATGAAGCCCCGCGCCCGCTCGGTGTATTTTTCAATATTCATCGATGATTCCCTCAGCCTGCCACCCCGCCTCGAAAGCACGGTTGTTGGCATCTTCGTTGGGTTTCCACCCACCCGCGTTGACCTTTATCAACGCAGGCGGAGGCGTCGCCGACGTTTCCGCCGGCTTGCGGCAAATGTGGGAAGGGCCTATCCCGAACGGAAGAGGCGGCTTCACAAAATCGTGCGCGGCTTCGCCTCGACCGCCACGCAGCCGAACATTCGCCAGGGACATCGAATGCCTGATACCCCTCCAGCCGAAATCGCCGGCCTCTACCGTTATCCGGTCAAGGGCCTCACCCCGGAGCACCTGGAAAAGGTGGAGCTGACGGTCGGCCAGACGCTTCCAGCCGATCGCCGCTATGCCATCGAGAACGGACCGAGCGGCTTCGACCCGGCCGCGCCGGCATGGCGGCCCAAGACACAGTATCTGATGCTGATGCGCGACGAGCGGCTGGCGGCGCTGCGCAGCCGGTTCGACGAGGCAACGAACCTCCTCACCATCACCAAGGCCGGCGAAACGGTCGCGCATGGCAACCTCGAAACCGCGCAAGGCCGGGCCAGCATCGAGAGCTATTTCGCGCGCGACTTCGAAAGCGAATTGAAGGGCCCGCCAAAACTGCTCTCCGGCGGAGGCCACAGCTTTTCCGACGTCGCGCGCAAGGTCGTCTCGATCATCAATCTCGGCAGCGTGGCTGCGATCGAGGCCATGGTCGGCGCAACCGTCAATCCGTTGCGCTTCCGCGCCAATCTTTACGCCCGCGGCTGGCCTGCCTGGCACGAACTCACGCTCCTCGACCGGACGCTCGCGATCGGCGACGCCCGGCTCAAGGTCGTCAAGCGCATCACGCGCTGCGCCGCGACCAATGTCGATCCCGACACCGGCGCGCGCGATCTCGAAATTCCCGCTACCCTGATGCGCCAGCTCGGCCACAACGAATGCGGCATCTATGCCGAAGTGATTTCGGCAGGCACGATCGGGCTGGGTGATCGCATCGAGCTGGATGCATCAAGGCCGGTCTGAGCGATGCGTCCCGGTTTCGCTTAGACATCCGGCGATCAAGTTGCAAAACCGGACGAGTCCATCAACGAGCCCCGTCATTGCAATGACCCAGGGCCCGTTCGCTCCTTTGACGGTTTCGCTGTGCTCTACCCATCAGTTGCAGAGCGATCGGCGTTTGGATTGGAGCGACCAGCCTCGCTCGCCGTTGTCCTCTTTTGCCTGTGACTTCGGTCGGTCTCCGATCGAGCCGGTGCCGCGGCCAGATGGTCACGCAGGGGAGTGGCTCCTTAGGCCATACCCGGGCCGTTGCCGCTACTCTGAAAGAAAGACGCGATCGTGCATGCCGATGCCGCGAGCTGGATCCCCTCCTACGGCTACTGGACGGTCGCGGGCGCCGTCGCATTGGACGTCCCAATGCCGGGCGAAGCGGCGCTCGTTGCGGCCGCGATGCTCGCAGGAACGACACACGCGCTCGACATCTGGTTCGTCATCGGGGCTGCCGCAGCAGGCGCCATCCTTGGCGACAATCTCGGGTTTTTCATCGGCCGCGAGATCGGCCAGCGGCTCGTCGTCCGCTACGGCGGATACGTCGGCTTGACGCATGCGCGGATCAAGCTCGGCCACTACCTCTTTTTGCGGCATGGCGGAAAGGTCGTGTTCTTCGGCCGCTTTGTTGCGGTTCTTCGCGTTGTTGGACCTTTCCTGGCCGGGGCCAATTCCATGAGCTGGGTTCGCTTCCTCGTCTTCGATGCCCCGGCGGACCTTGTCTGGGCCGTGAGTTTCGGGTTCGGAGCGTGGTATCTCGGAAAGCAGCTCTCGCGCGCTACTGAGCCGGCCGAGATCGCCGTTGGCATTATCGCCGTCATCGCTCTAACCGTAGGCTTCCTGTTCATGCGGCGGCATGAAGCCCGGTTGCAGGAGCAAGCGGAAGCGGCGCTGCCGGGGCCCTTGCGCCGCCACCACCTGTGGCGCAGGGCTCAAACCAGCGGATAGCGGCCCATGACTGCACCATCGCCGTCGTCCACTTCGCCTTGATAGCGACCGCTTTTGTGCAACCGCAGCAAATGACCCTGTAGGCAAAAGCGCCGCCGGATAGCCGCTCACGAATGGGAAGGAGAAGCCGCGTCGCCAACGGCATCTCCTTCATGGGGAACGCAACTTATTTGGACTGGCTCTCTTGAACAGCAGCAGCAGCCTTGCGGATGACATCGATGACGACGTCAGGCTGGGACAGCATGATGACATGGCTGCTGTTGGTCTCGACGATGGTCGCGTTCATGCGTTTCGCCAGGAAACGCTGAAGTTCGGGATGCACGGTCTGGTCCTTCTGAGCGAGGATGAACCAGCTCGGCTTCGACCTCCAGGCGACCTGATCTAGATTTTGCTGCTCGAGCAGGTCGGCGGCGGGCGGGTAGTGGGTCGCCCACACAAGCTTCTGCTCCTGCTCGGAAAGGTCTCCCGCAAAATACCTGACGCCTTCCGGTAATATCCAGACGCGTCCGCCTGCAACCTCGATCTGGGAGAATATTTCGGTCGGGTATTTGTTGAGTTCGCTCTGTACGGTCTCATGGAGATCCGGAGCGACGGCGGCGATATAAACCAAGCCGGCGACGCGCTCGTCGGTCCCCGCGCCTGTGATGGTGGCTCCGCCATAGGAGTGACCGACAAGGATGGCGGGGCTGCTGACGCGTCCCAGCGTGCGCTTCACGGTGGCTACATCATCCGCGTAGTTATTGAGCCCGTATTGGACGGCGATCACTTCGTGCCCATCGGCCTGCAAAGTGGGGATCACCTTGCTGAAGCAGGAGCCGTCGGCCCAGAGGCCATGGCAGAACACGATGCTCGGCTTTGATGCTGTCGACATTTGCTTGCTCCTTCTTTGATCCGAAGGCGACGGTAAATTCCTCTTCTGTCGACGACAAAGACCTTGTACGTTCAAGCTATGCCTCGAAGGTATAGCGAGTGTCTGGATGGAATTACGGCATTTGCGCTATTTTATTGCAGTCGCGGAGGAAGGTGGCCTGTTGACCGCTGCCCAGCGGCGGTTGAATACCTCGCAGCCATCATTGAGCCGGCAAATTCGCGATTTGGAAGCCGAAGTCGGTGTGAAGCTGCTGGAGCGGCAGGCGCGCGGCGTCGTCCTTACCGCGGCCGGGAGAGTTTTTCTCGATCACGCGCGGTTGGCGCTTTTGCAGGTCGAGGCCGCGACCGAGGGCGCCCGGCGAGCCGAACAGCCGGAAAAGCGTGCGTTCTCCATGGGGTTTCTGGCCGGGCAGGAGGTTGTTTGGCTACCCCACGCGTTGCGCATCATCCGTGAGGAAGCGCCAGGCATGGAAATCACGCTCAGCAGTCAGTCCTCTCCTGACCTTGCTGTTGCGCTGATGTGCGGGAAGTTGGACGTGGCTTTCCTCCGCCCCGAGCCACACAGCACCGGTCTGTCCTTCAAATTCTTGACCAAGGAACCGTTGATCGCGGTACTGCCGGCGGACCATCGCCTGACGTCCCGCAGAAAGATTCGGCCTCAAGATCTCGCCCGCGAAACTTACGTCAGTTCGGCGAGAATATCTCCAGTCTTGAACGCTGTGATTCAAGGTTACGCCAGGAAGGCAGGGATCACCCTCAAGGCAGAGTACGAAGGCGACAACCTACCCTCAGCAATGTCGCTCGTCGTGTCCACGGGCGGAGTGACTCTTATTCCGCTTTACGCGCAGAATATGCTGACACCAAACGTCGTCGCCCGAGCACTCGACGGCGTACCTCCGACAATCGATCTCACTTTGGGATACAACGAAGCAAATTCCTCTCCTCTGCTGCGCCGACTTTTATCTCGTGCAGATGAACTCGTGGCAAACGTTCAGAATCAGAGCATCATCCGATATGCTGAAGCTTGAAACAAAATAGGCCCGTTCGAGAACAAGCTCGGCTTCGGGTCATTTTCGACGGATTCAACGGTGGCCGTCGGCCGGCTGATGTCCGCTTCTCCCCCTAAGCGTCAAAGCCGCGCCAGCCAGAAGGGTAGCCGGCTGACATCGCTCCAATGGGAAGCCCCCATCGACGATAAGAACGTTTTTGCGCGTCACGCATTGAAGACCGGGCAGCCAGATCATGAGGTTAACACATGATAAGGCGTCGCCGTTTCGAGCAGACGACCTCCTTGGAAGATCGTCTTGCCATGGATGCGAAGAAGAGCAGAGAGCGAGCCCGCGAATTACCACCAGGTAGAGAGCGGGACCTGCTGCTGGAGAAGGCACGGCAAGAGGAGACTGTAGCCGGATGGGTGACATCGTCTGCGCAGCAGCCGCCACGGTGATGGAACGGCTCCTCCATCTCGATGTTTTTCCCGCTACTCGAGCATGAAAGAAGTTGGCTCATGTCGATGAATGATCCGCGCACGCCGCGCGACCCATACTCTCCGCGTGACCCCCGCGGGGGCGGCTTCGGATTCGCGTGGCTTTGGATAATCATCATCCTTATCGTCATCGGTATCGGATGGGGCGGCTGGCAGGGCGGTTGGTGGGGTTCTGGCCGCTCGAACAGGGCGGCAAACCCTCCGGCGCAAACCACCGGGCAAGGGACCGCATCCCGACCGGCCAATCAGGCTCCGAGCCCACCCGCGCACTCGAGCAAATAGCTTCGTCGGAATTGGGCGCTTTACATTATTGGTGTGTTGGCGGCGCGGAATGCGCGGCGAAGGGTGTCGGCTTGTGGCCGAGCACTGAACACGGCGTAAGCAATGGCCGCTTCGACGATCGAACCAAAGCCGGCGAGATCTGCCGGCCGTGCGTGTTTCTCCTCGCGGCCCAAAGCGCGTTTCGATTCCGGATATCAACGCGCATGCGAGATGGGGCGCGACTTGGCTGCGCGATCATGCCGCAACAGTAGCACCAACGGACGCGTAACCGCCGGACCCGCTCCGGGGCCGGTTCGCCGAACTGTCGTCAAGTCGGGTTAAGCTCTTCCCATAACAGCCAAGAGCAAACCCATCGTCATGACCACGCACGACCTCGAAACAATCGACCTCGACCTCAGCCGCCGCAAGCTACTCGCTGCAGCAGCCGCTGGCGGTGCGGCCTATCTGGCTGAATCCCTGCTCGGAAACGGGGACGCCCGGGCCGCGCCCCTCTTGCACGAAACGCCGCCCGATCCGATGGCGACGCCTCCCGTCGCCGGGCTGCACCTGCAGTTCGGCGCGGATGCGTCGTCGGAAATGGTGGTGTCCTGGCACACGCTGCAACCCGTGAAAAATCCGCGTGTAGTGCTCGGACATCTGGACGGCAAGCTCGAGCAAACCGTGGAGGCGAAGGAGACGAGCTACCTCGACGCGAAGTCGAACAAGCGCGTCTACGCCTATCATGCGAGGCTCGGTGGTCTGGAGGCCGACTTTTCCTATCTCTACGCTGCCATGCATGACGGCGCCGAGCCGGAATTCGCGACCTTCCGCACCGCGCCGCGCGGCCGCGCGCCCTTCACATTCACGAGCTTCGGCGATCAGGGCACGCCGACGCTCGGCAAGAAGTTCGTGCCGCCTGAAGGCGTGGCGATGCG
>JBLMWS010000079.1:0-8134 GCA_050257355.1 Gemmatimonas sp.
GCCACGCACTCAAGGATATCAGGGTTCAGACGCTGGTGTTGTCCGGTGCAAAGGACAAGAACGCGCCGGCGCCGATGATGGCCAAGATGGCGAGCTTCATTCCGTCGGCGAGCTATGTCGAACTCGAAGGCGCCGGTCATCTCGTCAACCTGGAGCGGCCAAGGGCCTTCAACGGCGCGCTCGATCGATTCCTGAGTATGAAACGCGGCCCCACCGGGACAATGACCTAAATGACCGCACCAACCGACAAGGGGACCAGTGGGGTGAACAAGATCGCGTTGGACGCGCCGATTTTTGATCCGGCAGCTTTCCGCCTGACGAACGAACAGGCCGACATCATCGCGCGCGCGCGTGAACTTGGCCGCACCGCGTTCGCGGGCCGCGCTGCGGTCTATGACCGCGACGCCAGATTTCCGACCGAGAATTACGCCGACCTGCATCGAGCGGCGCTACTCGGAATTTGCATCCCGAAAAAGCATGGCGGGCTCGGCGCGGACTACCAGACCTATGCGCTGGCGGCGGCCGAAATCGGCCGGTACTGCGGCGCGACCGCGCTCACCTGGAACATGCATGTCTGCTCGACATTGTGGTCCGGACCGCTGGCCGACGATCTCGACATGGACTCTGCCACGCGGGCCGAGCATGAGCGCCGGCGCGCCATTCATTACAAGCGCATCATCGACGGCGGCGCGGTCTATTCGCAGCCGTTTTCGGAAGGCGGCGCGGCCGCCGCCGGCGGTGTTGCCTTCGGCACTGAGGCGAAGCCGGTCAAGGGCGGCTGGATCGTGAACGGCAAGAAGATCTTCGCATCGCTCTCCGGTCACGCCGATTACTATGGCGTGCTGTGCACCGAGGTCGCGGAAGGCGAGAAAGCATCGCGTCGCAACACGCTTTATCTCGCTATTCCAGCCAAAGCTGGCGGCGTCTCCGTTGTCGGCGATTGGGATCCGCTCGGCATGCGCGGCACCGTCTCGAGGACGCTCCTGTTCAAGGATGTGTTCGTGGAGGAAGATGCGGCGCTGATGCCGCGCGGGGTGTATTTCCAGGCCGCGCTGCGCTGGCCCCATATGTTTCTCACGCTGTCGCCGACCTATATGGGCCTGGCTCAGGCGGCATATGACTTCACCGTGCGCTATCTGCGCGGCGAGGTGCCCGGGACACCGCCGGTCAAGCGGCGAATGTACCCGACCAAGCAGATCGCGGTGGCGCAGATGCAGATCAAGCTCGAGCAGATCAAGGCGATCTGGTTCCAGGCGGTTACGGAAGCGCGCGCCAATCCCACCAAGGAGCAGGTGCTGCGCGCCTATGCGGCGCAATATTCCGTCATGGAAGGTGCCAACGACCTCGCGACGCTGGCGATCCGCACATGCGGCGGCCAGGCGATGTTGAAATCGCTGCCGCTGGAACGGATCTATCGCGACAGCCGCTGCGGTTCGCTGATGCTGCCGTGGACAGCCGAGCTCTGCCTTGACCGCATCGGCAGAGAGGCACTGTACGAGGCGGGTGAAACGGACGACTGACGGTGGATCTCTGTACGCTGATTGAGCGCAACGCGGCGTTCGCTCCCGACAAGCCCGCGATCCGTTTCGAGGGCGACACCTTGAGCTACGCCGATTTCAACGCGCGCATCGAACAGGCTGCGCGCGCCCTCAAGAGCGAACTCGGCGTGAATAGAGGCGATCGCGTCGCGATCCTCAGCCTCAACCGGCCCGATTATCTGGTGCTGCTCTATGCCTGCGCGCGGTTGGGCGCGATGCTGGTGCCGTTGAACTGGCGGCTTGCGGTACCGGAGCAGCTGTTCATCCTGTCGGACTCTGCGGCGAAGGTGCTGGTGCTCGAACGCAGCTTCGATGCGCTGCTGCCGGCACTCGCCGAGAAGCTGCCCGACACCAGGGTGATCGGCTTGGATTTTGTCCCCGGCCACGGCGACACATGGGGCAACTTGCTGGAGCAAGGCCGCGGTGCCGGCCGCAATCCGCACACGGACCTGTCGTGCCCGCTGCTCATTGTCTACACCTCGGGTACGACGGGGCGCCCCAAAGGCGCCGTGCTGCGGCAGGAAGCCTTGCTGTGGAACGCGGTGATGAGCCAGCACATGCATGGACTCACGTCTGACGACCACATCCTGACGGTGTTGCCGCTGTTTCACGTCGGCGGCCTCAACATCCAGACCACCCCCGCCCTGCATCTCGGCGCGACGGTGACGCTCCATGCGCGGTTTTCACCGGACGCGACGCTCGCCGCCTTCGACCGCGATCGGCCGACGCTGACCGTGCTGGTACCCGCGACCATTCAGGCCGTGACCGACCATCCGGCGTGGGCCGCGACGGATTTATCGTCATTGCGGACGATTTCGACCGGCTCGACGATCGTGCCGCAACATCTGATCGATCGTGTTGCGGCGCGGGGCGTGCCCGTCCTGCAGGTCTATGGCTCGACCGAGACCTGCCCCATTGCGGTCTACACCAGGCTCGGCGGCGATCTTTCACGGGAGGGCTCAACCGGACTGCCCGGTCTGTGCTGCGAGGCGACAATCATGGATGACGCCGGGAACGAACTGCCGCCCGGCGCCACCGGCGAGATCGCGGTGCGCGGCCCCAACGTCTTCTACGAATATTGGGGCAATGAGCAGGCAACGTGCGAGGCGCTGCACGACGGCTGGTACCGAACCGGCGACATCGGGCGCCGCGACGCGGACGGCTATTTTTGGGTGCACGATCGCAAGAAGAACCTGATCATTTCCGGCGGCGAGAACATTTATCCGGCCGAAGTCGAGCGCGTGCTGATGGAGCACGCCGACGTCGTCGAGTGCGCCGTCATCGGCCGACCCGATCCGCGCTGGGACGAAGTGCCGGTCGCCTACGTCATTGCGCGGTCAGGCGTGCGGATCGACGCGGAGGGTTTGAAGGCGCATGCGCAGTCGCAGCTCGCCCGCTTCAAGGTACCACGCGACATCATCGTGATGGAGGACCTGCCGCGAACGGCATTGGGCAAGGTCCAGCATTTCATGATCAAAGCGCTCGATGCGCAGTCGCGCGGGCAAGGAGGCGGAAATTGAGAATCGCGGTCCTGGGCGGTGGCAACGGCTCCTTTGCCGCCGCAGGCGATTTCGCGCTTCAAGGCCACGCGGTGCGGCTGTGGCGACGCGATGCCCGCCAGGTCACGGCGCACCGTGCGGCGGGCTCTCGCGTCCTGGTGAAGGATTCGAAGGGCCGGCACGAGACGCAGCTTGAGCTCGTGACCGCAGACATGGGCGATGCGGCGCGCGAGGCCGAGCTCATTCTGTGTCCGGCACCTGCCTTTGCGCAGGCCGATATCGCCAGACTGCTGGCACCGCACCTCCGCGACGGCCAGATCGTCTTCCTGCCGCCGGCGACCTTCGGCTCCGTCATCTTTGCGAGCGCCATGCGCGACGCCGGCAATCGCGCCGAGGTGAGCTTTGCGGAGACGGGGACGCTCCCCTGGCTGACCCGCAAGCACGGCCCTTTCGAGGTTGCCATCACCATTCGCGCCAAGCGTCTGCCCGTGGGCGTCTTTCCGCTCCGCGCCGCCGACCATGCCATCGATGTGATCGGACGCGCCTTTCCGGACGTGATCGAGCCCTGCGGCGATGCGCTCTCGGGCGCGCTGATGAACGCAGGCCCGATCATTCACCCGCCGCTCATCATCATGAATGCAGGTCCGATCGAGCATTTCGAACGCTGGGACATTCACAAGGAAGGCACACAAAGCGCGATCCGCCGCGTCACCGATGCGCTCGATGGCGAACGAATCGCCGTGCGGCAGGCGCTTGGCTACGGCGCGCCGCATTTTCCACTGGCGCATCACTATGCCAAGGAAGGCGAAATCTGGATGTATGGGCGCGGCTCGCACGATCGCCTCACCGATTCCGGCGACTGGCGGGAACGGATCGTGCTGACCGAGCACCGCTACATGCGCGAAGACCTGCAGCTCGGCCTCTCGTTCCTGGTCTCGGTCGCCGAGTTGGCCGGCGTGGCCGCGCCGCTCGCCAAATCGTTCCTCGCCATTGGCGGCGCAATCTGCGGCGAGGATTCCTTGCGAACCGGACGCACGCTCGAAAGCCTCGGTCTTGGCGGCATGACTCGCTGCGAATTACAGCGCTTGTTGCGTGAGGGTTTTTCGGGATGACTGCGAGCCGTCCTGCCATCGCTTGCCTCGGTGCCGGCCGCATGGGTCGGGGTATCGCGGTCGCCTTCGCCTATGCGGGCCATGCCGTCACCATGATCGACGTCAAGCTGCGCTCGGCGGAGCAATTTGCAAAGCTGGAAGCGGAGGCGCGCGATGAAGTCGCGAAAACGCTTGCGAGCCTCGCGCGCTTTGGGTTGCTGACCGAGGCTGAAGCGGCCGCTGTTCTGGCGCGGGTGTCGGTCGTCTCAGCCGCAGGCAGCGCCGCGACGCTCGCGCAAGCCTCCATCGTCTTCGAAGGCGTGCCCGAGGTGGTCGAGTTGAAGCGCGAGGTGCTGGCTTCGGCCTCAATGGCGGTCGGTCCCGACGTGATCATCGCTTCCACCACCTCCACCATTTTGGTCGACGACCTCTCCGGTGCCGTCGCACACGCCAACCGCTTTCTCAACGTCCACTGGCTGAACCCGGCCTATCTGATCCCGCTGGTGGAAATCTCGCCGGGGGCAACGACCGATCCCGCCGTGACCGCGCGCATGAAGAGCCTGCTCGAAGGCATCGGCAAGATGCCGGTGGTCTGCGCCGCAAGGCCGGGCTTCATCGTGCCACGCATCCAGGCGCTCGCGATGAATGAGGCAGCCCGGATGGTCGAGGAAGGCGTTGCCAGTGCCGAGGACATCGACAAGGCGATCCGGTTCGGCTTCGGTTTCCGTTATGCCGTGCTCGGCTTGTTGGAATTCATCGATTGGGGCGGCGGCGATATTCTCTATTACGCGAGCCGCTATCTCGAGGGCGCGCTCGGCAGCGAGCGCTACCGTGCGCCGGACGTGATCTCAAAGAACATGCACGAAGGGCGCATCGGCCTGCGCACCGGCGCCGGCTTTCTCGACTATTCCGGCCTTGATATCGACGCCTATCGCGAACGACGGCTCGCCGATCTCGTCGCGATGCTCCGGCATTTCGGACTGGCCCGACCTCCCGTGATCTGAGGTCAGCCGAACACGTCTTGCAGCACGCCTTCGCGCACCACCGCGACGCCATCGAGCTCGATGGTCGTGCCCATCATCGGCAGATCGAAATGACCGGCGGTGTAACGCCCCGCAAATTCGTTCGCACCGGTGGAAAACAGGAAATTCCCGGAGACGGCGCGCAGCTCGGTCCCATTGGTATCCCGCTGGTCGTACATCGCCAGCGCCTCGTAGCGCGCGCCGGGATTCATGCCGAAACCGACATGCGACACCGCATAGGCCTCGCGATCGCCCCAGGCCGCGAGATAGGAACGCATCATGGCGGCATCGGCGCCCTCGCCCTGGAGGTCGACGACATAGTCGTCCTTCAGGGTCATTTTCACGGACGAGGTCAGGTAACGCTTGAAGGTCAGGTTGATGTCGCCCGGCGCCATCACCAGCGTCCCGTTGACGCTTCCGCTTTTCGGGAAGCTGACGACGATGCCGCCCGGCCAGTGCGCCAGCGTGCCCGGCCGATCGGTCCAGCCCCACACGCCCACGGTCGAGGCACCGGTCATGTCGACGTCGAGCTCGTTGCCGGCCTTCGAGGTAACGCGCATCCGCTTGGTCCCGCGCAGCATTTTAGCCGCCGCGCGCACCCGCTTTTCCAAGGCCGTATCCGGCATCATGCGCTCCAGCGCTTCCGGATGCTCGTTCGAAATCACCAGAATCCGCGCGCCCGCTTTGAGGATTTCCGGCGTCTCCGGCGCGTGCATCAGACCTTCGATCGTGCAATCCACCACGAATCCGGCCTGCTGCAGCGCTGTCATCACGGGCGCAAGCCGCTGGATCGCCTCGCTCGCGCCCGTCGAGCGAACCGGGACCGGATGGCGGTTGCGCGGCGTCGGCAGAACGAGGTGGAATGGCCTCGCGCCCATTCGCAACAGCGCGAGCTCCGCCAGATGCACATTGAGGGCGCGGGACTGCGTCTCGGACAGGATCGCGGTGACGTCGCCGCTCTTCACGGCGCAGCGCTCGAATATCTCGCAGAACGCGTCGATCCATTTCGCCTCGATGCGATCCGCCAGCATGTTCTCTCCTCCACTCGAAAGGTTTTCGTTCAGACTTCGGGAAACCCGCGCAGCAAATACGATCGCGCCGCCTGCAGCAAGCCGTTGAGAAGCAAGCCGAGCAGCGAAATGGTGATCAGCGGCACGAACATGTCAACGGCCTGAAAGGTGCGCGCGGCAGTGACCAGAACGTGACCGAGGCCGTCGGTCGAGGTGATCATCTCCGCCAGAAACACCACGATGCAGGAAATGACGAGGCCGATGCGACAGCCGGTCAGGATCGACGGAGCGGCCGCTGGCAAGACCACCTTGAGCAGGATGTCGCGCCGCGGCGTTCCCGCCGCCATCGCCGACCAGATCAGTTTCTGCTCGACCGTCGAGGCGCCGTAATAGGTCGAGAGCAGGATCGGAAACAGCGCATCGGCAGCCACCAGCGTGATCTTCGATTCATGACCGAAGCCCAACAACAGCAGGAGGGCGGGATAGAGCGCAACCTTCGGCACCGGAGCCAGGACCCGTACCATCGGACGCACCACGGCGTTGATCGAGGGGCTCGCAGCTGCTGCGAGCCCGAGTGCGACCCCGAAGATCACGGCGATGAAAAACCCGGCGAACAACCGCAGCAGTGTGGTCAGGATCTCCTGATCGAAGCTCGCGCTCGACAATTGCAGCACCATACGCGCAAACACCTGTCCTGGCGGCGGCAGCAACGTCACCGGCGCCAGCTGCAACGAGACCACAGCCTGCCAGACGGCGAGCAACAGCGCGATCGGGATCGCGCCGAGCAAAAGATCCGTCGTGAGCGTCCGGGTTTTCATGAGAAGCTCAAGGGCATGTCGAATTGCGGCTCGGACCATCGGATCAAGCGCGCCCGTATGCTTTCGAAGGCGGCATCAAGGCCGATGCCCATGGCACCGATGATGATGATCATCGCAAAGACAGTGTCGTATTGCCCCATATCCATTGCATTGAAAAGGATGTTTCCGGCGCCGGACTGCCGCGCGATCATCTCGCTCATCACCATCGTGATCAGGGCCAATACCAGTCCGGTGCGACAGCCGGTGAGGATTTCAGGCAACGCCGCCGGCAGCACAATGCGGATCATGCGCTCCGCCGTGGAGAGCCCCATGGCGGCGCCCGACCATAGCATCTTCTCCTCGACAGCCTTCGCCCCTTCGAAGCTGTGATAGATCACGGGTAGACTGACGCCGAGAAAGATCACCAGGATCTTCGCGAGGTCGCCGACGCCGATCCAGAGCATGATGATCGGCATCAGCGCGGCCTTCGGGACCGGATAGACCACCATCAGGAGCGGATTGAAAAAGGCTGCCACTGGCCGGCTGCGCCCCATCGACAGTCCGAGCGGAATCGAAACGAGGACGGCGGTCCCGAACCCGATCGCCATTCGGCGCAGCGAGGCCAGGATGTTGATCAACGCCTCCTTGTCGCCGAGGATCGCAGGTATCGCCCGGATAGCATCTGTTGCGGTTGGAAAACTGTCGCTGTTCAATCCGAGCGAGGCGACCTGCCAGGCGGCAAGCAGTCCAAGGCAGGCGAGCAGCGGCGCCAGGCGGGCCATGACAGCGCGAGAGGTCATTGCTGCTCGCCCTCATCGGAGTCCTCGAACATGCGTTCGATGTCGACCACGTATTTCTGATAGCGCGGGTCGAGCAGCAATTCGCTCCGGCGGCGCGGACGCGGCAGATCGATGTCGATGATCTGTTTGATCCGTCCCGGAGAACGCGTCATCATGACGACCTTGTCCGACAGAAACACCGCCTCCTCGACCGAATGAGTGACGAACAGCACCGTCTTGCGGTCACGTTCCCAGATGTTGAGCAGATCGTTTTGCAGCCGCGTGCGCGTATGCGCGTCCAGCGCGCCGAATGGCTCGTCCATCAGCAGCACTTCCGGGTGATAGGCCAGTGTGCGGGCCAGGGCGACCCGCTGCTTCATGCCGCCGGAAAGCTCCTT
>JBLMWS010000080.1:0-4420 GCA_050257355.1 Gemmatimonas sp.
AGCGCAATGGGCGCGACTGGCCCATCAGGAAGATCTCGTTCATGCGTACCGCAAAGATCTGGCCGGTGACGTCCTTGGCGGCATCGCTGAGCAGATAGGCCACGACCGGTGCGATCTTTTCGGGCCCCATCTGCTGGATCTTGGCGACGCGCGCCTTCTCGGCTTCCGTCTCGGTCGGGATGGTTCCGATCATTCGGCTCCAGGCAAAGGGCGAGACGCAGTTCGAGCGCACATTGAAGCGGTTCATGTCGAGTGCAATCGATTTCGACAGGCCGACGATGCCGAGCTTGGCCGCCGCGTAATTGGCTTGACCGAAATTGCCGACCAGGCCCGAGGTCGAGGTGAAGTGCACGAAGGAGCCGCTTTCCTGTTCGCGGAACAGCCGGGCCGCCGCGTGCGAGACGTAGAACGAGCCCATCAGGTGCACTTTGATCACCGCCTCGAAGGCTTCGACGCTCATCTTGTGAAAAATCATGTCGCGCAGAATGCCGGCATTGTTGACGACGCCGTCGAGTCGCCCGAAATGATCGGTCGCGGACTTGACGATGCGGCTCGCAGGGATCGCCTCCGCGACGCTTTCGAAATTCGCGACCGCGGCGCCGCCGCGCTTCTTGATCTCCTCGACGACTTCTTCGGCCGGCGCCGCGCTCGAGCCGGAGCCGTCAGCGGCAACGCCGGGGTCGTTGACCACGACTTTCGCGCCTTCAGCAGCGCAGAGCAGAGCGATCTCGCGCCCGATGCCGCGGCCGGCGCCGGTGACGACAATGACTTTGTCCTGGAGTAATTTTGTCATGATGATTCTCCGCTTTCCGTTGCACTTACCTCACCCCGCGTGCGGGGAGAGGTCGGCGCGCCGCGCGCGCCGGGTGAGGGCAATGAGCGGGGAGAGGACGAAGCAAGAGCCGCGCCTCTCACCGCGAGCTCACTTCTCGTTCGTGAAAATGATCGTGCCTGATGCGGCAAACATGCCGCCGACGCCGTGGCACACAGAAATCTTTGCGCCCGGCACCTGCGCCGGCGCGATGCCACGCATCTGCCGCACGCTTTCCTGCAGCGCATACATGCCGTACATGCCCGAATGCATATAGGACAGACCGCCGCCATTGGTGTTGAGTGGCAGCTTGCCGCCGGGCCGCGTATTGCCCTCGGCGATAAACCTGCCGGTCTCTTCGTGCGGCATGAAGCCGAGATCGCCGAGCCCGTAAAGCGGCAGATGCGCGAAGGCGTCGTAGATCATGAGGTGATCGACATCCTTGTGCGTGATGCCGGCCTCCCGAAACGCCAGAGGTCCCGCCACCTTGAATGCACGCGAGGAGTTGAAGGTCTCCATCTGGCTGACCATCGGTGTCTCCACGCTCTCGCCGGTACCGAGGATATAGACCGGCTTGCGCGGAAAATCCTTGGCGCGATCGGCGGAGGTCAAGATCAAGGCACCGCCACCATCGGTGACGAGGCAGCATTGCAGGAGCCGGAACGGGTAAGCGATCATCCGCGAATTCAGGACGTCGGCAACCGTGATCGGCTCTTTCATGGTGGCCCGCGGGTTCTTTGCCGCCCATTCGCGCTGCACCACCGCGACCATGGCGAGTTGCTCATGGGTGATGCCATAGGTCTTCATGAAACGCAGCACCGGGATCGGAAACATGCTGGCCGGCGTTGTCACGCCGTAGGGCAATTCGAACTGCCCGTTGAGGCTGTCGGGGCCGATCATGCGCGGCGTGCGGCCGATGTTCGATTTGCCGCTCTCGGCATGCGTGATCAGCACGGTCTTGCAAAGGCCGGCTTCGATCGCCGCCGCCGCATGGCGGACGTGAAGCATGAAGGAACAGCCGCCGACCGAGGTGCCGTCGACCCAGGTCGGCGTGATGCCGAGGTAATGGCAGACCTGCTGCGGCGTTTCGACGGCAGTGGCAAAGCCGTCGATGTCGGACAGTTTCAGTCCGGCATCCGCAATCGCGTTCAGCGCCGCATCCGCATGCAGCTGGATCTGCGACATCTGGGGAATGACACCGAGCTCGGTCGTCTCGGCCGCACCGACAACGGCAACCTGATTTCTGCGCATGGCTCGTTATCCCTTGGCCGGGCGAAACAGGGGAAGCGTGATCTGGTCGTCGAGCTTTTCGAACTTGACTTCGACCGGCATGTCGAGCTCGAGCGCTTCCGGTGTCTGCGGACAATCGACGATATTGGTCATCATGCGCGGGCCCTCATCGAGCTCTACGACCGCAATCGAATAGGGCGGGGTGAAGCCGGGCGCGGGGCGGTGATGAATGATGTAGCTATAGAGCTTGCCCTTGCCGCTTGCCTTGAACATCGAGACCTTGCGCGAGCCGCAGGCCGGGCAGAACGGCCGCGGCGGGAAGTAGGTCTTGGAGCAGCCATCGCAGCGCTGCAGACGAAGCTCGCCTGCTCGCGTGCCATCCCAAAAGTGCTGGGTCTCGGGTGTCGGTTTGGGTCGCGCGCGCGCTGCCTCGGCCATGTCGGCAATTCCTCCGTCAGGGTTGTTGCGATCTTGATGCGCCGACTCTTGACCTGCCGTCAACGGCGCAGCAGCTATGCGCTCGTTTGGCGTATTCCACGCGACGCAAAATTGGCGCTAGCGATTGTCCTCATCCCGCTTCAAAAAGCTGACGCGCTCGCGCGAAAGGTGATCGGCAAAAGCCTTGCTCAGCGGAGGCAGCGTACGGTTCTTCTTCTTGATCAGCGACACCTGCCGGGAGAAATTCGGGTCACTGATGCGCTTCGCCCGCAAGCTTGGCTCGGCCGCGATCTCGCGCGCGGAAGCCGGCAGCAAAGTGATACCGATGCCGGCGCGCACCATGCCGAGCGCCGTCATCATCTGGGTGGTTTCCGTCACCGGGGTCGGCATCAACTTCGCCTGCCGGAAGGCATTGTCCGTCACCGCGCGAACGCTGGTGCGGCTGTCCATCATGACGATCGGAAATTGCGCGAGCCGCTCGGCGGTGATGCGAGAGAACTTTCCGATCGGATGATCCTTGGGGTAAACCACCCTGATCTCGTCGCTCGCCCTGAACAAGACCTCGATATCTGGAAAATCGACGTTGCCACCGGTGAGCCCGAGGTCGACTTCGTCGGAGCGGACCAGCCCAAGCAGCGAGCTGGCGATCACGTCCTTCACGGCGAAGGAAGCGCCGGGGTTCTGTTTCCTGAAATGCCGGATCGCGTCCGGCAAAAGGCTCGCCGCGAAGGACGGCAGGGCGGCAATCCGGACCACGCCAAGCTGTGCGGTGGAGACGTGCTTGACGTCCATGAGCACCGAGTCGAGATCCTGAAGCGTCCGCTCGAAGGACGGCAGCAGATCGCGGCCGACCCGCGTCAGATTGACCGATCTGGGGTTGCGGTCGAAAAGCTTCAGCTGCAATGCGTCCTCGAGCCGTTTGATCTGCACGGTCAACGTCGGCTGGGAGACATGAAGGAATTCGGCCGCGCGGGTAAAGCTTCCGAGCTTGGCGACCGCGACGAAAGACCGCATTTGCCGAAGGCTGATATCCATAGCCAGATCGTATGGCTGAGATTGAATTATTTCAATCCTCGTATAGTTGATTTGTCCGCGCGGACGCGCCAAAAGGGGCCGACAACATCTGCGAGGAAACATAATGCTCAAGAATTGTTTGGCCGCGCTCGCTGCCGCGGCGCTGCTGTCGGGCCCGGTCTTTGCGGCGGATGCGCCATCCGAGATCAAGATCGGCACTCTCTATGCCTCCTCGGGCCGCTTCGCATCGATCTCGATGCCGGTTTACAGCGCGCTGAAGCTCTGGGCCGACCAGAAGAACGCCGAGGGCGGGGTCTACGTGAAGGCCTTCGACAAGAAGCTGCCGGTCAAGCTCATCTCCTATGACGACCAGAGCAACACCGCGACCGCCTCGACGCTCTACAATCAGCTCATCACCCAGGACAAGGTCGATCTGCTGGTGGCCGATTCCGGCTCGGTGCTGACCGCGCCGGCTGTTGCGATCGCACGCGACCACAAGATGTTCCTGTTCGACCAGACCGGTACCGGAGCGAGCTTTTTCTCCAAGGACAATCCCTATATCGCGCTGATGGCCGATCCGGTCTCGACGATCTGGCCGAAGCCGGTTGCCGATTTCATCACGCATGATGGTCCGGGCCTCGGCATCAAGAAGGTCGCGATGCTCTATTCGACCAACGAGTTTACGGGCACGCAGGCCAACGCCTTCCGCAAGTTTGTCAAGGATTCCGGTGCACCGATCCAGATCGTCTATGATCAGGGCGTGCCGACCGAGACCACGAATTACACCGTCATCATCAACAACATCAACAACGCCGAGCCGGATGCGGTGGTTACGTTCGGCTACGCGCCAAACGACATTGCGTTTCTGCGCAACGTCCAGGACGTCGGCGTCAAGTTCAAGATGCTGTTCTCGATCTATGCCGGGCT
>JBLMWS010000081.1:0-20732 GCA_050257355.1 Gemmatimonas sp.
CGGGACCGCCGACATCGCCGAGATTGCGGAACGCGATGTAGGACAGCGCGTGGCAGTTCGAGCAGACCTCCTTGTAGACCTTGAGCCCGCGCTGCAGCGCTCCCCGGTCGAACGTACCGAACGGGCCGGCAAACGACCACTTCTGCGCCGGCGGGGTCAGATCCTCGGCGCGCGCGCTCCGCACGCCGCCGACGAATAAGCCGCCTGCGACCATCAGCGCGATGACGGTCGACACCATCGGCGTCGTCTTGCGGCCGGTCTTGGCCAGCACGTCGTCCGCGATCGAGTTCGGCAGCGGCCGCGGCCTCTCGATGCGGGACAACAGCGGCAAGATGATCAGGAAGTAGGCGAAGTAACAGACCGTGAGAACGCGGCCGGCGATCACATAGATCCCCTCCGGCGGCTGCGCGCCGAGATAGCCGAGCAGGATGCAGACGATCACAAAGATCCAGAAGAACTGCTTGGCCAGCGGACGATATTTGCAGGAGCGCGTCTTGGCCGTGTCGAGCCAGGGCAGGAACACCAGCACCAGGATCGCCGAGAACATCGCGATCACGCCCGCGAGCTTGTTGGGGATCGAACGCAGGATCGCGTAGAACGGCAGGTAGTACCATTCGGGCACGATATGCGCCGGCGTCACGCCCGGATTGGCCGGGATGTAGTTGTCGGCATCACCGAGATAGTTCGGCATGTAGAAGATGAACCAGGAGAACAGCAGCAGGAACACCGACACGCCGAACATATCCTTGATCGTCGCATAGGGCGTGAACGGCACGGTGTCCTTCTCGGTCTTCGGCTCGACGCCGGCCGGATTGCCCTGACCCGCGACGTGCAGCGCCCAGACGTGCAGCACGACGACGCCCGCGATCAGGAACGGCAACAGATAGTGCAGCGAGAAGAACCGGTTCAGCGTCGGGTTGCCGACCGAATAGCCGCCCCAGAGCAGCGTGACGATGCTGTCGCCGACGTAAGGAATGGCCGAGAACAGGTTGGTGATGAC
The DNA here is from genome assembly GCA_050257355.1 of Gemmatimonas sp. GTDB lineage: Bacteria > Pseudomonadota > Alphaproteobacteria > Rhizobiales > Xanthobacteraceae > Bradyrhizobium. The sequence goes on from JBLMWS010000081.1 coordinate 1,001, forward strand.
CGTGGCACCCCAGAAGCTCATCTGACCCCAGGGAAGCACATAGCCCATGAAGCCCGTCGCCATCATCAACAGGTAAATGATGACGCCGAGGATCCACAGCACCTCGCGCGGCTCCTTGTAGGACCCGTAATAGACGCCGCGGAACATGTGGATGTAGACGGCGAAGAAGAACATCGAGGCGCCGGCGGCGTGCATGTTGCGCAGCAGCCAGCCGTAATTGACGTCACGCACGATCAGTTCGACCGAACGGAAAGCGAGATCGGCGTTGGGCGTATAGTGCATCGCCAGGATCACGCCGGTCACGATCTGCACGACCAGCATGAAGGAGAGGATGGCGCCGAAGGTCCACCAATAGTTCAGGTTACGCGGCGTCGGATAGGCGACGAACGAGGCGTGCATGAAGCCCATGATGGGCAGGCGCCGTTCAATCCACTTCAGCGCCGGATGGCTAGGCTGGTAATCGGAGGGTCCGCTCATGATGCGATCCTGAGGAATGGGGCGACGCGACGGCGCCGGCACTCGGATATCGGTCCGAGGCCGTTAGCCAATCTGGATTTTGGTATCGGAGACGAACTGATACGGCGGAACCGCCAAATTGAGCGGCGCCGGCCCCTGGCGGATGCGGCCCGAGGAGTCGTATTGCGAGCCGTGGCAGGGACAGAAGAAGCCGTCGTAATTGCCCTCATGGGCGATCGGGATGCAGCCGAGATGGGTGCAGATGCCGATCACCACCAGCCAGTTGTCGTGGCCGGCCTTGACCCTGGATTGATCGGTCGCCGGATCCTTGAGGCTGTCGACAGCGACGCCCCGCGCCTCCTCGATCTGCTTCTTGGTCCGGTTCATGATGTAGATGGGCTTGCCGCGCCAGAACACCTTGATGTCCTGCCCCACCGCGATCGGGGAAATATCGACCTCGATCGGTGCGCCGGCCGCGATCGTGGACGCGTCCGGATTCATCTGGTCGATAAACGGCCAGAGCGTGGCCACTGTGCCGACTGCTGCGGCCGCCCCGGTTGCAACAAAGAGGAAATCACGGCGTGTCGGATGGTCCGCCGAAGACGCTGTCGTCACGTTTCCAAACCCCTTTCTTAGCTCGCAGCCGGTGGAACCGCCCCGGAGACGCTAAAAGCATGGCCGGAAAGGCTGCCGGCGCCCGCGTCCCCCGCGGCGGCAGGGACCATCCTTATTTCCGCCTGAGCAGGCCGAACAGACAGTCCAGAATCGTTCTATTGGCACCCTTGCCGGAAGAGCGCAAGCCCGCTATCGGCCAACTAACGTGCAATGCACGAATTCCGCGCGCGCCGAAGGCCCGCGCGCCTCGCCAAGGCCCTTCGGATGCAGATTGCACTCTTTCAGCCGGATATCCCGCCGAATGCCGGAACGATTCTGCGCCTCTGCGCCTGCCTCGACGTTGGGGCCCACATCATCGAACCCGCCGGATTTGCGGTGTCCGATCGCACTTTCCGTCGCGCGGGAATGGATTATCTGGACCATGTGCGGCTGATGCGCCACGATTCCTGGGACAAATTCGATGAATGGCGCCGCGAGGCAGGCTACCGGCTCCTGCTCTTCACCACCAAAGGTGCCGTCTCGTACCTGGATTTTCAGTACGGCGAGACCGATATCCTGATGTTCGGCCGTGAAAGTGCGGGCGTTCCCGATGCCGTGGCCGCCAAGGCCGATGCGCGGCTCAGGATCCCGATCAGGCCGGAGTTGCGCTCGCTCAATATCGCTATGGCAGCCGCAATGGCGGTGGGCGAAGCGCTGCGGCAGACCGATCGGCAAGGACAAGGAGCGACCTAATTGAGCTACGCCGTCAAGGAAATCTTCCTGACGCTGCAGGGTGAAGGCGCGCATGCGGGGCGCGCGGCAGTATTTTGCCGATTCGCCGGCTGCAATCTCTGGAACGGCCGCGAGGAGGACCGCGCGGCCGCCGTCTGCCGATTCTGCGACACCGATTTCGTCGGCACCGACGGCACTTTGGGCGGCCGCTATGCTTCGGCGGACGAACTCGCCGACACCATTGCCGCGCAATGGACTGGCGACGAGCGCAGCCGCTACGTCGTGCTGACCGGAGGCGAGCCGCTGCTCCAGCTCGACGCGCCACTGATTGCCGCGCTCCACGCGCGCGGATTCGCGATCGCCGTCGAGACCAACGGCACGATCGAGGCGCCGGAGGGACTGGACTGGATCTGCGTAAGCCCGAAAGCGGGCACGAGCCTCGTGCAGCGCCGCGGCCACGAATTGAAGCTGGTTTATCCGCAAGCCGGCGCCGAACCGGAATGCTTCGTCGATCTCGCGTTCGAACGCTTCTCGCTGCAGCCGATGGACGGTCCTGACGTCGCGGCGAACACCGCGCGCGCGATCAGCTACTGCCTGAGACATCCGCAGTGGCGGCTTAGCCTGCAGACCCACAAGACACTCGGCATCAGATGAGCCCTCGGGACCGGATCGGGCCGCCGCGGTGTCATCCTTTCACGAAAATAGGCGAATGATGAGCGCATCGGACATCGAGACACGCAAGGCCCGCGCGAAAGGCTGGTTCGAGCAGCTGCGGGACGACATCTGCGCCGCCTTCGAGAAACTGGAAGACGAGGCGCCGGCCGCGCTCTTTCCGGGCGAGGCCGGGCGCTTCGTGCGCACCCCCTGGCAGCGCGAGGATCATAGCGGCGCGCCCGGCGGAGGCGGCGTCATGGCGATGATGCACGGCCGGCTGTTCGAAAAGGTCGGCGTGCATTGCTCGACCGTATTCGGCTCGTTTGCCCCGGAATTCCGCGGCCAGATTCCCGGCGCGTCGGATGATCCACGTTTCTGGGCGTCCGGCATTTCGCTGATCGCGCACATGACGAGCCCCCACATTCCCGCCGTGCACATGAACACGCGTTTCATCGTCACGACCAGGAACTGGTTCGGCGGCGGCGCCGACCTCACGCCGGTGCTTGCGGCGAGGCGCACCCAGGACGACCCCGACACGATCGCGTTCCACGCCGCGATGCGCGCCGCTTGCGACGCTCATGCGGCAGTCGCTCCTTACGAGAAATACAAGCAATGGTGCGACGAGTATTTTTACCTGCCGCATCGCAAGGAGCCGCGCGGCATCGGCGGCATCTTCTACGATCATCACGATTCCGGCGACTGGGACGCCGACTTCGCCTTCACCCAGGATGTCGGACGCGAATTCCTGAAGGTCTACCCGCAGCTGGTGCGCGCTAACTTCGCTACGCCGTGGACGGAGGCCGAGCGCGAGGAGCAATTGATCCGGCGCGGCCGCTATGTCGAGTTCAATCTCCTCTACGACCGCGGCACGCTGTTCGGCTTGAAAACCGGCGGCAACATCGACTCCATCCTGTCTTCGATGCCGCCCGAGGTGAAGTGGCCGTAAAAAACGCTCCGTCGCGCGCGAAATCGATTCACGGCCTGTCGCGGGTGACGCGCGCAACGGTCTGGTCGATGATCGACCCCAACGATGCCGCATCCAGCGGGAAATCGGCCGCGAGCCAAGCGTCCTCCGCGAGCGTCAGCACGTGGCCGAGCGTTGGCCCTTCGGCAATGCCGCGGGCGATGAAATCGGCGGCCTTCAACGGAAATTTCGGCGCGCTCCAGCGCTGAGCCAGGGTTGCAAATTCGCGCCACGGCGCGGGATCGCTCCGTCCGCCGGCGCGCGCCCAGGCAAGCAGCAGGCGGTCGCGATAGACCTCTTCGCCGAGGCGGTAAAGACGCTGCTTGGCGCGCGCCTCGTCCATCTCGGCAAGGCGCCACCAGCGGTGCCCCATGGCATCGAGCCGCTTGGCCTCCGCGTTGCTCAGGCGCAGCCGCGTCGCCAGCCGCCGCGCATCCTCGGTGACCGCAACCGCAAGCGCCGCAAGACGGCGGATCGCATCGGCCTCGAGGCCGAGCTCACGCTCGGTCGAAATCATTGCGGCCAGCGGACCGGTATAGGCGACGCCGCCGAAAATCGCCTGAAGAAACCCGCCCTCCGCCATCGCCGCCACGGCGCCGATCGCACCATTTGCGATCAAGAGCTTCAGGACTTCCATCCGCACGCGCTCCGCGGACAGGCTCGCAAGGCCAGCGCGCGCGGCGATGCAGGCGAGATAGCCGGCGCGGTCCACCTCGCCGGTGCCGAAGGCGGCATGAATGCGGAAGAAGCGGAGGATGCGCAGATAATCCTCCTCGATCCGCTGCGCAGGCTCCCCGATGAAGCGCACCCGTCGCGCGGCGATATCGGGCAATCCGCCCACGTAATCGTAGACCGCGCCCGCGCGATCGACCGACAGCGCGTTGATGGTGAAATCGCGCCGGTGCGCGTCGCCCACCCAATCGCGACCGAAAGCGACCTTGGCCTTGCGCCCGAAGGTTTCGGTGTCCTCGCGCAGCGTGGTGATCTCGAAGGGATGCGCATCGACGACCAACGTCACCGTGCCGTGCTCGATCCCGGTCGGCACGGCCTTGATTCCGGCCGCCTTGGCGCGGCGGATCACCTCGTTCGGCAGCGCCGTGGTCGCGATATCGATATCGCCGGTCGAAATACCCAACAGCGCGTTGCGCACCGCGCCGCCGACCACGCGCGCCTCCTCGCCGCCGTCATTGAGAAGGTCGAGCACGCGGGCCGCAGGACCGGATTTGAGCCAGGGCGCGTCCAGCACCCGAGCAGGATTCATCTCTCGACTCCGGGAACCAATTTGCCGTTCTCGATATGGGCGGGGACGTAGGTTGAGTTTGGTGGGGCGCCGGAAAAATTTGCAAGCATGATGAAGCTGACAATAACCAGAAGCAACGATCCAACCACAAGTCGGGCCACAAGGTGAAGCGGCCACGAGTCCGGTGCCAGGAGGCCGGTGCGGGTGGCGACCAGAAACAATGCATAGACCGCGAAGGGAATGAGAAAGATCCCGATCTCGGTGAAAAGCTGCCGGATCATGGCGCGTAGATCCGCTCGTAGAGCACCCGCAGGATGCCGGCGGTAGCGCCCCAGATATACCGCTCGGCGAAGGGCATCGCGTAGTAGGTACGCTCCACGCCGCGGAATTCCTTGCTGTGAAGCTGATGATTGTTCGGGTTCATCAGGAAGGACAACGGCACCTCGAAGGCATCGTCGACCTCCGAGTGATTGATGGTGAGCGCAAAACCGGGCTTCACCCGCGCCACCGTCGGCAGAATGCGAAATCCGAAGCTCGTGCCATAGACGCCGAGATAGCCAAGCGGCTCGACGAAGCTGCGGTCGAGCCCAACCTCCTCTTCGGCTTCGCGTAGCGCGGCGTCGCGCGGGGAGGCGTCGGTCGTATCGATCTTGCCGCCGGGGAAGGCGATCTGCCCGGCGTGATCGGCCAGATGCGGCGAGCGCTGCGTCAACAGCACGGTGGGCTCGGGGTGATCGACGACCGGAATCAACACCGCCGCCGGACGAATCGGCTGCTCGCGCGCGATGACCTGCAGCATATGGTCGGTGCCCGCATCGCCGCTTTGTGGAATGAAGTGCGGGTCGACGAGGCTGCGGGGAACATCGAAGTTGAGCCGCCCCCGCACCCGGTCGAAAAACTCCGCCGAGCCGAGTTCGACCGGAGCTGTCTTCAGCATCGGCTCGTTCAAAGCGCCGCCCTCACCTGTTCCGCATCGGCCATCGGAAAAAATTCGCCCGACGATTCCACCCCGAACATCGGGCGATCGTCGATTGTCCGCTCCTCGCCCATGTCAACCAGATCATAATAGAGCGCGCGCGTCACCTTGGCCCAGAGACCCGCACGCACATGAAGATAGGGTGTGAGCCCGCCATCGCGGGAGACCTCGAACCGCAGGCCATGCGCGGAATCGCAATCGACCCAATCATCCACGTTGGTGCGAAAGCGTAATAGCCGTCCTCGCGCGTGATGCTGCTTGACCATCTCGACCGCGAGGAAGGGCGCATCATCGACGCGAATGCCCACTTTCTCGACCGGCGTCACCAGGAAATATTTATCTCCCTCGCGCTTGAGGATGGTAGAAAACAACCGCACCAGCGCCGGCCGGCCGATCGGCGTACCCATGTAATACCAGGTCCCGTCGGCAGCGATTCGCATGTCAAGGTCGCCGCAGAACGGCGGATTCCACAGATGCACCGGCGGCAGGCCTTTTCCCGCGGCCGTCTTCGCGGCCTCGTTGGCGGCAGCCGTGAGCCCGTCCAGGCCCGGATTTGAGCTCTGCCCTTGCTTCGCCATGGTTTGTCCCGAAATTTTTGCTTCGCGTTTTGGCACGATTGGTGCAAGCCGGTCGTTGTAAGTATCGTCGTAAGTAGCGCGTCGTAAATGCTGGTGAGTTCCCCGGGAATTTGCGGGGATCGGGTCGCCATATCGTGATGCCGTTAATACCCCGAAACCCCCTTAATGTGGGGATAGTTTAACTCAACGAACACATAGCCTTTGCGCAAGTTTGGCATGGGTTCGTAGCATGGTTTTTCGGCGTGGCGGGGGAAGCGAGCCGCGTCAGGCAAGCGATCCAGGAACGCGTCAACTCGCGTCGGGGACGCATGAATTCAGGAGCGAAGCGGATGGCGGAGAGTGTCGAAAAGCTGGAGGACGTGATCGTCCGCTCGGCCGAACAGGTTTCGGGGCAGATCCGCGCCGCCAAGGAGGCGATCGCAACTGTCATTTTCGGTCAGGACCGTGTCATCGAAAACACCCTGGTGACGATCCTGTCCGGCGGTCATGCACTCCTGATCGGCGTGCCCGGTCTCGCCAAGACCAAGCTGGTCGAGACCCTCGGCGTCACGCTCGGCCTGGACGCCAAGCGCATTCAATTCACCCCCGACCTGATGCCGTCCGACATCCTCGGCGCCGAGGTCCTCGACGAGAGCAATACGGGCAAGCGATCGTTCCGCTTCATCGCGGGCCCGGTATTTGCGCAGCTCCTGATGGCCGACGAGATCAACCGCGCCAGCCCGCGCACGCAGTCGGCGCTGCTGCAGGCGATGCAGGAGCAGCACATCACGGTTGCCGGTGCCCGGCACGATCTGCCGAAGCCGTTTCACGTGCTCGCCACGCAGAACCCGCTGGAGCAGGAAGGCACCTATCCGTTGCCGGAGGCGCAGCTCGACCGCTTCCTGATGGAGATCGACGTCGACTATCCGGATCGCGATGCCGAGCGCCGCATTCTGTTCGAGACGACCGGCGCCGAGGAGACGCTGGCCAAGGGCGCCATGACCGCGGATGCGCTGATCGCTGCACAGCGACTGGTGCGCCGGCTGCCCGTCGGCGATTCCGTCGTGGAAGCGATCCTGTCGCTGGTGCGCTCGGCGCGTCCGGGTCCGGAAGGCGGCGAGCCCGGCAAGCTGATCGCCTGGGGGCCCGGTCCGCGCGCCAGCCAATCTCTCATGTTGGCGGTGCGCGCACGCGCCCTGCTGGATGGGAGGCTTGCCCCCTCGGTCGACGACGTGCTTGATCTCGCCGAGCCCATTTTGAAGCACCGCATGGCACTGACCTTCTCGGCGCGTGCCGAGGGGCGCACCATTCCGGACGTGATCCGGCAATTGAAGACCCGGATCGGTTGATGGCTGAAGAGACCAGGCACAGAAGCGGGGAGATCATTGCAGTCCGACGTGCCGATGGCGAAAGCCGTACGCTCGCCGCATCGCTGCCGCGTCTTGTGCTTGAGGCCCGCCGCATCGCGGCCAATGTCATTCACGGCCTGCACGGAAGGCGACGCGCAGGCACCGGTGAAAACTTCTGGCAATATCGCCGCTTCATCTCCGGTGAGCCGTCGCAAAATGTCGACTGGCGGCGTTCGGCCCGCGACGACCATCTCTATGTCCGCGAGCACGAATGGGAGGCGGCACATACGGTCTGGATCTGGCCGGACCGTTCGCCCTCGATGGCGTTCGCCTCGCGACAGGCGCGCGACAGCAAACTCGAGCGCACGCTGATCGTAACCTTTGCGCTTGCGGAACTGTTGGTGGCCGGCGGCGAACGGGTCGGCATTCCCGGCCTGATGACGCCGACCGCGAGCCGAGGCGTGATCGACAAGATGGCGCAGGCGATGCTGCACGACAATGCGGAGAGGATGAGTCTGCCGCCCTCGTTCGTGCCGTCGGCGCTCGCCGAGATCGTGGTGTTGTCGGACTTCTGGTCGCCGATAGCAGAGATCCGCAGTACCCTTGCCGGCTTGTCGGCATCAGGCGCGCACGGCACGCTGGTGCAGATTGTCGATCCCGCCGAGGAGAGCTTTCCTTACTCCGGACGCGTCGAATTCGTCGAGCCCGAGGGCCACGGCGTCATTACCGCGGGACGCGCGGAAAGCTGGGCGAGGGATTACGTCGAACGCGTCGCACTGCATCGCGACCAGATTCGGGCCGAGACCAACCGGCTCGACTGGCTGTTTTCGACCCACACCACCGACCGCTCGGCGGCCGAACTGCTGTTGTTCCTGCACAATGGCATGACGGTGAGCAAGGGGAGCCTGCGCGGCAACGTCAAAGTAGGGCAGAGCGCGTGATGTTTGGCCTTCCCCTCTCCTTCACCGAGCCGCTGCTGCTCGCGGGGCTGTTGAGTCTGCCGCTGCTATGGTGGGTGCTGCGGGTGACGCCGCCGCGGCCGCGCCGCATGGAGTTTCCGCCGACACGGCTGCTGTTCGACATCAGGCCTCGGGAAGAAACGCCGTCGCGCACGCCATGGTGGCTGACCGCGCTGCGGCTCGCCGCCGCCGCGCTGGTGATCTTCGCCGCCGCGGGGCCGGTCTGGAATCCGCAGACCGGGCTGGCCGGCAGCAAGGCGCCGCTGCTGATCGTCATGGACGACGGCTGGAGTGCGGCTTCGAGCTGGGATGCGAGGATCAAGGCGGCCGACGAACTGATCGCCAGTGCCGAGACCGACCGCCGCGGCGTGGCGCTTGCGCCGCTCTCGGAGCCCACGCGCGACATCACCCTGATGCCGGCGGGCGCCGCACGGGTGGCCTTGCAGAAGCTGGCGCCGAAACCCTATGCGATCGAGCGGACGGAAGCTCTCGCTGCGATCGACCGTTTTCTCAAGGCGACCGGCGACGTCGAGGTCGCCTGGCTGACGGACGGGATCGACACCGGTCACGGCAAGGAGTTCGTCCAAGCCCTGGCGAAGACCATCGGCGACCGCACGCTCACGGTCTATCAGGGCGGCACGCCCTCGCCGCTCGCGCTTGCTGACGCCGAAAATGCCGCCGCCAAGATGACGGTCAAGGTGCTGCGCGCCGGGACCGGTGCCGCCGGCGGGATTGTGCGCGCGCTCGATGCCAAGGGCTCGCCGATCGGCGAGGCACGCTTCTCGTTTGCCCCCCAGGCGACCGAGACGGAAGCCGCATTCGATCTTCCGGTCGAGCTGCGCAACGACATCGCGCGGCTCGAAATCGGCGGCGAACGTTCGGCCGGCGCGGTGCAATTGCTCGACAAGCGCTGGCGCCGCCGCGCGGTCGGCATTGTCAGCGGCGCCACCACCGAAACCGCACAGCCGCTGCTCGCGCCGACATTCTACCTGTCCCGGGCGCTCTCGCCCTTCGCCGACGTCCGACTGGGCGAGCGGGGCACCGCCCCGCAGCAGGCGATCACGCAATTCCTCGACCAGAAGCTGCCGATGATCATCATGGCCGACGTCGGCTCGCTGTCGCCGGAGCTGCGCGAACGCCTGGACGATTGGATCAACCAGGGCGGCGTGCTGGTGCGTTTCGCAGGACCGCGGCTGGCGCAGGGCGAGCAGGACCAACAAGCCGCCGACGACCTGGTGCCGGTCAAGCTCCGGCAGGGCGGCCGCACCCTCGGCGGCAGCCTCACCTGGGAAAAGCCGCAGCATCTGGCGGCCTTCGCCGCCAATGGGCCGTTTGCCGGGCTCGCCGTGCCCAAGGACGTCACCGTGAGCCGGCAAGTGCTGGCCGAACCCGATGCAGCGCTCACGAACAAGAGCTGGGCGTCGCTGGAGGACGGAACGCCGCTTGTCACCGGCGAGCGCCGCGGCAAGGGCATTCTCACCCTCTTCCACGTCAGCGCCGATATGCGCTGGTCGGACCTGCCGATGTCGGGGACTTTCGTCGAGATGCTCCGGCGCATCGTCGATATGTCCGGCTATACCTCCAAACCGGGTGCCGGCGTTGCAGGCCAGGGGGCCAAGGAGACGGTGGCGCCGCTGCATACGCTTGACGGGTTTGGCGTGCTGGGCCAGCCGCCGTCGACCGCCAAGCCGCTGTCCGCCGATTACCGCGACCGTGCCACGCCGGATCATCCGCCCGGCTTCTACGGACCGGCCGACGGCCCGCTCGCCGTCAACACGCTGGCACCCGCCGACCGCGTCGCGGCACTCGACACCTCGTCCCTGCATGCGCGGCGGGCGACCTACACCAATGCCGAACCGCGCGATCTGCGGGGCATGCTGCTCTCCGCCTCGCTCGCCCTGTTCCTGCTCGATGCGCTCATCGTTGCGCTGCTGGGCGGCGGACTTGCCGGACTGTTGCGACGGCGCGCGGCGCCGGCAGTGCTCGCCGTCGGCCTGATTCTGGCGGGAATGCTGACGCCCTCGCCCATCCGCGCCGAAAGCAGCGATGAATTCGCCATGAAGGCGGTGTCGCGGACGCGGCTTGCCTATGTCGTCACCGGCAATGCCGACGTCGATTCCATCGTCAAGGCGGGCATGGCCGGCTTGACGCTGTTCCTGGCACAGCGCACCGCGCTCGAGGCGGGCGACCCCATCGGCGTCGATCCGGCGCGCGACGAACTCGCCTTCTTTCCGCTGATCTATTGGCCGATCGTGCCCGGCGCGCCAAAGCCACCGCAGGACGCGCTCAACAAGATCGACGCCTACAGGAAGCAGGGCGGCACCGTGCTGTTCGACACCCGCGATGCGATCGATGCGCCGCCAGGTGAGAACGGCGCATCGCAGACGCCGGGCATGCAGACGCTGCGCGATATTCTCTCCTCGCTCGACATTCCCGAGCTCGAGCCGGTCCCGCGCGATCATGTGCTCACCAAGACATTCTATCTTTTGCGTGACTTTCCAGGACGGTTCACCAACGGCCAGACCTGGGTCGAGGCACTGCCGCGCAATGTGGACGAGGACACCGCGTCTCGACCGGCGCGCGGCGGGGACGGCGTCTCGCCGATCATCATCACCTCGAACGATCTCGCCGGCGCCTGGGCCATCCGACCCGACGGCCAGCCGATGCTACCGCTCACACCGGGCGAGCCCAAGCAGCGCGAATACGCCTTCCGCGCCGGCGTGAACATCGTGATGTACACCCTGACCGGCAACTACAAGGCCGACCAGGTGCATGCGCCGGCGCTCATCGAGCGGCTCGGACAGTAAGGTTGAGTCATATGAACTACGGCATTGCGTTTACGCCGCTTGTTCCCTCGCTCGTGCTCTGGATCGCGATCGGCGCGATCGTCGTGATCGCGGCGCTGCTCCTGCTCGCCCGCGCGCGCGGCGCCGCAGTGCGCGTGGCCGCACTTGCGCTGATCGTGCTGGCGCTGGCCAATCCGTCGTTCACCCGCGAGGACCGCCAACCGCTGAGCTCGGTGGTGGCGGTCGTGGTCGACAAGAGCCCCAGCCAGAATTTCGGCGATCGCAGCAAGCAGACCGAGCAGGCCCGGACCGAGCTGGTCGACGCGCTGAAGAAGATCAAGGGGCTGGAGGTTCGGGTGGTCGAGGCCGGTCAGGCCGACGGCGAAACGGACGGTACCCACCTGTTCGGCGCGCTGTCGTCCGCACTGTCGGACGTTCCGGTCGATCGCGTCGCCGGCGCCTTCCTGATCACCGATGGCCGGGTGCACGACATTCCTCCCAACGCCAATGCGCTCGGCTTCCACGCGCCGATTCACGCCCTGATCACCGGGGCGAAGAACGAGCGCGACCGGCGCATTGCGATTGCCGCCGCGCCGCGCTTCGGCATCGTCGGTCAGCCGCAGACCATCACCTTCCGCCTGGACGACCAGGGCGTCAGCGGCGAACGCGCCAAGGTCACCGTCCGCCGCGACGGCGAGACGATCAGCGAGCAGACGCTCTCGAGCGGCCAGACCTCGAGCGTCGACGTCAATATCAAGCACGAGGGGCAGAACATCGTCGAGATCGAGGCCTCGCCGCTCAAGGACGAGCTGACCCCGATCAACAATCGCGCGGTGGTCTCGATCGACGGCGTGCGCGACAAATTGCGGGTGCTGCTCGTCTCCGGCGAGCCGCACTCCGGCGAGCGCACCTGGCGCAACCTCCTGAAATCGGACCCCAGCGTCGACCTCGTGCATTTCACCATTCTGCGTCCGCCGGAGAAGCAGGACGGTACGCCGATCAACGAATTGTCGCTGATCGCCTTTCCGACTCGTGAATTGTTCCAGCAGAAGATCAACCAATTCCAGTTGATCATCTTCGACCGCTACGCGCGGCAAGGGGTCCTGCCGGTCGCCTATTTCGAGAACATCGCGCGCTATGTGCACTCGGGCGGCGCGGTGCTGGTTGCGGCCGGACCGGACTATGCGTCCAACACGAGCCTCTGGCGCACGCCGCTGGATTCGCTGTTGCCGGCCGAGCCCGTCGGCGTCACCGAGAAGCCGTATCACGCCCGGCTGTCCGACGCCGGCAAACGCCATCCCGTGACACGGGGGCTCGAAGGTTCGAACAGCGATCCGCCGCATTGGAGCCGCTTCTTCCGCACCGTCGACACGCGCAACGCCATCACGGCGCCGCTGATGACCGGCGCCGACGGCGAGCCGCTGCTCCTGCTGTCGCATTACGGCGAGGGACGGGTTGCGCTGCTGCTCACCGACCACATCTGGCTGTGGGCGCGCGGCTATGAAGGCGGCGGACCGCATCTCGATTTGTTGCGGCGGATATCGCACTGGCTGATGAAGCAGCCGGATCTCGACGAGGAGGCGCTGCGCCTGAAGACCCAGGGTCACAATCTCGAGGTGATCCGCCAGACCATGGCCGACAGCGTCTCGCCGGTGACGGTGACCTCCCCGTCCGGCGCGACAACGCAATTGACGCTCAGCCAGGGCGAACCAGGCCAATGGCGCGCGACCGTGCCGGCCAACGAACTCGGCCTGTGGGCTGCGACCGACGGCACGCTGAAGGCGCTGACCAATGTCGGTCCGACCAACCCAAAGGAATTCTCTGAAGTCACTTCCACGACGAACACGCTGAAGCCGCTCGCGCAGGCGACAGGCGGCGACGCAAAGCGGGTGGCTGACGGATCGAACGTCGAACTGCCGCGGATCGTCGGCGTGCATTCGTCCGGCGTGTTCCATGGTGACGGCTGGATGGGCGTGCGCCTGCGCGACGCCAGCGTCGTCAAGGGCGTCGGCGTACTGCCGGTCTTTGCCGGGCTGATCGGGCTCTTGCTGCTGCTCGGCGCGTTCGCCGCGACCTGGCTGCGCGAGGGGCGCTGACATCAGGCCGAAACTGAGCGCTTACCACCTCTCGCAGATGGAGGTGGTAATTTGCGGCAGCGTTGGTGAAAAGGCCCTACTTCGCGAAATCCCAGTCGGGGCGGATCGCGCCGGAGACGCCCTCGAAGGCGCCGTCGGCCAGTTCGGCAACCATCAGGCGATCGTAATCGACGGGGCCCGGCATGGTCGCTGTGCCTTTCGGGACTTTCCTGAAGCCGACGCGGCTGTAATAGGCCTCGTCGCCGACCAGCAGCACGAGGCGATGGCCTTTGGCCTTCGCTTCGTTCAGCGCGCGCTCGAGCAGCGCGCGCCCGACGCCGCGCCCGCGAAACGGCGGCTCGACCGTCAGCGGACCGAGCAGCAGCGCCTTGGTGTCGCCGACGCAGATCGGCAGCTGGCGCACCGACCCCACCAGGAGCGTGCCGATGCGGGCGGTGAAGGAAAGATCGAGCAGATGGTCGACGTGCTCGCGCAGGCGATAGGCGCTGAGCACGAAGCGGCCGGGACCAAAGGTGCGTTCGAGCAGTCGTTCGATCGCCTGGGCGTCCTTGGGGTCTTCCGGCGCAATTGTCAGTGACAGATCATTCATGCGGATGCGCCTTAGCATCCGCCGCGCGCGCGGTCCATCGCCCCGGAGACTCCGAACGCGGCAACACGCATCAGGATCGGTTGAGGGGCGGCTGCGCCAGGTAAGTGAGCAGCTTCATTTCGCGCCGTCCCCGCGTCACCGTGTCGAGGACGAGGCCCGAGGAGACTGAAAGGATCGCCACGATCATCAGCCCGGTCGACAGCACCGCCGTCGGCAACCGCGGCACGACGCCTTGCTCGAGATAGGTGATGAAGATCGGGATCGCGAGGCCTACCGACACCAGGGCCAGGAAAATGCCGATCGCGGTGAAGAACCGCAGCGGCTTTTCCGAGCGATAGAGCTTGAGGATGGTGGCAAGGATCCGAAAGCCGTCGCGCCAGGTATTCAATTTGCTGAACGAGCCTTCCGGACGCGCATAGTAAAGCGTCTCGACCTCGGCGACCGGCAGGGCCAGTTCGAGGGCATGCACAGTCAATTCGGTTTCGATCTCGAAACCATCCGACAGCACCGGGAAGGATTTGACGAAGCGGCGCGAGAACACCCGGTAACCGGACAAAATGTCCTTGAACGCTTCCCCGAAGATCGAGGCGAGAAAGCTGGTCAGCATCCGGTTGCCGGTGCGGTGGCCCATGCGGTAGGCGGTCTGCACCTTGTCGACGCGCAGACCTACGACCATGTCGAGATGCTCGTTGACCAGCCGCCCGATCATGCCTGGCGCGCTCGCCGCTTCGTAGGTGGCGTCGCCGTCGACCAGAACATAGATGTCGGCATCGATATCGGCGAACATGCGCCGCACCACATGCCCTTTGCCCTGCCGTCGCTCACTGCGCACCTTGGCGCCGGCCTCGCGGGCGACCGCGGCGGTACGGTCGCGCGAATTGTTGTCGTAGACGTAGATCTCCGCAGAGGGCAGCGCTTTGCGGAAATCTCCGACCACGGTCGCGATGGCGGCCTCCTCGTTGAAGCAGGGCACCAGCACGGCAATCCGCAACGCTGCTAGGTTCATCTCCAAATCGTCTGTCCCTGAAGGCGCACCAAGGCGGCCATGGCTCCGAGGCGCCAATTGCGATCGGGACCGTCTCGGACGTGACCGCCGGATGGGTCGGGAGGAAAGGCACGCAAATCGCGATTGTCCCGGCCTCGCTCTAGCACGGGCGCTGTTAACGCCACGTTGCGATGAGCGGTTTGCCCTCCAGCACTTCGGCGATGCGAAGCCGCGTGCCCGGGGTGGTGCCTTCCGGCAAGGCGTCGGGCGCGAAGAAGCCGCAGGCCAGGATCTCGCGGTTCGGCTTCGGCAGACGGTCCTGGCGGTAGTCTCTCACGACATAGACCGCGACATGGTCCCGGCGCGAGACATGGCTGTTGAGGAACAGCCCGTGCAGCGGCGGCGAGACGGCAAGCTCGATCCGCCCCTCCTCCATCAGTTCGCGTTGCAGCGCGTCGAGCAGGCTTTCGCCGACCTCGACGCCGCCGCCCGGCAGATACCAGCCGGAGACATAGCTGTGCATGACCAGAAACACCCGATTGTCCTCATCGAGGACCACGGCGCGCACGCCCAACGTCATGCCGCGGGCGAAGCGCCAATAGAGATGAAACACCCGCCGCAGGAGCGGCTCCATTCGCCTCCGCAGGCCCTGGACCTTGACCGTCATCGGCATCCTTGATCGGCGTTTATTGTTGCGCCGGCGTCTCTGACTTGCGAATAGACCCTTATCCCAACCGGGACCACCACGTAACCACGCAATCGCTCGCAGTCGCCCGGGAGCGGGGCGGATCATGACCATCTTCACGCTTGCGCATCTGTCGGATCCGCATCTGCCGCCGTTGCCCACGCCGGGCTTGTCCGA
The DNA here is from genome assembly GCA_050257355.1 of Gemmatimonas sp. Classification (GTDB taxonomy): domain Bacteria; phylum Pseudomonadota; class Alphaproteobacteria; order Rhizobiales; family Xanthobacteraceae; genus Bradyrhizobium. Next base: position 16,800 of record JBLMWS010000081.1, read on the forward strand.
ACTCATGAGCAAACGCGCGCTGGGTTATCTTAACTGGACGCGCAACCGTCATAAATATCACCGTCGCGATGTGCTCGATGCGCTGGTGGCGGACCTCAAGGCGCAGGCTCCCGATCACATCGCGGTCACCGGAGATCTCGTCAATCTGGCGCTGAAGGCGGAGTTCGCGCCTGCGGCGCGCTGGCTGCGAGCGATCGGCAGTCCAGAGAACGTCACCACGATTCCGGGCAACCATGACGCTTACGTGCGTGCGACCAGCCATTGCTTTGGCGAGGTCTTCGCCGATTACCTGCGCGGCGATGATGCGCCAGCCGAGCACCGCTTCCCGTCGCTGCGCCGGCGCGGCCCGCTCGCCCTGATCAGCCTGTCCTCCGCGGTGCCGACGCCGCCGTTCTTCGCGACCGGCACGCTGGGACGCGATCAACTCGAGGCCTTGACGCGCCTTTTGGATCGCCTGTCGGCCGAACCGCTGTTTCGGGTGCTCCTCGTGCATCATCCGCTACGCTCGGATTCGCATATCAAGCGGTTGACCGATGCTTCCGACCTGCTCGAAATCCTGCGGCGCCACGGCGTGCAGCTGATCCTGCACGGTCACGACCACGTCCACTCCACCATCTGGATCGAGGGCCCCGAGGGCAAAATTCCCGCAATCGGCGTGCCGTCGGCCTCCGCGCTTGCCCACGGCCGCCATCCTGCCGCCGCGTATAATCTGTTCGCGGTCGCACGCGAGGGCAACGGCTGGCGCTGCGAACAGACCGTGCGCGGCATGAACGAGAAGCTGCAGGTCGTGGAGCTCAATCGCACGCGGCTGATATAGGGCTATCGCGTCGTTCCGGGGCATCGCGCAGCGATGAACCCGGAATCTCGAGGTCCCGGGTTCGATGCTAGTGTCGTGGTTCAGAAATTCGCACCATCGTTGCCGCGAGTCCGTCGTGCGAATTTCTGAGCCATAAACGACACTAGAATCATAAGCTTGCTAGTGTCCTTATCGAATCCGAAATTCGCTCCGAAGGTGCTGCGAAGTAGGGCGAACTTCGGATTCGGGACACTAGCGTAGCGCATCGTCCCGGAACGACGATGTCATAGATTCTGCAGCGCTGCGACCAACGCCAGGGCGAACAGGGCGAGCGCGCCGAGCACAAAACCGAGCACGAAAAGCCAGAAGCCGCGGCGTCTGCGTTTCTCCGGCTTGACCGCCGGGGGTGCTTTGGTCGGCGCCAGCGCATGTTCGCGCTCCACCATCCGCCGGGCGACGTAATCGGTCACCGCGTCGACAATGGCAGGCACATCATGCGACTCGGCAAGCACGATGCGGCCGAAGCGCGTGTCCTGCACGAAGCGATAGATGCGCTTGTCGCGGCCCATCACCACATGGGCCACCACGTCGATCCACAGCCGCGGCGTCTCTCCTTGGGAAATGCCGCGATCAAACAGGTCGACCTCGCCCGGCACCTGCGCGAACAGGGGATCGAGCGCTTCGTTGAGGATTTCCAGCCGCGCCACTTCCGCGTCGCGCAGGTCGACGACGACGCCGGTACGGTCGGCGGCCTCGATCCGCGCCTTGCGCAGCGCATCGCGCAAGCTGATCGGCGGCGCTGCCGCGGTGCTTTGCCTAGTTTGCGCCTCTGACATCTGACGGGCCCTAAAGCTGGGGTTTTTGACCCCATCAGCCTATCAGCAACCTGACGCGCCGCAAAGTCTCATAACTCTCAAAGGCTTAGGCGAGCGGTGGATGAAAAGCCAAACGGCCCCACCCGGAAAATCCGGATGAGGCCGCCGGCCTTGGGCACTTATTTTGACGCTTGTCAGGCTGCCGCGGTGCGGCTGGGCTCCTCCACGATGGAGAAGCGCACGCCGGCCTTGTGGCGGTGTTCTTCCGACACCTCGCGCCAGCAGTCCTCAGCCTCCTTGCGGGTCTTGAAGGGACCTTTGACCTGGGCCGAGCCTTCCACGAGTTTGTGGAAGTTCATCGAGCCGAACTCACCGCCGATCACCCAGAAATTGCTGCCTTTGGTCATGGTAGTCTCCTGCTATTACCATTAGCCGAACTGGTTCATCGTGTTGTGGGCGCCGCCCGCCTTCAGAGCGGCTTCACCGGCGAAATATTCCTTGTGATCGTCGCCGATATCGGAGCCGGCCATGTTCTGATGCTTGACGCAGGCGATACCCTGACGGATCTCCTGGCGCTGAACATTCTTCACATAACCCAGCATGCCCTGCTCACCGAAATAGGCCTTCGCGAGATTATCAGTCGACAGAGCTGCCGTGTGATAGGTCGGCAACGTGATCAAATGGTGGAAGATGCCCGCACGCTTTGCCGAATCGGCCTGGAAGGTGCGGATGCGCTCGTCGGCTTCAATGGCCAGCGGCGTATCATCGTATTCCGGCTTCATCAGGTCGGCTCGATTGTACTTGCTGACGTCCTTGCCGGCTTCCTTCATCGCATCGTACACCTGCCAACGGAAGTTGAGCGTCCAGTTGAACGATGGCGAGTTGTTGTAGGCCAGCTTGGCGTTCGGAACCACCTCGCGAATGCGGTCAACCATCTTGGCGATCTGCTCGATATGCGGCTTCTCGGTCTCGATCCACAGCAGGTCGGCACCGTTCTGCAGCGAGGTGATGCAGTCGAGCACGCAGCGATCTTCACCCGTACCAGGACGGAACTGATAAAGGTTGCTGGCAAGCCGCTTCGGACGCATCATCTTGCCGTTGCGGTTGATGATGACATCGCCATTCCTGGCGTTCGCGGCTGTTACTTCCTCGCAATCCAGGAAGCTGTTGTACTGGTCGCCGAGGTCGCCGGGCTTGTGGCTCACGGCGATTTGCTGCGTGAGGCCGGCACCCAGTGAGTCGGTGCGGGTCACGACGATGCCGTCTTCGACGCCGAGTTCGAGGAAGGCATGGCGGCAGGCCCGGATCTTCGCCAGGAAGACCTCGTGCGGCACAGTCACCTTGCCGTCCTGGTGGCCGCACTGCTTTTCGTCGGAGACCTGATTTTCGATCTGCAGCGCGCAGGCGCCCGCCTCGATCATCTTCTTGGCGAGCAGGTAGGTCGCCTCCGCGTTGCCGAAGCCGGCGTCGATGTCGGCGATGATCGGCACGACATGGGTCTGGAAGCCGTCGATCTTCGCGATCAGCTCCTTCTCCCTGGTCTTGTCGCCTTCCTTGCGCGCCTTGTCGAGCGCACGGAAAATGTCGTTCAACTCGCGAGAGTCCGCCTGACGCAGGAAGGTGTAGAGCTCCTCGATCAGGGCCGGCACCGAGGTCTTCTCGTGCATCGACTGGTCGGGCAGCGGGCCGAACTCGGAGCGCAGCGCCGCGATCATCCAGCCGGAGAGATACATGTAGCGGCGGTCGGTCGAGCCGAAATGCTTCTTGATCGAGATCAGCTTCTGCTGGGCGATGAAGCCGTGCCAGCAGCCGAGCGACTGGGTGTACTTGGTGGGGTCGGCATCATAGGCCGCCATGTCGGCACGCATCAGCGCCGCAGTGTAGCGGGCGATGTCCAGGCCGGTCTTGAAGCGGTTCTGCAGGCGCATGCGCGCCACGGCCTCGGCGCTGACGCCGTTCCAGGTGGGCTTGTCCTTGAGGAGGGCTTCGGCCGCCTCAATCTCGCCCTGGTAGGACGCCGGTCCCTGGATGGCCCGGTCGCTAATTCCGCGCGGTTGGAAGTTCATGTCCGTGATCCCTTCGGTGACGACAAACTGGCATCTTTTCAAACGCACCAGCTCGCCGGACACCAGTCACTCCGCGGAAAACTTGTCACACTTTACAGAAATGTAGTGTATAGCTGTAAGAATATTACAGAACCCGAGGCTCTGTCATGACCACCTCCAGCGCCCGCTCGATCTTCATGGGACCCCGGCTGCGGCGGCTGCGGCGCGAGCTGGGGCTGACCCAGGCCGACATGGCGGCCGATCTCGAGATCTCCGC
>JBLMWS010000082.1:0-5841 GCA_050257355.1 Gemmatimonas sp.
AACGGCTCGGCACGCCGCAGGACGTCGCCCACGCGGTCACCTTCTTGCTCGCGCGCGAGAGCGGCTTCATCACCGGCCAGTCGCTGTTCGTGTGCGGCGGCACCAGCGTCACCGGCACGGGAGGCGAATGATGGCGCGCCTCCGCACCGCTCTGGTCGGCGTCGGCGCGTGGGGCAAGGTGCTCGCCAAGGCCGCCGCGCAACCGGGCAAGATTGAATTCGCGTGCTGCGTCGGCCGCAATCCGGAGCGGCTTGCGGCCTTCGCGCGCGAGACCGGCGTTCCGGCGTGCGATTTCGAAACCGTGCTCGGTGACAAGTCGATCGCCGCCGTTGCATTGGCGCTGCCGAACGAGCTGCATTTCGAGTTCGCGCGGCGCGCGGCTACTGCCGGCAAGCACGTCTATATCGAAAAGCCGATCGCCAACACGATGACGGACTCGCTCGCCATCGCCGCGCTCGAAAAGGTGCACGGCGTGCGCATCGTGGTCGGTCATTGCGCGCGCCTGCTCACCGGCGTCCGCGCCATCCGCGCCGCCATCGATGGCGGCAAGCTTGGAAAAGTGAGCCAGATCGAAGCCACGCTCTCCAATGATCGCGGCCTGCGCATCACGCCGCAGGACTGGCGCTGGTACTCCGAAAGCGCGCCGGGCGGATCGTTGAGCCAGATCGGCGTCCACCAGTTCGACACCCTGCGTTATCTGGGCGGGGATATTGCTGCGGTCAGCGCCAGCGCGGGCCGCCATTCGCCGGTCGGCGCCGAGGTCGAGGATCAATGGATCGTCACGGTGCATTTTGCCGACGGCAAGCTCGGCACCGTTATTTCGAGCTGGACCAGCCCGGGAAGCTTCAACGTGCGCGCCACCGGCGCCGAAGCCTTAATGTTTTACGACATTGACCAGACCTATTGGGCCAGCCCGGAAAAGCTGCACGAAAATGCGACGCTCTACATGCGGGCGCGCGGGAAAGGGCCGGCCGATCGCCAGGCCCTGCCCGTACCGCCGGGCAATATGTATCGCGACGAGCTCGAGCTTTTCGCCGACAGCGTAGCGGCTAACAAGGAATGCGAGCTTTCGGCGCAAAACGGATGCCGCGCGGTGGCCGCGGTCTATGCCGCGCTGAAATCGGCGCAGGAAGAAAGCCGCGCGGTGCGCCTGAGCGAAATCATCGACCTGGCGCAGGCGCAATTGGCGGACGCGGACAGTCAGCGACGCGACGCCGCCGGCGGACGATAGGTGGACGACGTGACGGATCAGATTGAGGTCAAGAACGTGACGTTCGAATACCAGGTCGAGAAAGGCCGGGTCCTTGCGATCAAGGACATCAATTTCTCGGTCCGCCAGTCCGAGTTCCTCTGCCTGCTCGGCCCCAGCGGCTGCGGCAAGACGACGATCCTCAACATCCTCGCCGGCCTGCTGGAGCCGACTTCAGGCGAAATCCGCATAGGCGATGCCACGCTGAACAGCGCGACGCAGAACCGCGGAGTCGTGTTTCAGGATTTCGCGCAGCTCTTTCCCTGGCGCACGGCAAAACACAATGTTGAGTTCGGCCTCGAGATGCGCAAGATCGATAAGGCCACGCGCGAGAAGACGGCGCTCGAATTCCTCCGCCTGGTCGGTCTCGAAAAATTCACCGACGTGTTTCCGCACCAGCTGTCCGGCGGGATGCAGCAGCGCGTCGCGATCGCGCGCTCGCTCGCCTACAATCCGCAGGTACTGCTGATGGATGAGCCGTTCGCCGCGCTCGATGCCATGACGCGCGACGATATGCAGCTGCTGCTCACCGACGTCTGGCAGAAAACGAAAAAGACCATCGTCTACATTACGCACAACGTTTCCGAGGCGGTTTTTCTCGGCGACAAGGTGATCGTGCTCAACGCGCATCCGGGGACGGTGAAGGCCGAAGTCGTGCTCGACCTTCCGCGGCCGCGCGATCCGCTCAGCGAGCCATTCGTCGCGAAACAACGCGAGATCATGCGCCATTTGCGTTCACACTGACGGGAGACTGTCATGCGTAAGTTGCTGTTGGCTGGAATCGTTGCGTGCTTAGCCGCCGCGCCGGCGGCCGCCGCCGAGGTGGTGGTGTTCTGCCCGGGCGCGGTGCAGTCGGTCGTGCGCCCGCTGGTCAAGACATACGAGGAAAAGACCGGAAACACGGTGAAATTCGAGTTCGGCACCGCCGGCGCCGTCGCCAAGAAGGTGGCCGAAGGCGCACCGGGCGACGTTGTGCTGGCGACCGACAAGGGCCTCGCCGCGCTCGCGAAGGACGGCAAGGTCGACGGCGGCAGCATCAAGGATCTCGGCAGCATGGGCGTCGGGGTCGCGGTGAAATCCGGCGCGCCAAAGCCCGATATTCATGACGTCGAGGCCTTCAAGAAGTCGATGCTGGCTGCGAAATCGATCATGTATGCCAATCCGGCCAAAGGCGGCCAGAGCGGCATTCACGTCGCCAAGGTGTTTGCCGAGCTTGGCCTCGACAAGGAGCTCGCGTCGAAAATCCAACTGCGCGACCGTGGGCCCGAAGGCCTGAAGGAAGTCGCCGCGGGCGGCATCGAGATCGGCCTCGGCCAGATCAGTGAGATTCTCGCCAACAAGGATGTGGTGCTGGTCGGGCCCTTCCCGGCCGCCATCCAGGGCGCAGTCACATTCTCAGCCGCCATTCATGGTGCGGCAAAGGAGCAGGCGGCGGCCAAGGCACTGATCGAGCTTCTGACGTCGCCGGAAGCGAAGGAGAAATTCAAGGCCGTCGGCTTCACCGTGAGCTGACGGAAGGTGGAACCGCACAACTTTAGATAGGGAGGACATCATGACCAAGCTCAGTCTGCCGCGCCGAGAGTTTCTGACGATCACCGGCGGCGCGCTTGCCGCCGCGGCAACCGGAATGCGTGCGGGCGCCCAAGGCGCCGAGATCAATTTCGGCTACCAGAACACGTCCTGGGGCACGATCGGCATGATCGCGGGCTCGGAAGACCTGTTCAAGAAAGCCGGCGGCAACGTCGCCATACATACCTTCGACAGCGGCAAGACCACGCGCGATGCCATGATCTCCGGGCGCGTCGACATCGGCGTGATCGGCTCGACGCCGTTCGTGATCGGCGCGGCGAAGGGCGAGCTGGAGGCGATCGGTCTGGCGCTCTACGGTGCAAAGACCCTGGCGATTGTCGCGGGCACCAAGTCGGGCATCAATTCGATCAAGGATCTCAAAGGCAAGAAAGTCGGCTCCCAGCCCGGCTCGGCGACGGACGCCGTGTTCCTGAACAAGATCCTTCCCAAGGCCGGCCTGACCAAGGACGACGTACAGCTGGTGAACGTGCGTTTCCAGAACCATATTTCGGCGCTCGCCTCCGGATCGATCGATGCGTTTGCCGGCGTCGAACCGTTTCCGTCGGTGGCCGAGGTCGAGAAGCTCGGCAAGGTGCTAACCGACTACAGCGACTACGACTTGCAGCCGATCATCCTGGCGGCGAACAAATCGGTCATCGACAAGAACAAGGACGGCGTCGTCGCGTTCATGCGCGGATGGCTCGCGGCGGTGAAGATCTACCAGGAGAACCGCGACCAGGCGACCGCGATCGTGCTCAAGCACTTCAAGGATCAGGGCTTCTCGGTCAACGATCAGGTCATCAAGCTGATGCTGTCGAAGATCGACGTCAATCCGGATTTCGGCCCGCAGCTGAACGCCTATCTGACCGAGGAATCGAAGACACTGCTCGATCAGAAGAAGATCGCTGCGACCCCGGATTGGAATACGCGGCTCAACCACAGCATCCTCGCTGCTGCGCGCGCCAAAGCCTGATTTTGGCCTGATCTGCAGGTGATGAGACGGACACTATCGATCGGCTTGCCGCTCGCGACCTTCGCGGTGATCGCGGCGGGATGGCAAATCCTGGCGAGCTACGGCGGGTTTCCGCCGAAGCTGGTGCCCGGTCTCGGCACCATTGCCGACGCCCTCGTGCGGCTCGCCGGCAACGGCACGCTGCTGGCGGCGACCGTGGCGACAATCTATCGCCTCGGCGCCGGATTCCTGATCGCTGCCGTCATCGGCGTGTCGGTCGGCATCGCGATGGGGCGGCGGCAGTGGATCGAGGACACGCTGCTGCCGATCGTCACGTTCCTCTACCCGATTCCCGGCCTCGCCTACGCGCCGCTGTTCGTGTTGTGGTTCGGGCTGGGCGATCTGCCGACCATCCTGCTCGTCGGCGTCGCGTCGAGCTTCATCGTCATCATCAATGCCTGGAAGGGCGTGAAGGCGGTGAAGCCGATCTGGCTACGCTCAGCTGTAGTAATGGGCGCGCGCGACCGTGACATCTTCCGCCGCGTCGTGCTGCCGGGGGCATTGCCCTACATCATGATCGGGCTGCGGCTCGGGCTGGCGCAGGCCTGGCGCCTTTTGATCGCGGTCGAAATGCTGATGTCGGTGAAGCGCGGTCTCGGCTGGCTGATCTTCGGGGCGCAGACCTTCCTCAACACCGACGTGATGCTCGCCACCATCGCGGTGATCGGCGCCATCGGCATCCTGCTCGAATGGCAGGTTTTCACACGCATCGAGCGGTGGACGGTGGTTCGTTGGGGCATGGTGGCGGCATGAGAAAAGGCTTCTCTTTTGTCGCTTTTGCGCGCGGCATGGCGGGCGTCGCGGTGCTGCTCGCCATCTGGGAAGGCTTCGCGCGCAGCGACATGTTTTCGACGGCGATGACACCGCCGCTCGAAGCTGTCGGCAGCGTCATCTGGGCCATGCTGGCCGACGGCAGCTTCATCAAGAACGCGCTGGCGACGCTGGTGCGCGTCTTCATCGGCCTGGGCATTTCGTTTGCGGTCGCAGTGCCGCTCGGCGTGATGATGGCGCGCTCCTGGGTGGCCGAGCGCATCTTCCTGCCGGTTCTGAGCGTGCTGCTGCCGATCCCCTCGCTTGCCTGGGTGCCGCTGTTCATTTTGTGGTTTGGCATCGGCAATCTCGCCACCATTCTCGTCGTCATCTATGCCTCGATTTTCCCGCTGGTCTACAGCGTGTGGACCGGCGTGCGCGCGGTCAATCCGTTGTGGCTGCGCGCGGCAACGGTGATGGGCGCCGACGAGGCGACCCTGTTCCGCAAGGTGATCTGGCCCGGCTCGCTGCCTTACGTCATCACCGGCCTGCGGCTTGCCTTCGGCCGCGCCTGGATCGGCGTGATTGGCGGCGAATTGCTGGCGAGCCCGAAGCTTGGCCTCGGCGAGATCATCTTCACCGCTGCGGAATTCCTCGACGCCGGGGTCATGCTCGCGACGCTGGTCGGTATCGGTGTCATCGGCGTGGTGTTCGAACGGTTTGTCTTCCAGACCCTTGAGCACGCTACCGTCCGGCGCTGGGGCATGGTGTCGGAGCCGCAGGCGTAGAACCTGACGATTTCTTTTCCCAAGGCCGAAACAGCGTTGTCTGGCCGAAAGGCGCTCGCTACCGTGCGCGGGGGCGAGCAAGGATTGCGGGGGCACATGAATATCGTCACCTTGGTCGGATTTGTCGCGGCGGGGCTGGTCATTGCCACGCTTTCGATGCGGACCATGATTCCGCTTCGCATGGTAGGCATTGCCAGCAACGTAGCCTTCGTCACCTACGGGGTCCTCTTCGGCAGCATTCCGACGGTGGTGCTGCACACCGTACTGCTCCCGCTCAATATGTACCGGCTGTACGAGATGCTGCGGCTGATCAAGCAGGTGGAGGCGGCGAGCAAAGGCGATATGTCGCTCGACTGGCTCAAGCCGTTCATGACCGAGCGCGCGATCAACGCCGGGGACACACTGTTTCGCAAAGGCGACCAGGCCAATCACCTCTATTTCGTCGTCGGCGGCAGGCTGCATCTCGACGAGAT
>JBLMWS010000083.1:0-6134 GCA_050257355.1 Gemmatimonas sp.
ACCTCTCCGTTTGTGGGACAAGGTCGGCCATCGCTGTCCCGGCCGACGCGATGGAGAAGGAGCGAGGCTTACAGCCACTTCTTCAATTTGAAGACGTAATACGGCACTACGGCCGCGATGATCATGGCGATGAGTGCGATCGGATAGCCGTGCGCCCAATGCAGTTCGGGCATGTCGCTGAAGTTCATGCCGTAGATCGAAGCGATCAGGGTCGGCGGCATCAACACGACCGCCATCACCGAGAACAGCTTGATGATGTTGTTCTGCTCAAGATTGACGACGCCGAGCATGGCGTCGAGCACGAAGGTGATCTTGTTGGAGAGATAGGAGGCGTGATCGGTGAGCGAGGCGACGTCGCGCTGCATGGTCTTGAGCTGCTCGCGCATGTCCTTGGTCCACTTCACGCCCTCGATCACGGCAGAGAGGAAGGTGACGAGGCGGCCGATCGAGACCAGGGATTCTCGGACCTTGGAGGTGAGGTCGCCCTTGCGGCCGATCGCGATCAGGATCTGCGAATATTGCTTGGCGTGGCCATGGCGTTGGCTGTCCGGCTCGAAAATCTCATGGCTGACCTGGTCGACGTCGGCGCCGACGCGCTCCAGGATGTCGGCGCAACGGTCGATCACCGCATCGAGCAATTCCATCAGCACCTGTTCGCCGGTGATGGTCGGAGAGCAGGCACGCGCGAGCTTGTTCTCCACCACCGGAAACGGCCGCGGCGTGTCGTAGCGCACCGTCACGAGCCGATGGCCGGCGAGGATGAAGGTCACCGCCGTGGTGCGCGGCATGTCGGACTCGGACTGGCACATCAACGTCGCCGTCATGTAGCGCGCGCCTGCCTCGATGTAGAGGCGGCTCGAGATCTCGATCTCCTGCATGTCCTCCCGCGTCGGAACCGCAATCCCTGCAAGCCGCTCCACTGCCTTGTCCTCGGCCGCTGTCGGGTTGACGAGGTCGATCCACACCGCGTTCTCCGGCAGCGCCGCGAGATCGGTGATAACAGCCTTTTTCAGGGAGGCCTCGGCGGCAACGAATACTGAGAACATGCGGGGCTCCGGACGCGTTGAGCTCGCGCTTACGGGACATCTGCGGATTATGCCAGCGCGCAGGTGACGGCCGCGTTAACCACGTTCATTCTCTTGTGCACCAGCGCTCCCGCGGTTCGCGAAAGCGGGACGAATCCGGCCGCATTTGCCCAAAAAACAGCCTCACGCCGCCGTGATTGCGGCAAAAAAGCCACAACCATCGTGCCGCATCGCGGCGAACCATTCTCAATGCTGGAATTGTGGCAGGGTTCGACGGTAATGTGACTTTACTGAATCGTGGCGTTTACGACGCAGGTTTCGAGCGTCCAGCTGCGCTCCTGTCTTCAGAATCCGGAAGTAAAAGATGCCGTCGCTGAAAGTAAAACTGGCCGTCTTGGCCGCCGGTCTGTTGCTGTCGGGCTGCATGCAGGCCACGACTTACCAGGCCACCGACACTGCAGATTTCAAGCCACACGACAAGGAACTGCTGTCGAAAATCCGCTACACCAATGTTCCGATTCCCCAGCCGTTCCGCCGCGCCATCGTGGACTATCACCGCAAGGAAGCGCCCGGCACGATCGTGGTCGATTCGGACAATCACTACCTCTATTACGTGCTCGATGGCGGCAAGGCGATCCGCTACGGCATCACCGTGGGCGAAGAGGCCATGGCGTGGTCCGGCATCGCCAAGGTCGGCGCGATGACCGAGTGGCCGCCCTGGCACCCGACCAAGGGCGAGATCGAGCGTCTGGGCGTACCGAGCTACGTGGCGCCGGGCCCGGACAATCCGATGGGCTCGCGGGCGATGTATCTCTACGCCAACGGCAAGGATACGCTGTTCCGCATCCACGGCACCAACCAGCCGGAATATATCGGCGCCTCGATTTCGTCGGGCTGCATTCGCTTGACCAACGAGGACGCGATCGACCTCTATAATCGGGTGAAGATCGGCACCATCGTCGTGGTGCTGGAGCCGCACCATGGCGACTCCCCGTACAATTCGACGCTCGCACTGCAGGGGGGCGGGGGTAACACTAACTTCTTGCAATGAGCGTCAAGCTTGGGGTGAAAAAGCGCCGGTACAGCCGGCGCTTTTTTATTTTTGGGGACGTCTTCGCAGAGTGAGTTGAGCGAGGCGAACTGCCGCCATAGCTCCATCTAAAGCGCGACGAGGTTGGGTCGAATAGCCATCGCGCTTTAGCTTTTTGATCAAGCATGATCTTTCCGGAAAGCCGCTACACACTTTTCCGGATCATGCCCTAGCTAGTTCTTCGCTCCACGACCGACCGTCACCGAACGACGCGCTTTGTTGGTCGGCCGCGGCGCTTTGCCCGCCTGCACCGCCGGCCTCGCCTCTTCCTGCTTGGCCTTTTCGTTCGTCCCTGCCTGCCTCTCCTGCTCGGTTTTCGCCACTTGGCGCGGCGGGGCCTCGGAGGGGCGCTCGGGCGGCAGCAACGGGGCGATCTTGGGCAGCGGATCGAGCACGTCCCACTCGCAGATCCTGTAGTTGTTGTGGCGCTGCATCAGATCGATGTGGATGTGGTCCTCGTGGTGCCAGTCGGAATCCGGCCCCAGCACCGTGGTGAAGCGCGTGCAGGCCGAGTGCAGCACATCCTCCCGAAACGAGCGCGGCAGGTTGCGGTCGGTCAGCGCGATCTCGCGGCCGTCGGCCAGCTTGAAAGCGTGCACGTCGAGCGCATTGGCATGGCCATGCTCGGACAGGTGCGCGCCCTGGACGCCGTTGAACGTCCGGCACTCATAGGAGTCGAAGTTAACGAGGGCGGAAGGTTCGCTGCCGAGCTTCTCCGCGAGCGGCGCGACGTCGGTACGGACCCAGTCGGCGACCGCCGTCGCCATCGGGCAGCGCAGCGTTGCCGCCGGCGTGACTGCGACCCGGCGCCTGTCCGGGAGCACGATCGCTTCCAGCCGCACCAGATCCTCGCCGCCGCAGTCGCCGGGACCGTGGATTGCGGCGATCGAGGGCGCGATCGCGATATCGTCGGTGAGCGCCTGCCGGCAGGCCGAAGGCTGCGGCTCGGCCGGCGCCACCGCCTGCTCGGCCGGCTTCCCTTCAGGAGGTTTGGCCTCGGGATGTTTGGCTTCAGCAGGTTTGGCTTCGGCGGCCGGAGACGGCGGCGCCGGAGCCTGGATGGCCGGTGGAATTTCGGGCTCGCCCCTGGCCTCCTCCGCCGGACCGGCCCTGGGCGCCTTCGCCGGGCGTGGCCTGGGCAAGGGCACGCGCGCCGCGTGCACGCTCCGGTGCCGCCTCGGCGGGCCCGCAAACAGGTCGCCCCAGAACCATTGGGCCGACTTGCGTGCAGACGCTGGGGCCGGCAGCGCCAGGCTACCGGCAACCATCAGCAGCATTGCCGCTGTAACCATTATGTCGCGCCGGCGCCGTTTGCGCGCCCCTTGGCCCGGGCTAAGTTTCATGGCAATTGCTCGGGTCGAGGGGAAACACTGGAGGAACGTCCGAATGCTTGGTTTGATGCAAGACTGGCCCTTGCTGTGCCACCGCATTATCGAACACGCAGCGACCATTCACGGCACCCAGGAGGTCGTCACCCGATCGGTCGAGGGGCCCATCCATCGCACCACGTACAAGGGGATCCATGACCGCGCGCTGAAGGTCTCGCAGGCGCTCACCCGGGACGGCATCAAGTTCGGCGACCGCATTGCGACCATCGCCTGGAACACCTGGCGTCACCTGGAGTCCTGGTACGGCATCATGGGCATCGGCGCGATCTGCCACACCGTCAACCCGCGCCTGTTTCCGGATCAGATCGGCTGGATCGTCAACCATGCGCAGGACCGCATCGTGCTGACCGATCTTACCTTCGTGCCGACGCTGGAAAAGATCGCGGAGAAATTGGGCAGCGTCGAGCGCTATGTCGTGCTCACCGACCGGGCGCACATGCCGCAGACGACATTGAAGAACGCGATTGCTTACGAGGACTGGATCGGCGACTGCGACGGCGATTTCGCCTGGAAGACCTTCGACGAAAACACCGCCGCCGCCATGTGCTACACCTCGGGCACCACGGGCGATCCCAAGGGCGTGCTCTATTCGCATCGGTCCAACGTGCTGCATGCGCTGATGGCCAACTCCAAGGACGCGCTCGGCACGTCCGCCTCCGACACCATGCTTCCGGTGGTGCCTTTGTTCCATGCCAACAGCTGGGGCATCGCCTTCTCGGCGCCCTCGATGGGCACCAAGCTCGTGATGCCGGGGCCGAAACTCGACGGCGCCTCGGTCTATGAACTGTTGGACACCGAAGCGGTGACCCACACCGCGGGCGTCCCGACGGTGTGGCTGATGCTTCTCAACTACATGAACAGCAACAACCTGAAACTGCCGCATTTGAAGATGGTGGTCTGCGGCGGCTCGGCGATGCCGCGCTCGATGATCAAGTCGTTCGTCGACATGGGCGTGGAGGTGCGCCATGCCTGGGGCATGACCGAGATGAGCCCGCTCGGCACGCTGGCCACGCTCAAGCCGCCGTTTGCCAAGAGCACCGGCGAGGAGCGGCTCGACGTGCTGCAGCTGCAGGGTTATCCGCCGTTCGGCGTGCAGATGAAGATCACCGACGATTCCGGCAAGGAGTTGCCGTGGGACGGCAAGACCTTCGGCCGGCTGAAGGTGAGCGGCCCGGCGGTCTCCAAGGCCTATTATCGCGTGGATACCAAGATCCTCGACGAGGAGGGCTATTTCGATACCGGCGACGTCGCGACGATCGACGCGCACGGCTATATGCGCATCACCGATCGCTCGAAGGACGTCATCAAATCCGGCGGCGAGTGGATCTCCTCCATCGATCTCGAAAACCTCGCGGTCGCTCACCCGGCAGTGGCCGAAGCGGCCGTGATCGGCGTTCACCACCCCAAGTGGGACGAGCGCCCGCTCCTCATCGTGCAATTGAAGGAGGGCCAGAGGGCGACGCGCGAGGACATTCTGAAGTTCATGGAGGGCAAGATCGCCAAGTGGTGGATGCCCGACGACGTCGCCTTCGTCGACGGCATTCCCCACACCGCGACCGGCAAGATCCTGAAGACGGCGCTGCGCGAGCAGTTCAGGAACTATAGTTTCCCTAACGCGGCGGCCTGACGCCCCGAAAGATCGGCACGAAACGGCCTCAATCCCGCCGCGGGTTGGGGCCGTTTATTTGATGCGAATGTGCGCCCGATCGGTTAACGCTGGTCGCGCTTTGCGGCGGACAGCGACGAAAGGCGAATAGGAACCAGGAGGACGTCTTTCTAATTTGCCGCCGCTTTTTCTTAAATCGACCCAACGTCCAAGGAACGCGTATATGACAAGATCAATAGCGATACGGACCCTGCCGTGGCTGCTTTTTGCCACGCTCGCCACCGGCGCCCATGCGGCCGGAAACAAGGTGGTGATCGGCGACATCGACGACATGTCCGGCCTCTATGCCGATGTGATCGGCCCCGGCGGCGTCGAGGCCGCCAAGATGGCGATCGCGGATTTCGGCGGCAGCGTGCTCGGCAACAAGATCGAGTTCATGGTTTCCGACCATCAGAACAAGCCGGATCTCGGCGCCCAGAAATTCCGCGAGTGGGCCGACCGCGACAACGTCACCATGATCCTCGGCGGCTCCAACACCGGCGTCAGCCTCGCCATGGCAAACGTCGCCAAGGAAAAGAAGATCCCGTTCATCGCCATCGGCGCCGCCGGCGCCTCGCTCACCGGCAAGGACTGCACGCCCTATACCGTTCACTACGTCTACGACACCACCTCACTCGGCAACGGTACCGCAAAGACCATGGTCAAGCAGGGCGGCAAGACGTGGTTCTTCCTGACCGCCGACTATGCCTTCGGCTATCAATTGCGCGATTCCGCTTCCCACGTGGTGGAAGCCAATGGCGGCAAGGTGCTTGGCGAGGTGCGCGTGCCGCTGTCGACGTCCGACTTCTCGAGCTATCTGTTGCAGGCGCAGAACTCCGGCGCGCAGGTGCTGGGACTTGCCAATGCCGGCAACGACTTCACCAACTCGATCAAGGCGGCCGACGAGTTCGGCATCGCCAAGACCATGAAGCCGGCGGCGCTGCTCGCCTTCATCAGCGACATCCACAGCCTTGGCCTGAAGACCG
>JBLMWS010000084.1:0-7883 GCA_050257355.1 Gemmatimonas sp.
CCCTTACGACCTGATCCTGATGGGCCTCGTCACGGTGTTTTCGCTGGCCTCCGTCTCCATCTATCTGGTGGAATGGGCACGCCATATGAGCACGATCGAACTGAAGTGACCTATCGGGCGATTTGAACATCAAGGCGCGATGAAATGCGGTTGAATCGCCATCGCGCTTGACGTCTTTTCATTGAGCATGATCTTTCGGAAA
Organism: Gemmatimonas sp.; assembly: GCA_050257355.1. Taxonomy (GTDB): domain Bacteria; phylum Pseudomonadota; class Alphaproteobacteria; order Rhizobiales; family Xanthobacteraceae; genus Bradyrhizobium. The sequence continues at coordinate 203 of JBLMWS010000084.1, forward strand.
GCCGCTGGACGCTTTTCCGGGTCGTGCTCAAAAGCGCCGGATCGTTCCGGCATGGGAGACTTGCGTGGGCGGCCACGTTCATCCGCGTCAACTGGCCTTTGTGCTGCCACACGAAGAGAGCCTGACCCGCGATAATTTTCTCGAGGGCCCCGCCAACGCGGCAGCGCTGGCCTTGATCGACGCCTGGCCGGAGTGGCCGAGCCGCACCATGCTGCTGGTCGGTCCGGAGGGATCGGGCAAGAGCCATCTCGCGGCGATCTGGGCGGAGCAGTCCGGCGCACGCTCCATCGCCGCACGCGCGCTTACGACGGCCAACGTGCCCGGCGCGCTTGCGACCGGCGCACTGGTGGTCGAGGATTTGCGACCAGGGGATTTCGACGAACGCGCGCTGTTTCACTTGCTCAACCTGGCGCGCGAGGAGGCTGCCTTTCTGCTCCTGACCTCGCGTGTACCCGCTTCCGCCCTGGAAGTGGAGTTGCGCGATCTGCGCTCGCGGCTGCGCGCGCTCCCCGTCGCCTCCCTGCTGCCACCCGACGATCAGCTGTTCCGCGCCTTGATCGTGAAATATTGCGCCGATCGCCAACTGACCGTGGACGAGGCACTGGTGAGCTACCTCGCCAACCGGATCGAGCGCTCCTACGCCGCCGCGCGCGACACTATCGCCCTCCTCGATCGCGAGGCGCTGCGGCTCGGCCGGCCCCTCACGAGGGCTTTTGCTGCGGACGTGCTCCGCAGCAAGCCGTGACGGAACCGGTTGTTCCGCACGAGCCAAACTCGCGGCCACTCGCCTAGGATGGCGGTTTGACCCTGGGCGGAGCCGGAGTCATAAAAAACAAATCGCGATTTGATCCGATGGCAGGCCGCGCGTGACCCATCGCCTCACATTTGGATGTATCGGCGCTGCCGCTCTCGCGATGACGTTGATGATCCCGCGCACGGGCGCGCTGGCCGGGCCGTCCGATTCGGCTGCCCATCAAGAGGGACAACAATCCCAGCCGAGTCCCACACCGAACGCGAGCAGCGGCAAACCGGATTCTCAAAATCATGGCGCTGGCGGAAAGACAGCGACCGCGGCATCCGGCGACACGAATTGCGGGATGCTTGAAACTGCAGCGGCCAGATATGGCCTTCCACCCGGGTTCTTCAGGCGGCTCATCCGTCAGGAGAGCAATTTCGATCCGAAAGCCATCAGCCATGCCGGGGCCATGGGCATCGCCCAGTTCATGCCCGGTACCGCGCGCTGGCGCGGCCTTGCCGACCCGTTCGAACCGAGCGAGGCGCTCAATCAATCCGCGCGTTGGCTGAGCGAACTGCGCGCGCTGTTCGGCAATCTCGGGCTGGCGGCCGCTGCCTACAATGCCGGTCCCCAGCGCGTGAAGGATTGGATTGCCGGACACGGCAAGCTGCCCGGCGAAACCCGCGCCTATGTCCTGACCATTACCGGCAGAACGGCCGATGAGTGGCTGCATGGCACTGCGCAGCAACCGTCCGATTTCGACGAGCCGGCCGGCCCATGCACCATGCGCGTGAGACTGCCGACGGCCAGGCTGGAAACGCGAGCCAGGCTCCAAGCACCATCGGAGCCGGAAGCGGACAAGCCATCCGGGTGGGGTCTGCAGCTGATCGGGGATGCATCGGAGATCAGAGCACTCGCCCAATACGCGCTGCTGCAGATCCGGTTCCGTTCGGTACTGGGCAATCGCAAGCCGGTCGTGATCAAGAAGCCGCTCGGCGGTCGCGCACCGTCGGCCTGGTTCTTCATCAAGGTCGCCGAGTCCTCGCGCGAAAAGGCCAACCAGCTTTGCTCGAAGCTGCGGTCGGCAGGCGGGAGCTGCCTGGTGACGCCGAACTAGGCCCCTGGATGGCACAGCCAAGGCTTCAGCTGCGTTCGTTTCAACCTGGCCGGTTTGCCGCACCTGGAGCCGGAGTATATTAAGGCGATGGCCGTCAGCTCGCCCGATCTAAAAGCGTTCTTGCTCGCCACGCCATTCTTCGGTGGCCTCGCCGACGCGAGCCTCGATCTGCTGATCTCGATGCTGGTCGAGCGCCGCTTCGAGGCCGGTGCCACCGTGGTAGCGGAAGGAGAACCGGGCCGTTCGATGTTCATCGTTCGCTCCGGCGAACTCGTCGTGAGCAAGCGCACGGATGCCGGGCGCGTCCTTCGCATGGGTGCTCTCGGCCCCGGCGACTTCTTCGGCGAAATGACCCTGATCGAAATGCAGAACCGGTCCGCGACCGTGGTGGCGGAAAGCCCGACCGTGCTTCACGAGCTCACCGCTCAAAACCTCTACACATGCTACAAGGCCGACATCCACGCCTATGTGCTCGTGATGCAGAACATCAACCGCGAGCTTTGCCGGCGGCTCCGCCGCGCCGACAATCGCATTGCCGAACTGCAGACGCGTCAGAGCAGTCGTGTGAGCTGAAGCCGCAACGCTATGCTCTGCCAATCTGCGTGAGGGTTGGCCAGTGCACGCGCAAGACAGGCTTTCCGCCCGCGGCCGGAATCCTGGAATAATCCCTTTCGACGACCCGGCCTCCCATCCTTGTGTAAAAGCGAAGGCCCGCCACGTTTGCCTCGAACACCCACAGGTGCAGTCCGAAGCCCGACGCTCTTTCCGACAGTTGAGCGACAGCGGCGCGAAGGAGCCGTTCGCCTATGCCCTGCCCCCTCGCTTGCGGGAGGACGTGAAGATTGTCGATGAGGCTTCCCCAGACAGGATCGACGTCGCAATAGCTGCAGACAAATGCTCGCGCTCGCCCCGCCGGGTCGAACGCAATGTTCACAAGCTGAGCTGAAGGCTGATCGCGCAGGCGTTGCGACCAGACGGCGCGCCGGTCATCTTCAACATCGCCGCTCAGAAATTCCGCTGCGAGAATGTGGGCATAAGCGTCACGCCAACTCGCTGCATGGATTGCAGCGATCGCCGCTGCGTCCGCCTCGGTCGCCGGCCGAATAATGATCCCGCCCATTTGATGCCGCTTCATATTGTTATCGAAGATCGATAAGCATATTGACGAATATCGATAAACAATATATTGATTATCGATATATCACGGAGGAAAAAATGCCCGACGACACACGGCTCTTTGCCGCAACGCGGTGGGTACTTCGTGCCGGCATTATCGTGAGCACGGTGCTGATCGGCATGTACGTGCTGGGTGTGACCGCCATGATCTTTGCGCTCGCTACCTCACGCGTGCCGCTCGACAGGATCGCGCACTGGACCGGCGTCACGATGACAGCGAGTGAGATCGGTCGCATGGCGTTGGCGGCGTTCGTGGGCGCCATCGCGGCCCTCGGGCTCGTCCGGTTCATCCTGCGCGCTTTGCTGCGCGTGGTCGCCAGCGCCAGCGTCGGCGATCCATTTGTCGAGGCGAATGCCGCGAATCTCGTCCGCGTCGCCTGGCTGCTCCTCGGCCTCAACGTGATCGACGCACTGATCAAGCCGACGGTGTACCTGCTCGCGCCGGAGGCCGTACGCGCAAAGATCCACGATACGGTCCATGTCTCGATCACCGGGCTGTTCGCCGTGCTCCTGATCTTCGTGCTGGCACAGATCTTCAGGCGCGGCAGCGACATGCGCGCCGAACTCGCCGGGACGATCTAGTATGGCGATCGTCGTGAACCTCGATGAGTTGCTCCACGCTCGCCGCATGACATTGACCGAACTCGCGGATCGCGTCGGCATCACCCTCGCCAACCTGTCGATCCTCAAGACCGGCAAGGCGAAGGCGATCCGGTTCTCCACCCTGGAGGCGATCTGCCGGGAGCTCGGTTGCCAGCCGGGCGATCTGTTGACGTTCAAGGCGGACGGTGCCGCCGCCGACGAAAAGCTGGCAACGGAAGCGGTCTAACGCCACTGCCGAACCAGGCGCTCCATGGGCGCCGACGCCTCGCCTGCCTTCAGCCTACGGATATGCCCGCCTTTGCCCGGCTGATCCCGAGAGCCACAATGCGATGTAACAGATCCGGGTAATCGAGTCCGTCATGCCGGGCCGCGGTGGCGAACTCCTGGTTCTTGGCAATCTCGGGATTGGGGTTCGCTTCGATGAAATAAGGAGTGCCGTCGGCGGACAGGCGAAAATCAATCCGCGCATAACCATCGAGCCCCAGCGTTCGGTAGATGCGCTTCGCTGTTCGCTGAATATGGGCGGACACCTCCGGCGTTAGGTTCTCGGCCGGACCATCGACAATTCCGACGCGCTCCTGATAGCCGATATCGTGTTTGACCTTCTCGGTGGCGATGAGCCGGGACCCCTGGCCGCCCATGGTGCCGAATTTCAATTCCCAGACCGGCAGAACCTGGAGCCGATTGTTGCCGAGCACACCGACGTAGAGCTCGCGTCCCTCGATATATTGCTCGGCGATGGCCGCCGTTCCGACCTGCGCGTGAATGAAGGCGACGCGCTCGGCGAGCTTCTCGTCCGTCTCCACGACGGATGCCTGCGAGATACCTCGCGATCCATCCTCGCTGAGGCTCTTGACGATCAACGGCAGCGCCAGACGCGCCGGCCGCTTGACCTTGCGGCGCATCGGGAACACGGCGAAGGCCGGCACCGCGATCCGGCGGTAGTGCACCAGCGTCTTGGAGAGATCCTTGCCGCGCGCCAGGATCAGGCCGCGCGGGTTGCACCCGGTGTACGGAATCCGCATCAGCTCGAGATAGCTCGGGATGTGCTGATCATACACGGGCTCGTGGTGAAACTGCTCGAGCAGATTGAATGCCACATGCGGCTTGAACCCTTCGATCCCGTCGCGCACCGGCTTGAGTTCTTCCTGTACGCCCAGCGGGTGAACGTCATGGCCGGCCGCGCGCAAAGTGCTCACGACGTCGTATTCTGTTTTCCATTCGTTGATTTGTCGCGCGGTGTAGCCCTCGGTCGAGTCCGGGGGCACGAAGTCCGGATGCATGAGCACCAGGATGCGCAGGCGTCTCATAGCGCGATCCATTTGCGCCGCGATGGGCCGAACAGCGCGTGCATGGTCTTGGCGGTCAACAGTATGGTGAAGTTGATCACAAGCTTCCGCTCGGGTCCGACGGCGCGGAGATCGAGTTCGCGGCAGCGGGAGATCATGTCGTCTAGCACGGCATCGAGGGTCAGCTGGTTTTCGCCGGTCCAGCGCGCAACCAGCTGCCTGATTTGCGCGCGGTGCCGCCTGATGAAGGTCGAAGCCGGTTGCTCCCGGCGATGGCGTGGATCGGCGGAGAACAGTCGGGAGAGGTCGCGGTCGTAGGTTTTCGGCGGCCTGAAGGCGTAGAACGCCTGCTTTTTCCGGTAGTGGTCGCCAAGCGTCTCGCCGAGCTCATGCAGCGGATCGACACGCTCCCGCGTCGTGATTTGCGGCCGCTTCCCGTCGATCTCTTCCATCAGCTCGTCGACATATTCGAGCTTCTTCAAGGCCGGCCAACCGGCATAACGCGTCCGCCAGTTCGAACGCGGCCGCAGCCACACCGCGAACGTCTCGGCGAAATCCTCGTCCGGATGGCTCTGCGCGTACCAGAGCCGAAGATGCTGGACATAACGGCGGCTGGCCGGATTGGGCCGGTAGTAGCGCGGGTAGTGTTTCGAGGACGGGCCGAACAGCTGCTGCCAGCGGCGGCGGCGTTGCAGCTGGTAGGCGTGCTGCACGGCATGGCCTGCCTCATGACGCAGAATGGCCATGCACTCGGACCAGGTACCGCCCTCGACGTCGAGCATCATCTTCTTCTCGAGCTTCATCAGACGCGGATGAGTCAGATAGAATGGGATGGCTATACCTGGCACATGTGCCGGACTGAACCATTCGCTCGATATCCAAACATGCGGCCGCAGCCGGATACCCCGCTCCTGGAGCTCATCATAGAGCGCCCTGACACACTCTTCCAGCCAGGTGCCCTCGACCGCAACCCTCAGGCTCCTGAGAGGCTGTTTGAGCAGCTGCTCATCCGACAGCTTCTCCCAAGCATATTTCCGGCGCGGCATGGGCCCCTAGACGTCACAACAAATCGGTACTGGGATGGTGTCATAGGATTGTGCCGGCAACAACCGCCCCCTCTTCGCGGCATGCGCTTGTTCAGCGGCGGGCGGCGACGTCGGGCAATCGGCAGAAGCGTCTGTTCACGCCTTGACCGAACCGGCGGTGAGGCCCGCGACGTAGTGCTCCACGAAGAACGAGTAGATCAGCGCCACCGGGATCGAGCCGAGCAGCGCCCCTGCCATCAGCTGGCCCCAGTAGAATACGTCGCCGCGGATCAACTCGGCGATGACACCGACCGGCACGGTGCGGACCGAGGTCTTGGTCAGGAAGATCAGCGCGTAGAGAAACTCGTTCTGCGACAGCGTGAAGGCGAAGATGCCGGCGGAGATGAATCCGGGCGTGCACAGCGGCAGGAAGATCTTCCACATCGTCTGAACCCGGCTGGCGCCGTCAATGCGGGCCGCCTCCTCGAGCTCCTTCGGAACGGTCTTGAAATAGCCGAGCAGCAGCCAGGCGCAGAACGGCACCAGCATGGTGGGGTAAGTCAGGATCACCGAAGTAAGCGTGTTGCCGAGGCCGAGCCGGTTGATCACGTCGGCGAGCGGGATGAACAGCAGCGGCTGCGGCACCAGATAGACCGCCGCAATCGTCATGGCGATCAGCGACGCTCCGGCGAAGCGCATGCGCGCCAGCGGATAAGCGAGCATGGTGCCGAGGATCAGCGATATCGCCGTCGCCACAACCGCCACAACCATCGTGTTCCACATCCACAACAGGAAGCTCGACTTGGTCAGAAGGTCGACATAGTGCTTGAGCGTGGGCGCATGCACGATCAGCGGCGTGACGTGCCTGTTGTAGAGCTCGGAATTCGGCTTGATCGACGTGATGGCCATCCAATAAAATGGAAACAGCGCCACGACGAGAAAAAAGCCGATCGGCAACCACACCCGGATGGCCTGCTGAATGTGTCCGCGACCGCTGACCATCACTCCCTCCGCAGATAGATGGTCAGCGCCACGATCAACAGCGCGAGCATCGGCAGCATCGCCAGCGCGACCGAGGCTCCGAGCCCGAGCTGGCCTCCGTTCATCGCGATATCGAACGCATAGGTCGCAAACAGCTGCGTGGCGTTGGCCGGCCCGCCATGGGTCAGGACGTAGACGAGCTGGAAATCGGCGAACGTGAAGATGACCGAGAACAGCGTGACGATCAGAATGATCGGCCGTAGCAGCGGCAAGGTGATGAAGCGGAACCGCTGCCACCCGGCGGCGCCATCGATGGACGCCGCCTCGTAGAGCTCGGAAGGCACCGTCTGAAGGCCTGCGAGCAAGGTGATTCCGTAGAAGGGCAGCCCGCGCCACGTGTTGATGATGATGATCGAGACCATCGCGAGCGCGGGATCGCCGAGCCAGGATGGGCCCGGCTTGGGCCAGCCCAGCGCCACAAGCAGGCGGTTGACGACGCTGAAGGCCGGATCGAGCATCCACAGCCAGGCGACGGTGCTCAGTACGGTTGGAACGATGAACGGCAGGAGCAGGAGCGCCCGTACCAGGTTCTTCATGCGGAAGTGCTGGTTCATGGCCAGCGCCAGGCCGAGCCCGCCGACCATTTTCAGCAGTGTCGAGACGCCGGTATAGACGAACGTGTTGATCGTGACCCGCCAGAAGACCGGGTCGTGCGCGTCGGCGACGAAATTGCTCAACCCGACGAAGGTGCCGG
>JBLMWS010000085.1:0-19412 GCA_050257355.1 Gemmatimonas sp.
CGCTCCGAGAAGAACACGTCGTGATGAATGTTGAGCGCGGCGAGATCGCCCTTGATCTCGTCCATCATCATCGCGATCGCCAGGTCACGTGCGATCGGCAGCCACTCGGCCTCGCTCATCGCGCGCAGACGGTCGCCATATTCGGCGGCGAGCGCCTGCCCTACCGGCTTCAGATAATCGCCGGGATAGAGCCCCTCGGGAATGGTGATCTGTTCGCCCAGCGCCTCGCGATAGCGCAGGTAGGCCGAACGTCCGAGCACGTCGACCTGAGCGCCGGCATCGTTGATATAATATTCGCGCGTGACGTCGCGGCCGGCGAAGGCGAGCAGATTGGCGAGCGCATCGCCGAACACGGCGCCGCGACAATGGCCGACATGCATCGGCCCGGTCGGGTTCGCCGAGACATATTCGACATTGACCTTGGCGACGGCGCTTGCGGTGGCGCGGCCGTACGCCTCCCCCTCCTGCAGTACGGTGCGCAGCGCATCGGCCCAGGCTTGCGGCTTCAAGGTCAAATTGATGAAGCCGGGACCGGCGATATCGACCTTGGCAATCAGCGCGTCCTCGCGCAGGCGCGCGGCGATGGCTTCGGCCAGATCGCGCGGTTTTGCCTTGGCCTCCTTGGCCAGAACCATCGCGGCGTTGGTCGCCATGTCGCCATGGCTCGCCTCCCGCGGCGGTTCCACCACCACGCGAGAGAAATCGGTGCCATCGGGCCAATTGCCTTGCTTCGCCAAGGCAGCGCAAATCGCGTGCACGCGCGCGAGTACGTCGGCGAAAAGATGGACTGAGGTGGGCTGACCGGCCATGGCCGCCGCCTAACGCAAATCCGGGGTCGAGTCAAAAAGCCTTTGATGCTCGATCAGTGCGAAGCGGTCGGTCATGCCGGCGATGAAATTGCCGACCCGCCGCGCCCGCGCCCCGCCCGCGACCTGGCGCGTGCCCTCCCGCCATTCGTCCGGCATGTCGGCCGGGTTCTGCTCGTAGCGGGCAAAGAGATCGAAGACGATCTGCTCGGCGTCCGTCATGATGCGCATCACGCGCGGATGGCGGTACATGTGCTCCTTGAGGAACGCCTTGATGCCTGCCTCCACTTCGGCCACCTCAGGCGGAAACACCATGAGCTGCCGCCCGGCGTTGCGGACGTCCTCGACCGATTGGGGCCGTGCCTGTGCAAGCCGCCGCTCGGTCTCGGCCACCACCGCGCCGATCAGATAGGAGATCAGCTCGCGCACGAACTCCGCGCCCCGCCGGTCGGCATCGAGAGCGGGATATTTGCGATCGATCGCCGCGATCATGCCGGCCACGGCCGGTATCAGTTTGAGATCGTCGAGCGCGAACAGCCCGGCACGCAGGCCATCGTCGATGTCGTGGGCATCATAGGCAATGTCGTCGGCGATCGCCGCCGCCTGCGCCTCCAGCGAAGCAAAGCTCCAGAGCTCGAGATCGAACGTCTCGACGAAATCGAATATTCCGACCGGTACGCCGCGCTCGCGGTAGCGTTCAAGCGGAGTACCGTCGCGCGCGGTCAGCGGACCGTTGTGCTTGACGATGCCTTCCAGCATCTCCCAGGTCAGGTTCAGCCCGTCGAAGCTCGGATAGCGGTGTTCGAGCGCGGTGACGACGCGCAGCGTCTGGGCATTGTGATCGAAGCCGCCATGGGTCTTTAGGCAGGCATCCAGCGCCCGCTCGCCGGCATGCCCGAACGGCGGATGCCCGAGATCGTGAGCCAGCGCCAAGGCCTCCGTGAGGTCCTCGTCGAGGCCGAGCTGCCGGGCGAGCGCCCGCGCAATCTGCGCCACTTCCAGCGAATGGGTGAGCCGCGTCCGGTAATGATCGCCCTCGTGGAACACGAAAACCTGGGTCTTGTGCTTCAAGCGGCGGAAGGCGTTGGCATGAATGACCCGATCGCAATCCCGGCGGAACGGGCTGCGGGTCCGGCTCGGCGGCTCGGCAAACAGCCGGCCGCGGGACCGGTCGGGGTCGCAGCCATAGGGCGCGCGAGGAGCAGCCATTCCGACCGACACGGGGATTTAGTCCCTATCCATTTGATTCCTTAAGGCCCTGTACATAACTATGTCGGGCACTGGAAACCAATGAATTGGCGATGACCTGCGCCGGTAGCCTTCGCCTTAGATGAAGAGTTGAGAAACCCGACGATGACCGCAGCCGTGACCATCAGCGACCGGGCCGCCCGCCGTATCGGTGAGATCCTCAAGAGCGAAGGCGACGGCGCCATGCTGCGCATCTCGGTGGAAGGCGGCGGCTGCTCCGGATTCCAGTACAAATTCGACGTCGACCGCGCCAAGGCCGACGACGACCTCGTGATCGAGCGCGATCATGCGGTGGTGCTGGTCGATTCGGCCTCGGTGCCGTTCTTGGCGGGATCGGAGGTCGATTTCGTCGATGACCTCATCGGCGCGTCGTTTCGCGTGAATAACCCCAACGCGACCGCCTCCTGCGGCTGCGGCACCAGTTTTTCGATCTGAGGATTCCGGCTATATTCCATCCGCGGACTCCCTACACCTCTCCCATCGGGAGAGGTCGATTTGCACCGGACGATGCGAAGCGTCGTCCAGTGCAAATCGGGTGAGGGGTTACGATCTATCGAGCAAGCTGCGGCCCCTCACCGGCGCTGCGCGCCGACCTCTCCCCACCGGGGAGAGGTGCTCACGTCCCTTGCCTCAGAATCCCTACCGGCTGGATTTCTTCACATGCGCATCGCCACCTGGAACGTCAATTCGATCAGGCAGAGGATCGAGCACCTCATGACCTGGTTGAAGGAGTGCGAGCCCGACATTGTCTGCCTGCAGGAAATCAAATGCACGGACGATGCCTTTCCGCGGCTCGAACTCGAGTCGCTCGGCTACAACGTCGTCACCCACGGGCAGAAGACGTTCAATGGCGTGGCCCTGTTGTCGAAACTGCCGTTCGACGAGACGAAATCCGGGCTCGCGGGCGATGATGAGGACGCGCACGCCCGTTTTCTCGAGGGCGTGGTAACACTTAAGCACGGCGTCTTGCGCATCGCCTGCCTCTATCTGCCCAATGGCAATCCGCCGGACAGCGACAAATATCCTTACAAGCTCAAATGGATGTCGCGGCTTCTTGAGTATTCGAAGGAGCGATTGAAGGCCGAGGAGCCGCTGCTGCTGGCAGGCGACTTCAACGTCATTCCAGCGCCCGCGGATGTCTACAATCCCGCCAACTGGGTGAATGACGCCCTCTTCCGCCCCACCACCCGCGAAGCCTTCCAGTCGCTGCTCGGACTGGGACTGACGGACGCGGTGCGCGCCGTCACCGAGGCGCCCGGCCAATACACCTTCTGGGATTATCAGGCCGGTTGCTGGCAGAAGAACTGGGGCCTGCGCATCGACCACCTCCTGCTCTCGCCGCAGGCCGGCGACCGCCTCATCGACGTCGGCATCGACAGCTATGTGCGCGGTTGGGAGAAGCCCTCGGACCATGTGCCGGTCTGGGCGGATTTTGATCTCGAGATGGCGTGAAGGCGATTGGCGGCGACGTCCCGTGCAAAAGGCACGAGGGCGCTCTAAATTGAGGTAAGATCTCGGGGCCTCAAATCGCGGGGAAGTCGCCGTGCGCGCACTCGAAACGTTCGCGATCTATGTGACGCCGTTTCTGATCTTGGGGGCCCTCACGAAATTCTTCATGAACCGCCGCGCCATCGATCTCGCGGATATGCAGGGGCAAGCTGGACCGAAGCGTCGACCGCGCAGATTGTTTCTGCTCGGCAGCTGGCGCAGCGAGGACTAAGACGGGCTCAGAAATTCTGAGACCGTGCTTCCAGGTCCCTAATCCCGCTTGCCCTGCACCCAGTGCTCGAGCATTTGCAGCGCCATGGCGCGGTCGTCGTCGGAGGCCTTGGCAAAGGCGCGGTTGTAGCTTTCCTTGATCCAGGTCTCGTCCGGAGCGGCGCTGTCGCGGGCGAGCGTGAGCCACATCAGGCCGCGCGCGGCCTGGCGCGGCAGACGGTCGCCGTTGAACAGCATCTGCCCGAGCAGCGCCTGCGCCTCGTGCTGGCCCTTCTGCGCGGCCAGCCCGAGCCAACGGGCGCCGTAACGGAATTCGTCCGGCGAGGCGTTGCGCGCATCCAGATACAGCCGCGCCAGATCGTACTGCGCGTCCGCATTGCCGAAATAGGAAGCGGCATAGGAGAACATCTCCCGCGCCCGCTCCGGATTGGCCTTGACCTTGGAATTGGGGATGCCGTTCAGGTAATAGCGCCCAAGCGCGACGAAGGCGTTGGCGACGATCGCGGCCTGCGGCGCCGACGGATTGTCCTCCGCATGCTTGTTGGCGATTCGGCTGAAATAGTCGAAGGCGCGCAGATCATCCTGGGCGACGCCGTCGCCACTGGCGTACATCCGCCCGAGTTTCCACTGCGCGATCGGATGCCCGCCCTCCGCGGCATATTCCAGCGCCGTGAGCGAACTGTCCGGCGCGACCGAGGCCTGCGCGCCCTTCTTGAGTGTCAAGGCGGCGGCCGCGGACCCGGACTGGGCCGAGGCGACGGGGATCGTGGCATCCTGGCTGACCGGCGCGCCATCAAAGGCGAACGCCGCAGTGGCGATCGAAGACGCCCCCAACAGCAACGCAACAATGATACGCCTAGATGTCCGCATAACACTGCTTCTCGTGCGCTGCACCCGGATGGGTCACGGCCCCGCCGACCGCCGGCCCGACCTGCTGCGCATATTTCCAAAGCACACCCGATGTATGGTTGGTCTCACGAGGCCGCCATCTGGTTTTGCGCTGGGTCAATTCTGCGTCGGTCAATTTCACGTTAAGAGTCCCGGCGACGGCATCGATCTCGATGATGTCGCCGTCCTCGATGAGGCCGATCGGTCCGCCGACCGCGGCTTCCGGCCCGATATGGCCGATGCAGAAACCGCGGGTCGCGCCCGAAAACCGGCCGTCGGTGATGAGGGCGATCTTGCCGCCCATGCCCTGCCCGGTCAGCGCCGCCGTGGTCTGCAGCATTTCGCGCATGCCGGGACCGCCGCGCGGCCCCTCATAGCGGATGACGATGACTTCGCCTTCCTTGTAGGTACGCTTCTGGACGGCCTCGAAGGCGTCCTCTTCGCGGTCGAAACACCGGGCCGGCCCGGTGAAGCGCAGGTTCGACATGCCGGCGACCTTCACGATCGCACCTTCTGGCGCAAGGTTGCCCTTCAGCCCAACCACCCCGCCAGTAGCGGTGATCGGGTTGTCGGCTGGCCGCACCACATCCTGGTGCGGGTTCCATTTTACGCTTTTGAGATTTTCAGCGATCGTCCGGCCCGTGACGGTCAAGCAATCACCGTGCAGGTAGCCGTTGTCGAGCAGCGTTTTCATCAGAAGCGGTATGCCACCAGCTTCAAACATGTCTTTGGCGACATAACGACCGCCCGGCTTCAAATCCGCGACGTAAGGAGTCTTTTTGAAGATTTCGGCGACGTCGAACAGGTCGAACTTGATGCCGGTCTCATGCGCGATCGCCGGTAGGTGCAACGCAGCATTGGTCGAGCCGCCGGATGCTGCAACGACGGCTGCGGCATTCTCCAGCGCCTTGCGTGTGACGATGTCGCGCGGGCGGATATTGGCGGCGATCAGCTCCATCACCTTCTCGCCGGCGGCCATGCAGAAGGAATCGCGGATCTCGTAGGGCGCCGGCGCGCCGGCCGAATAGGGCAGCGCGAGCCCGATCGCTTCGGAGACGGTCGCCATGGTGTTGGCGGTGAACTGCGCGCCGCAGGCCCCCGCAGATGGGCAGGCGACGCGCTCGATCTCGTCGAGATCGGCATCCGACATCGCGCCCACCGAGTGCTTGCCGACCGCCTCAAACATGTCCTGCACTGTGACTTGTTGGCCACGGAAATTGCCCGGCAGGATCGAGCCGCCATAGATGAAGATCGAGGGAACGTTGAGCCGGAGCATCGCCATCATCATGCCCGGCAGCGATTTGTCGCAGCCGGCGAGCCCGACCAGCGCGTCATAGGCGTGGCCGCGGACGGTCAGTTCGACCGAATCGGCGATGCATTCGCGCGACGGCAGCGACGAGCGCATGCCGTCATGGCCCATCGCAATGCCGTCGGTCACCGTAATCGTACAGAATTCCCGCGGTGTGCCGCCGCCATGGGCGACGCCCTTTTTGACCGCCTGGGCCTGCCGCATCAGGGCGATGTTGCAGGGCGCGGCTTCATTCCAGCAGGAGGCAACGCCTACAAAAGGCTGATGAATCTGCGCCGTGGTCAGACCCATCGCATAGAGGTATGACCGGTGCGGCGCTCTCTCGGGCCCCTCCGTCACATGACGGCTCGGGAGCCTCTGCTTGACGTTGGTGTTGGCGTCCATCGCGACGTCCGCTTCCCTGGCCAATCTTCTGCGACCTGGAATAAGACCTCGCGAGCCCCGCAAGTTTCCTTCGCCCGTAGACGGTTTGGCCAACAGCCTACGAAGTCATCATTTCAGGGAGGGGTGTGGCCAAAAAGCGGCGCTTGCAAGAACAGACTGCGGCCCGGGCCAAATGTTCCGCTTTCTGTTGCGGGATCGCAACATTCGTGGCTGCAGGGCAACCATCCTTGACCCTGAGCTTACAGGAGGCCCGTTCTAATCGACGCTGACGTGAGCCGCCTTGATCACCGGCCACCATTTGGCGATCTCCGCTTTCTGCCAGTCGCCGAGCGCCTGCGGGGGCAGCTTGTCGGCAGGCGGCATTTGCAGCCCCAAATCTTCGAACCGCTTGCGGACCTGGGATCATTCAGTGCCTCGACGGCCGCGGCATTGAGCCTGGCCACGATCTCCTTCGGCGTGCCCTTGGGCACCCAGAGCCCCGACCACAACGTCATGTGAAAGCCGGGAAGACCCGCTTCGTCGGTGGTCGGGATGTCCGGCGCCGAGGCGGCGCGCTTGTTGTCGGTGACGGCGTAACCGCGAATCGTGCCGGCGCGCACCTGGTTGATCGAGTTGGAGAGTTGATCGACGATCAGGTCGATCTGGCCGGCCACGAGGTCATTCAGGGCGGGACCCGTGCCGCGGTATGGCACGTATTGCAGCTTGATGCCGGTGGCCTTTTCGAAATAGAGCCCGGCGATATGGCTGCCGGAGCCGGCACCGGCGGTGCCTGCGGCGGCGGGCTCGGACGGCGCCTTCAGCCAGGCGATCAACTCCTTCAGCGTCTTGGCCGGCACCGCGTTCTTGCTGACGATGATCGTCGGGTTGCTCGGCAGCAGCACCACCAGCTCGAGATCGCTAGCCGAGTTCTTGAAGCGAACGCCTTCTCAACCCGTCATCCTGAGGTGCCACAGCAAAGCGGAGGCCTCGAAGCATGAACGGCCCCTCTGCAACCACTCGGGCCGTCGCCCTTCGAGGCTCGCTTGCACGAGCACCTCAGGCTGACGGGTTGCACTTAGGAGTTCGCATGGACCCAAGAGGATCATACTTGGAACATCGCATAGTCGATCGGCTTGGTGCGATCGAGCGTGCGCGTGACCGGCGGCAGCGGGTATTTGAGACCCGTCGCGCAATTGAACAGCATCACGCGATCACTTTTACCGACGCGGCCATCGGCGAGGCTTTGCTGATAGGCGGCATAGGTTGCCGCCCCTTCGGGACACAGCAGCAGCCCCTCTTCGCGCGCGACCTCGTTGAGGGCGGCAGAAATCTTCTCGTCGCTGACCGCGATCGCAAATCCCCTGCTCTGGCGCACCGCGCGCAGAATCAGAAAGTCTCCGATCGCCTGCGGCACGCGGATGCCGGAGGCGATGGTGTGGGCATCCTCCCAGCGCGCGGCATGCTCGGTGCCGTTCTCGAACGCACGCACCATCGGCGCACAACCGGCGGCCTGCACAGCGACCATCCGCGGACGCTTCGACCCGATGAAGCCGATCGCCTCCAGTTCGGCAAAGGCCTTCCACATGCCAATCAGACCGGTGCCGCCGCCGGTCGGATAGAAGATCACGTCCGGCACGTCCCAACCGAGCTGCTCGGCAAGCTCCAGCCCCATGGTCTTCTTGCCTTCGATCCGGTACGGCTCCTTCAAAGTCGACGTATCGAACCAGCCAACCTTAGTCTTGCCCTCGCCGACGATCTTGCCGCAATCGTCGATCAGTCCGTTGACACGGTAGACGGTCGCACCCTGCAGCTCGATCTCGCTGACATTCACCTCCGGGGTATCGGCGGGGCAGAAGATGGTGGTCTTGATCCCGCAGGCGGTCGCATAGGCCGCGAGCGCCGCACCGGCATTGCCGTTGGTCGGCATCGCCATGTGCTTGACCCCGAGCGCCTTGCCCATCGAGACCGCCATCACCAGCCCGCGCGCCTTGAACGAACCGGTCGGCAGCCGGCCTTCATCCTTGACGATGATCTCACCGCCCCCGAGTTTCCTGGCAAGCTTCGGCAGGCGAATAAGCGGCGTTGTCACCTCCCCCAAGCTGACGACGTCCTTGCATTGGCGCACGGGGAGCAATTCGCGGTAGCGCCACAGATCCGCGGGGCGCTCGCGCAGCGCATCCTTGCTTAGCGCCTGCTTCACGCCGGCGAGATCGTATCGGACCAACAGCGGCTTGCCGGCCTTCGACAGATTGTGCAACTGGTCGGCGGGATAACGGTCGCCTTCCATCGCGCATTCGAGATGGGTGACGAAGGTCGGGCGCTCGGTGGTCAGGTTGTCGTTGTCTTTCACGGGCGTTTCTTTCCCTTATGCTAATGGCGTTTTGCAGCACGTCATTGCGAGGAGCGTCAGCGACGAAGCAATCCAGACTTTCTCCGCGGCTGCCTCTCTGGATTGCTTCGCTTCGTTCGCAATGACGTTCGCCTCAAATATTCAGCACGCGCCCGTAGGCGTCGAGCACCGCTTCCTTCATCATTTCCGATAACGTCGGATGCGGGAATACGGTGTGCATCAGTTCTTCTTCCGTCGTTTCCAGGTTCATGGCCACGACATAGCCCTGGATCAGCTCGGTCACTTCGGCGCCGATCATATGCGCGCCGAGCAATTGCCCGGTCTTCTTGTCGAAGATCACCTTCACCAGACCCTGGTCCTCGCCAAGCGCGATCGCCTTGCCGTTGCCGACGAAGGGGAAGCGCCCGACGCGGATCTCGCGGCCGCCCTCTTTCGCCTTTGCCTCGGTGAGGCCGACCGAGGCGATTTGCGGCTGGCAATAGGTGCAGCCGGGAATGAGGAGCTTGTCCATCGGGTGCGGATTGAGGCCCTTGATCGCCTCCACACAGACGACGCCCTCATGCTCGGCCTTGTGCGCGAGCATGGGGGGACCGGCGACGTCGCCGATCGCGTAAATGCCCGGCACGTTGGTCTTGGAATGGCCGTCGATGACGATGGTGCCGCGCTCGGTTTTGACGCCGAGCTTTTCCAGGCCCAGATTTTCGATATTGCCGACCACGCCCACGGCCGAAATCACCCGGTCGAATTCGGCGGTCTGCGGCTTGCCCTTGCCGTCGTCGATGGTGGCGACGACGCTGTCGGCCTTCTTCTCCAGCTTCGTCACTTTCGCGCCGGTCAGGATCTTGATGCCCTGCTTCTCGAACCGCTTGCGGGCGAGGCCCGCAATCTCGGCGTCCTCGACTGGAAGAATCTGCGGCAACACCTCGACCACGGTGACGTCGCTGCCGAGCGTGTGGAAGAAGGATGCGAACTCGATCCCGATCGCGCCGGAGCCGACCACGAGCAGCGATTGCGGGATCTTCTCCGGCACCATCGCCTCAAAATAGGTCCAGACCAGCTTCTTGTCCGGCTCGAGCCCCGGCAGGACGCGGGGCCGCGCGCCGGTTGCGACGATGATGTGCTTGGCCTGGTAGGTGCCCTCGCCGAGCGCGCCCTTCGGCGCTTCGACGGCCGACTTCTTCACCATGATCCTGCCGGGCGCGTCGATGGTCGCCTCGCCCCAGATCACCGTGACCTTGTTCTTCTTCATCAGAAAGCCGACGCCATCATTGAGGCGCTTTGAGACGCCGCGCGAGCGCTGCACCACCGCTTTGGCGTCGTAGCCGATCTTCTCCGCCGAGAGGCCGTAATCCTTGGCGTGCTGCATGTAGTGGAAGATCTCCGCCGAGCGCAAAAGCGCCTTGGTCGGAATGCAACCCCAGTTGAGGCAGATGCCGCCGAGATAGGATTTCTCCACGATCGCGGTCTTGAAACCGAGCTGCGCGGCGCGGATCGCGGTGACGTAACCGCCGGGTCCGGAGCCGATGATGACGATATCGAAAGATGTGTCGGCCATGCCTGTTCCCGCCTAACTCAGCAAGCTGCTTTGCCGCGGCTGCGGCGCCTGATGACAAACGCCCTGAGCCCCCACTCCAGCAGGACGACCAAGGCGATAATGCTTCCGATCGCCAGCGCGATCGGTCTCCAGATGCCCCGCGACAACGACTCCGCCGAAAAGAACGTTGCGTGCAGAATATCGAACCCGACCGGATTGAATACCAGGACCGCCGCGATCAGCAGCGAGATCCATGGCCATCGCGTGCGGACGGTCAAGATCGGCCCCCATCGCCGGCCAACCTTCCTACACCATCATCATCACAGGGTTTTCGATCAGCTGCTTGAAGGCGCCGATCAGTTCGGCGCCCAAGGCACCGTCGATGGCGCGATGGTCGCAGGACAGCGTCACGCTCATCATATTCGCGATCTCGATCTTGCCGTCGCGCACGACGGGGCGCTGCTCGCTGGTCCCGACCGCAAGGATGGTCGCATGCGGCGGATTGATCACGGCGGTGAAATGATTGATCCCGTACATGCCGAGGTTGGACACCGCGGTGGTGCCGCCCTGATATTCCTCCGGCTTGAGTTTGCGCGCCCGCGCACGCGCTGCAAAATCCTTCATCTCGTTGGAGATCGCCGACAGCGGCTTCGTCTCGGCCTTGCGGATGATCGGCGTGATCAGGCCGCTCGGCATCGCGACGGCGACGCCGACGTCGGAATGCCTGTGCTTGACCATGCCGCCGTCGGTCCAGCTCACATTGCAGTCGGGAATCCGCTGCAAGGCGACCGCCATCGCCTTGATGACGAAGTCGTTGACCGAGAGCTTGTAGAGCGGCTTCTTCTCCTTGTCCTTGGGCGCGGCCGCGTTGATCTGCTCGCGCGCATCCAGGAGCCGCCCGATCTCGCAGTCGATGGTCAGATAGAAATGCGGCACCGTCTGCACCGAAGCGGTCAGACGCTGCGCGATGGTTCGCCGCATGTTGTCGTGCGGCACGAGGTCGTAGGATCCCGGCTCGAACAGCGCGAGAATCTGCCTGTCCGACATCGACGGGGCGATCGCCGGTCCCGCGGCTGGCGCCGCTGCCGGCGCCTGCAGCCCCTTGCCCGATTTCGCCTCGTCGACATCGCGCGCGATGATGCGGCCATGCGGGCCGGTGCCCAGGATGCGGGACAGATCGATGCCGGCTTCCTTGGCGAGCCGCCGCGCCAGCGGTGAGGAGAAGATGCGGCCGTGGCCATTGCCCTGCGCGGCCGGCGCTGCGGCCTGCGGCGCCGGCGCTGCGGCCGGTGCCGGCTGCGGGGCCGGTGCCGGCGACGGGGTTGCAGGAGCGGCGGCGCCCGGCTTCGGCGCCGGCGCCTGGGCTGCGGGTTTGGGCGGCGCCTTGCCGGCCGAAGCGCCCGCCGTCTTCACGTCTTCGCCCTCGCCGGCGAGCACGGCGATGACGTCGTTGACCGGCACGTCCTGCGTGCCCTCCGGCACCAGGATCTTGGCGATCGTGCCTTCATCGACCGCCTCGACCTCCATGGTCGCCTTGTCGGTCTCGATCTCGGCGATCACATCGCCGGATTTGACCTTGTCGCCCTCTTTCTTCAGCCACTTGGCAAGGTTGCCCTTCTCCATCGTCGGCGACAGCGCGGGCATCAGGATGTTGATGGGCATGCTGACCTCACACAGCTCGTTTTGGCGTTGTCTTTCCGCTCGCGGGAAGCCAACCGGGATCGTTTGGGCATTGCGGTGCCTGACCAGGATATGAAAGCGCTCAATTGCCGATATCGCCTTGCCAGATGCGCTCGTTCGCAGGCTCCGCGCGCCAGGACTTCATCATGTTGATCGAGCGCTCGTCGGCGAGATCGAGGAAGGGAATGCCGAGTTGGCCAAGGATGTCCTTGGCTCCCGGATAGGTGACGGACTCGCCGATGACGAGCAGCTTCAGCTTGAACAGCCCGATCGCGCCGCCACACATCGAACAGGGCGAGAGCGTCGTGTACATCACGGTGTCATGGAACGAGATCAGCCCGGCGTTGCGCAGGCAGGACATCTCGCCATGCAGGATGACGTTCTTCTCCTGCATGCGCCGGTTATGGCCCCTTGCGATGACCTTGTTGTCGCGCGTCAACACTGCGCCGATGGGCAAGCCGCCTTCGGCAATGCCGATCTCGGCCTCGCGAATGGCCTCGGCCATGAAGTCGTAATGATATTGTTCGATCGCCACCATCAATGCCCCTTTGAGGAACGAGGTGTGGTCGTGCCGAGATCGGTGGGGCGTTCGAGTTCGGCCTCGAACATCTCGAGGATGCGGCTCATGGCCTCCTCCTCGGTGTAATCGCTCTCGCGGGCATAGGCGCGCGCGGCGTGGCGGGCGATGTCGACCAACAAGAGACCCCACATGTCCGGCTCTTCGAACGCGCGCGTAAACGCGATGGAGAGGCCACCGTCGAGCACGAAGGCCCGCAACACTTCGGTCGCGTCGTCACGGCCGATGACATCAGGCGGCAGAGGCTGCTCCTTGGGGCCGGCCATGGCGGCTCACCGATAGCAGACGGTCTTGGCGGCCTGCACCACCTCTGCGGCAGACGGCAAAGCAAGCTTTTCCAGGTTTGCCGCATAGGGCATCGGCACGTCCTTGCCGGAGACGCGCAGCACCGGCGCATCAAGATAATCGAAGGCGTGCTCCATGATGCGCGCCGCAACTTCGGCGCCGACGCCGTTCTGCTGCCAGCCCTCTTCCACCGTGACCGCGCGCCCGGTCTTCTTCACGGACGCGACGATGGTGTCGGTGTCCATCGGACGCAGCGTACGAAGGTCCACGACCTCGGCCTCGATGCCTTCGTGGGCGAGTTCTTCGGCCGCCTTCAACGCATAGCTCATACCCATCGACCACGAGATGATGGTAACGTGGCTGCCTTGCCGTACCACCCGCGCCTTGCCGATCGGAATGACATAGTCGTCGAGCTTCGGCACCTCGCCGGAATGGCCGTACAGCACCTCGTTCTCGAGAAAGATCACGGGGTTGGGGTCGCGGATCGCGGCCTTCAGGAGCCCCTTGTAGTCGGCGGCCGAGAACGGCGCGATTACCTTCAGCCCCGGAATTTGCGAATACCACGCTGAATAGTCCTGACTGTGCTGCGCGGCGACGCGCGCGGCGGCGCCGTTGGGACCGCGGAATACGATCGAGCAGCCCATCTGCCCGCCGGACATATAAAGCGTCTTCGCGGCCGAGTTGATCAGCTGGTCCATCGCCTGCATGGCGAAGTTGAAGGTCATGAACTCGACGATCGGCTTCAGCCCCGCCATCGCCGCACCGATCCCGACGCCGGCAAAGCCATGTTCGGTGATCGGCGTGTCGATCACGCGGCGGGCGCCGAATTCCTGCAGCAAGCCCTGGGTCACCTTGTAGGCGCCCTGATATTCCGCGACCTCCTCGCCCATGATGAAGACGTCCGCGTCGCGCCGCATCTCTTCGGCCATCGCATCGCGAAGCGCCTCGCGGATGGTCTGGGTGATCATCTCCGTTCCGGCGGGCACCTCTGGATCGGGCGCGGCCACGGCGATCGGCGCTGCGGGAGTTGCAAGTGTCGGAGCTAGGGGGGCTTGGGTTTTGGCTTCGGCAGGCGGGGCCGATTCCGCGGCTTTCTCCTGCTTCGCCGGCGGCGTCGCCTTGGCGAGATCGGCGGCACTTTCGCCGTCGGCGAGAATGGTGGCGATCGGCGTATTGACGGCGACGTCGGCGGTTCCTTCCGGAATCAGGATCTTGCCCAGCGTGCCCTCATCGGTCGCCTCGACTTCCATGGTCGCTTTGTCGGTTTCGATCTCCGCGATGACGTCGCCGGACTTGATCGGCTCACCCTCTTTTTTCAGCCATTTGGCCAGATTGCCCTTTTCCATGGTGGGCGACAGCGCAGGCATGAGCACTTGAATGGGCATGGGAACTCCGGATGGGCTGTGCGTGCGCTTAATCAGCGATAGACGTCGGTGTAAAGCTCGGAGGGATCGGGCTCGGGATCATGTTGCGCAAAATCCGCCGCAGCATTGACGATCTCGCGAACCCCGGCGTCGATCGACTTCAGCTCGTCCTCGCCCACCTTCGCGGCCAGCAGGCGGTTGCGGACCTGTTCGATCGGATCGTGATCGTGGCGGACTTTCTCGACCTCTTCGCGCGTTCGATATTTGGCGGGGTCGGACATCGAGTGGCCGCGGTAGCGGTAGGTCTGCATCTCCAGGATGTACGGCCCGTTGCCGGCGCGACACCAGGCGATGGCCTTGTCGCCCGCGGCCTTCACGGCGCGGACATCCATCCCGTCGACCTGCTCGCCGGGGATGTTGAAGGAGACGCCGCGCTTGGAGAAATTGGCCTGCGCGGACGCGCGCGTCACCGAAGTACCCATGGCGTAGCGGTTGTTCTCGATGACATAGACAACCGGCAATTTCCAAAGCTCCGCCATGTTGAAGCTTTCATAGACCTGGCCCTGGTTGGCCGCGCCGTCGCCGAAATAGGTGATGCTGACGAAATCGTTACCCCGATAGCGGTTGGCAAAGGCGAGCCCGGTGCCGAGCGAGACCTGCGCGCCGACGATGCCATGACCGCCGAAAAAATTCTTCTCCACGCTGAACATGTGCATGGAGCCGCCCTTGCCCTTGGAATAGCCGCCGCGGCGCCCGGTCAGTTCGGCCATGACGCCCTTGGGATCCATGCCGCAGGCGAGCATGTGGCCGTGATCCCGATAACCCGTGATGACCTCGTCGCCCTGCTTCAAGGCCATCTGCATGCCGACCACGACGGCTTCCTGGCCGATATAGAGGTGACAAAAGCCGCCGATCGCGCCCATGCCGTAAAGCTGACCCGCCTTTTCCTCAAAGCGGCGGATCAGCAGCATGTCGCGCAGCGCTCTTAGCTCTTGTTCACGGCTAAACTCCGCAACCTCGCCGTTTCCCTTTTCCACGTTCTGTTCTTTTGCAGCGCTTTTCTTGGGTGCGGCCATGACAATTCCGGCTGTCCAGGAGTGATTTGTGCCCTCTCTATCTCAACTCACTCCGGCGTGGAAGGATTGCTGTGACCGTGGTGAAACTTTGCTTATGCCGCACTGCAGCGGGAATGAAAGTTTTGCAAAAACTTGCGCCCGATCCCGATATTGAATTGCTCAATTCGTCGGCACACCTCGGCGACCTGGTTGCGATCAAAAAAAAGCGGCGGCACCGCGCATCCATCGCGCCGTGCCGCCGAGGGCTCAAGTCCAGGAGGAGAGGAGGACTTGACGTAAACGAAAGAGCTTAGAAGAAGCCGAGCTTCTTCGGGCTATAGCTGACCAGGAGGTTCTTGGTCTGCTGGTAATGGTCGAGCATCATCTTGTGCGTTTCGCGCCCGATGCCCGACTGCTTGTAGCCGCCGAACGCCGCATGCGCCGGATAGGCATGATAGCAGTTGGTCCACACCCGCCCCGCCTGGATCGCCCGGCCGAACCGGTAGCAGCGGTTCGCATCGCGGCTCCAGACGCCCGCGCCAAGGCCGTAAAGGGTGTCGTTGGCGATCGATAGCGCTTCATCGTCGGTCTTGAAGGTGGTGACGGAGACCACCGGACCGAAGATCTCTTCCTGGAAGATGCGCATTTTGTTGTTACCTTGGAACACGGTCGGCTGGACGTAGTAGCCGCTGGCGAGATCACCGCCGAGTTGGGCGCGCTTGCCGCCGGCCAGCAGCTTGGCCCCCTCCTGCTTGCCGATATCGATATAGGAGAGGATCTTCTCGAGCTGCTCCTTGGAGGCCTGCGCCCCGATCATGGTTGCGGGATTGCGCGGATCGTCCTGCCTGATCGCGGCGACGCGCCCCAGCGCACGCTCCATGAACTTGTCGAAGATGTCTTCATGCACGAGCGCCCGGCTCGGGCAGGTACACACTTCGCCCTGGTTGAGTGCGAACATCACGAAGCCTTCGATCGCCTTGTCGAAGAAGTCGTCGTCTTCGGCCGCAACGTCCTTGAAGAAGATGTTGGGCGACTTGCCGCCGAGTTCGAGCGTGACCGGAATGAGGTTCTGGCTGGCATATTGCATGATCAGCCGGCCCGTCGTGGTCTCGCCGGTAAAGGCGATTTTTGCGATGCGCGGACTCGATGCCAGCGGCTTGCCGGCCTCCAAGCCGAAACCGTTGACGATATTGAGCACGCCGGGCGGCAACAGATCGGCGACCAGTTCGATCCACACCATGATCGACGCAGGCGTCTGCTCGGCAGGCTTGAGCACCACGCAATTGCCCGCCGCCAGCGCCGGCGCGAGCTTCCAGCAGGCCATCAGGAGCGGGAAATTCCAGGGAATGATCTGGCCGACGACGCCGAGCGGTTCGTGGAAGTGGTAGGCCACCGTATCCTGATCGATTTCGGCGAGCGTGCCCTCCTGCCCGCGGACCACGCCGGCGAAATAGCGGAAGTGATCGATCGCAAGCGGCAGGTCGGCGGCGCGGGTCTCGCGGATCGGCTTGCCGTTATCCCAGGTCTCCGCCACTGCGAGCCGTTCCAGATTGGCCTCCATGCGATCGGCGATGCGGTTCAGAACGATGGCGCGCTCGACGACGCTGGTGCTGCCCCAGGCGTCCTTGGCGGCATGCGCCGCATCAAGCGCCGCTTCGATGTCCTGCGCATCCGAGCGCGCGATCTTGCAGACGACCTGGCCGGTCACCGGCGAGATGTTGTCGAAATATTTGCCCGCGTGAGGGGCGACCCATTTACCCCCGATGAAATTGTCGTAGCGCTCGGCAAACGGCGCCTTGGTGGTCGTCAGGAATTCCGGCTTGTTCATGGCGTCATGACTCCCGTTGTGTTGTTGCGTGGTTCGTCGCGAGCGTTTCGGCCTCCGGCAAGGCAGCCTGCGATGGGTGGTCTGCAGGGGGCGTTCGCGCCTTTGCGACGTTCGCGAACGATCTCGCGACTTGCCGCCAAAGTCAGCCCGGGCACGGCAGGCCACTTGTCCGACCTGTCGCAGATTTGCGACAGTTTTCGCGCGTTCAATAACGGACGATGCGGTTCTCTGAGGAGGAGACGTCAGCGACAGCAAGAGAGCGCACGACTAGCGGACACTCCGCTTTCGCGCAGCAAGGCAAGAGGGTAACGCCGCTCAGTGCTTGAGCTCGAACCGCTTCAGCTTGCGATGGAGGGTGGCGCGGCTGACGCCGAGCGCCTTGGCGGCCGCGGACACGTTGCCGTTGGCCCGCAGCAGCGCGCGCTGGAGCACGCCGCGTTCGACGTCGTCGAGCTGATCCAGCGCCGCGCCCGGCCCGCCCAATAGATCGATGGCCGGGATCGGCTGAAAGGCACGATCCGGCGCAAGGCCGAGCGACATCCGAGCCGAGCGCGTCGCGCCAACAACCAGATCGTCGGCATCGACCGCGAGAAGCCCTCCGCCATGGCCATCCTGCGCCGGCACCAGAACCATTCGCGCTTTCGGAAAGGCGGTTCTAAACAGGTCGGCTTCGATCCGCCGTGCAGCTTCGCCAACCGCAAGCGTGATCAGATCGGCGAAGGCCCCGGTGCGGTCGGCGCGGCAGGACGAAACATCGAGCACGCCGGCGAGTTTGGCGTGTTCATCATAGATCGGAGCGGCCGTGCAACTCAGCAACGTGTTGCGGCTGAAGAAGTGCTGATCGCGGTCGATCGTCAGCGGCCGTTTTTCGACAAGGCAGGTGCCGATCCCATTGGTGCCTTCGTGCTCTTCGCTCCAGACCGCCCCGGTCCAGAGGCCCCACGATTCGAAGGTGGCGTCGTCGGCTACGGAGCCGCGGCGGTCCACCGGAACGCCATCCTGGGCCGCCAGCAGAACGCAGCAGCCGGCCGCCCCGACCGCCTGGTAAAGCCGGTCCACAATCGGGCGAGCGGCCTGCAACAGCGGCGCGGCTTTCTCGCGCGCTCGTTCGAGTTCGGCCTCGGTCAATCGGAGCGGCGGCCGGGTGCCGGAAGGATCAAGCTGATGGAAACGGGAGGAACGGCACCAGGATGCCACCACGGCGGATTTCGCCGCATGGCCGGATGCGATCGCGGCCTCGACCACAGCCGCGTGCTGAGTGGTGAGCTGGCGCTCCTTCATGGCGCTCCTCCCGAGAGCTCCTCGACATGTGACTGCTAGGGCAGCCCTGCCCGGCCCGTTTGATCTGCGTCAAACTCGGAACCGATTGGCAATCCCGACCTTCGGCGCGACAAAGCGCTGGTCCGGTCGAAACGGCAGATTACTTCGGATGGTTCATCCGCACCAGATCGTGCGGATTGACGTAATCCAGCTCGTAACGGGCGCGCTCGTCCAGCATATCCGGATCGAGCCGGCTCGAGCGCAACAGCGAAACGCGCTTCTCGGCGTCGGCGCGCTCCTGCTTCAACCGCGCAAGCTCTGATGTCAGCGAGATGGTTTCCTGATCGAGCTCCTGCCGCGCGTCGAGACCGTAGCGGCCGGTGTAGGCGTTGACCCAGAAATAACCGATCATGGCCGCCGCCATGGTGTAGAGGGCAAGGCCGGTCAGGAATGATTTGAGACGCGAGCGGGTGACCATGCGCGGCAGCATGCGGCGGTCCGGTTAACGGAGCGCTAAGGATACCGCCGCGCCGGTCTGCACCGCCGCCTATTTGTTATGCGCCTCGACGTGGGCCGAGAAGGCGCTGATATATTGCTGCAGCACCGTCTTCAGGGAGTCCTTCACGAGTTCACCCTTCTCGTCGAAAGCGTCGCCGACGCCGTTCAGATAGATTTCCGGCTGTTGCAGGATCGGGCCGGCAATCCCCGGCAGGATGTTCTGCAGATGCTTGGCCGCGCTGACGCCGCCGAGCGGCCCCGGAGAGTTGGAAATGATGCCGGCCGGCTTGCCGTTGAAGGAGCTTTTGCCATAGGGACGCGAGCCGACATCGATCGCATTCTTCAGGACGCCCGGGATCGAACGGTTATATTCCGGCGTCACGAACAAGACGCCATTGGAGGCCTGCAGCTTTTCCCGGAACGCCAGCCAGTCCGCCGGCGGATTGGCCTCGAGATCCTGGTTGAAGAAGGAGATGCCGTGCAGCGTGGTCACCTCGAGCTTCAGCGTCGCAGGCGCAAGCCTTGCTAGCGCGTTGGCGATCTTCAGCGAAAAACTCTCCTTACGCAGGCTGCCGACGAGCGTGACGATCTGATGGGCCATGTAAAAATCCTTCTCGACAAGTGAGGGAACGGCGAGCGGCACTTAAC
>JBLMWS010000086.1:0-24090 GCA_050257355.1 Gemmatimonas sp.
ATCTTTGCCGATCTCGCCGACCCCCAAACCATCAACAGCGACAAGGTAGGCGCCTGGAAGGCACCGCTCTGGCAGGCGCTCGCCGAGGCCGGCCTGCCGCTGTCCTGGGTGGATGAAGATCTCGGTGGTTCGGGCGCCTCTCTCGCCGATGGGTTTGGGGTGCTCGGCGCAGCCGGGCGGTTTGCGATTGCGGTGCCACTCGCGGAAACCATGCTAGCGGGCTGGCTGCTGGCGCAGGCCAGGATCGCCTCGCCCGACGGCGAAATGACGGTCGCGCCGGCAAGTCCGAAGGACCGCATCACCTTGAACGCGGACGGCACCCTCTCAGGCCGCGCCCGCAGCGTGCCCTTCGCCAAGACGGCCAGGCATATTGCAGTGCTGGCGACGGGCGCCGGCGGCTGTTCGGTCGCGCTGGTCGATGCCGGGAAGCTGCGGATCGAGCCGGGCCTCAACCTCGCGAACGATAGCAGCGACGTGGTTGTCTTCGACAAGGTCCAGCCGATCACGGCAAGGCCCGCGCCGAAAGGGTTTGACCAGAGCGCGCTGATGCTGATGGGCGGCGTGGTCCGCAGCCTGCAGATCGCAGGCAGCCTCGAAGCGATGCTCGACGTCAGCGTGCGCTATTCCAACGAGCGGGTGGCATTCGAGAAGAAGATCTCGAAGTTCCAGGCGGTGCAGCACAACCTTGCCCGGCTTGCGGGCGAGTCGGCGGCGGCCCTGGCCGCGGCGACTTCGGCGGCCGACACGCTGACGAACAATAGTTCGTTCGCCGACGACGCGGTTTTCCTCGAAGCCGTGGCGGCCAAGATCCGCTGCGCGGAAGCCGCGGAAAAGGGCGGCGCGATCGCGCATCAGGTCCATGGCGCGATCGGGTTTACGATCGAGCACATCCTGCACCGCTATTCCTTGCGCGCGCTGTCCTGGCGCGATGATTTCGGCTCGGAAAGCTATTGGGCCGTCGAGCTCGGCAAGCGCATTGCCTCGCGCGGCGCCGACGAATTATGGCCGCTGGTGGCCTCGCGCTAGATAAAGGTTTTCGACATGACCGCAGCGCTGCGTTTCGACCCCATCCGCCTGCCGCCCAAATGCGAGGAACTGCGCAAGGAAGTGCGGGCGTTTCTTGCCGAAGAGATTGCGGCCGGCACGTTCAGCCCGTTCAAGCCCAACCGCGAAGACACCGATGTGCCGGCCTTTTCGCGAAAGGTGGGCGAGCGCGGCTGGATCGGCATGACCTGGCCCAAGAAATATGGCGGCCACGAGCGATCCTTTCTGGAGCGCTATGTGGTCACGGAAGAGATGCGTGTCGCCAACGCGCCCACGCGCCGCTTTTTCGTCGCCGACCGCCAGAGCGGACCGGTTCTGCTGAAATACGCCCCCGAGCACGTCAAGATGGACATCCTGCCGCGCATCTGCCGCGGCGAGCTCTGCTTTGCCATCGGCATGAGCGAGCCGAACTCCGGCTCAGACCTGTTCGCGGCCAAGACCAAGGCGACCAAGACCGACGGCGGCTGGCTGATCAACGGCACCAAGATCTGGACCTCGTCGGCGCATATCGCCGACTACATGATCGCGCTGTTCCGCACCTCGCCGCCGACCAAGGAGAACCGCCGCCACGGCCTGACGCAATTCCTGGTCAAGATGAAACAGCCGGGCATCAAGGTGAATCCGATCGGCCAGATCACGGGCCAGTTCGAATTCAATGAGGTGGTGTTCACCGACTATTTCATTCCCGACGACTATGTGCTCGGCGAGATCGATGGCGCCTGGAAGCAGGCAACCAGCGAGCTCGCCTACGAGCGTTCGGGCCCTGAGCGTTTCCTGGAAACCTATTACGTGCTGACCGAACTCGTGCGCGCGGTCGGCGACAAGCCCGACACGCGCAGCGCCGAGGGCATCGGACGTCTGGTGGCGCAGCTGCACACCATGCGGCGCATGTCGGTCTCGGTGGCCGGCATGCTGCAGGCCGGCAAGGAGCCGGTGGTGGAAGCCGCGATCGTGAAAGACATCGGCACGGTATGGGAGCAGCAATTGCCGCACCGGGTGCGCGATCTGGCCGCCTTCGTCGAGGAAGACGCCGGTAATCGCGAGACACTGGAGAAGCAATTGTCGTTCGCGATCAAGACCGCGCCAAAATTGACCATTCAGGGCGGGACCACCGAAGTGCTGCGCGGCATCATCGCCCGCGGGCTCGGTTTGCGCTAGTCGTGATTGATCGAAAGCTCGCGACGCGAACTCTTCCCACCTCTCCATCGGGAGAAGTCGGATCGCATCGAAAAATGCGATCCGACCTGAGGGGTTGAAGTCCCTCGTGAGAGCAGTGGCCCCCTCACCCGGCGCTTCGCGCCGACCTCTTCCCGCCGGGGAGCGGTACGGATAATCGGAGACATCCATGAGCACCTATACTGATATCGGCGTCGAGAAGCACGGCCATGTCGGCCTGATCGAAATCCGCAAACCCCCGCTGAACTTCTTCGACGTCGCGCTGATCAATCAGATCGCGGACGCGCTGGAGGAATTCGACCGCGACATCGAAATCCGCTCCTCGGTGCTGGCCGCGCAAGGCAAGGCGTTCTGCGCCGGCGCCAATTTCAACGATCCGGCGCGGAAGGAGCAGGAGGCGCGTGCCGCATCCGACCCCGCGGCCAATCTACCGATCAATCATCTCTATGTGCAGGCGGTGCGCATCTTCCGTAACAAGAAGCCGATCGTCGCCGCCGTTCACGGCGCGGCCATCGGCGGCGGCCTGGGGCTTGCGATATCGGCGGATTTCCGCGTCACCTGCCCGGAGGCGCGCTTTTCCGCCAATTTTACCAAGCTCGGCTTTCATCCGGGCTTCGGCTTGACCGCGACGCTGCCCGAACTGATCGGCAAGAACAATGCGGAGCTGATGTTCTACACCAGCCGCCGCGTCACCGGCGAGGAAGCCTATCGCTGGGGTCTTGCCAATGAGTTGGTGCCGCAGGATCAGGTGCGTGCGGCTGCGATGAAGCTCGCCGGCGAGATCGCGGAGTGCTCGCCGCTCGGCCTCGTCTCGACCCGCGCCACCATGCGCGCAGGGCTGGCCGAGCGTGTACTCGCCGCCACCAATCACGAACTGGCCGAGCAGACCAAGCTGCGCGCGACCGAAGACTTCAAGGAAGGCGTCAAGGCCACCGCCGAGCGGCGCCCGGCGAATTTCAAGGGAAGGTGACGCCGGCTGCTTGAACCGGTTCAGGCCGCGAACTCGGTTCACCTCTCCTGAAGGGAGAGGTGAACCAATTGCGCCGCCTTGCTCAATCTCATCATGCCGCACGCTGCAGCGGGCGTGATACCACGGTCAAGCCGTTCGACAGCGCGTTGTTGTCGATGGCGGCGATGGTGCGTGCAATGAATTGCGGCAGGCCGGGAACGGTGGCGAGATTGGGGAACACCTTGCGGACCAGGAAACCATGCAGGCTGAGATCCCTCTTGATCCGCAGCACTTCGTACTCGGCCGAGGAGAAGCAGGTGCCCGCCGCGCGCTCGTTGAAGTAATTCCAATGATCGACGAAGTAGGACAGCGGCCGGTTGTTGCCGCGCAGCCGCGCCCAGGCGAGCTCCGTCTTGCGGCGCCAGCTTCCTTCGTTGGGAAAGCGGAAGATCAGCACGCCGTCCTCGGCGAGCAGGGATTTGAGCGAGCGCAAGGTGCCGACCGGATCGAGCATATGCTCGAACACCTGGTCCGAGACGATACAGTCGAAGCGCTTGCCGCCGAGCGTATCGCCGATCTTGCGCCAGTCACCGGACACGATGGTTACACCGTTCTCGCGCGCCACTTCGGCCCGCGCGGGATCACCCTCGAACCCGACCGCATCGAAGCCGCGCTTCATCAACAGCGGCAGCAGCTGTGAGGCGCCGCAGCCGAGATCGAGCACGCGCTTGCCGGGCGCCCAGCGTTCGATCAGGGGAATGAGCGAATAGGGATAATCGTTCTCGTCGAAGATCCGCTTCCAGGCGAAATGGGCACGTTGCCGGGCGACGC
The DNA here is from genome assembly GCA_050257355.1 of Gemmatimonas sp. Lineage (GTDB taxonomy): Bacteria > Pseudomonadota > Alphaproteobacteria > Rhizobiales > Xanthobacteraceae > Bradyrhizobium. The sequence goes on from JBLMWS010000086.1 coordinate 4,001, forward strand.
GCTCGGGTGAAGCGAACGTGTCCGCCGCATCCTCTTCCACCTTCTCGATGCGCGTCGGCCGGTCGGCCACGAAGCGTCCCGTGCATGATGCGCATTCATAGACCAGATAGAGCCGGCGGGTCGTATCCTCCAGCGCGCGCAATTCGGTGTCGTGAATCTGCTCGGAGGAGCAGAAGGGGCAGCACGATGTGACCGGGAACAGTGTGACCTGAGAGTCCATTGCAACGCCTCCCTTCAACCACACGAGGTTTCTGACCGAAACGCGGGGCGTCCCTCCATCAAGGACTCCTTCTGTGCGGAAAGCTCGGCTTTGTCTGGGCGAATTCAGGGCGAGCCCCGCCAGCCGCACGGAGCAGAGCAACGAACTCGCCGCTTGACGTGTCTACGCAGCGCGCGCGGGCTCAAATGCCGGGCGAGCTCAAGTTCCCTTCCTCACCACCAGCGCATCCACGATCGTCACGCCCTGTCCTTGCGGGTGCACCAGCACCGGATTGAGTTCGATTTCGGCGACGTCATTGCGCAGTCGCGCCGCGAGTTGCGAGACCTGCGCGATCAAGTTCGCGAGCGCCGCCACGTCGGCGTTCGGCGCGCCGCGAAAGCCGTGCAGCAGCGGCGCGGCCTTCAATTGCTCGAGCATCGCGGCCGCCTCCTCGTTGCCGACCGGCGCCGGCCGATAGACGACGTCGCGAAACAGTTCCGTGGTGATGCCGCCCAAACCCACCATGATCATCGGCCCGAAGGTCGCGTCCAGCAGGCTGCCGACGATGATCTCGACGCCCCTCTTGGCCATCGGGCTCACCAGCACGCCCTCGACGGCAGCGTCGGGGCGTGCGCGACGCGCATTGTTGAGCAAGGCCTCGAAAGCGAGAAACACCTCGCCCTTGGTGGCGATATTCAAGCGCACGCCGCCGACCTCGCTCTTGTGCGGGATGTCCGGCGACTGCACCTTCATCGCCAGCGGCAAACCGACGCGCGCGATCGCAGCATCGAGCCCGCTCCTGTCGGTTACCAGGATTTCCTCCGGCAGCGCGATGCCCGCGGCGCGGAGCAGCGCCTTGCTGTCGACTTCCGACAGACGCGGCGATTTCACATAGGCGGAGAGATCGCGCTCGGGCAGGCTCGTCGCTGCGGTCATCGGCGGCAGCTTGAACGTCGCATAATCGACCAAGCGCCGCAACGCGGTGCCGGCGTACGTGAGGCCCGAGAGCACCACGACGCCCGAGGTCGCCAGTTCACGCCGCGCGAACTCCGACGGCATCGTATAGGAATAGAACACCACCGGCTTGCGCTGCGCTTCCAGCGCCGGCTTCAGCTCGCTCCTCTTGAACGGCATCCGCACCTCGCTCGATAGCGACAGCACGACCAGGATGGCGTCGACCTCGTCGGAGGTCGAGAGCAGGTCGATACTCTTCTGCAGGCCGCCGCTGGTCACGCCTTGGGCGGTGACGTCGATCGGGTTGCGCGCCGTCCCGTAGGACGGCAGGAGCGTCTTGATGTCGGCCTGGATCGGCGCTGAGAGCTCCGGCACCTGCAGGCCCTGCAGCGATACCGCGTCCGCGCCCCAGATGCCGGCGCCGCCGGAGACCGTGAGCACCGCAACGCGATCGCCTTTGGGCAGCGGATTGGAGCACAGCACCGCAGCGATGGTGATGGCTTCGTCGAGATCGCTCGAGACGATGAAGCCGTATTTGGCGAACACCGCGTCATAGGCCGCCGACCAGCCGGCCATGCTCGCGGTGTGCGAGGCGGCCGCGCGCTCGCCGGCGCCGGAGCGGCCGACCTTGGTGACGATCACGGGCTTGCGCAATTCCGCCGCCCGCTGTGCCGCGCGCAGGAAGTTCTCCACGTCGCGGATGCCCTCGATGAACAGCAGGATCACGTCGGTGGATGCGTCCTGCACCATGTAGTCGAAGAACTCGCCCGCGCCGAGATCGCTCTCATTGCCGGCGCTGACGACGTAACTCACTGCGACGCCGAGCGCCTTGGCACGGTGAAAATAGGCAAAGCCGATGCCGCCGCTCTGCGCGACGATGCCGATGCGCTTTGCGGTCGCGACGAGCGGAGTGACGCCCGGCTTGACGTCGACTGCCGGACTGAAGGTCGCGGCCACCTGCTGCACGGCGCTGTAAAAGCCCTCCGCATTGGGTCCGGAGATGCGCATGCCCGTGCGTCTCGCGAGGCTTGCGATCTGTTCCTGCATGGCGGCGCTGTCGCCGCCTTCTTCGGCAAAGCCGGACGAAATGATCACCGCATTCTTCACGCCGACGGCCGCGCATTGCTCGAGCGCGGCAACGACGCCGCGTGCGGGAATCATGAGGACGGCGAGATCGATCGGCGCGCCGATTTCCGCGACGGACTTGAAGCATGTCAGCCCGTCGATCTCGCCGTAATTCGGATTGACCGGATAGATTTGTCCCGGGAATTCATTCTTGCGCAGCATCGCCAGCAGCCGGCCGGGAATCTTCTCGTGATCGCGCGAGGCGCCGATCAGCGCGATGCTTCGGGGCGCGAAGAAGGAATCGAGCGGGTGGGCCATGGAAGCATTTCCTTATTTGCTTTTGTCCGAGATACGCACAATGCATGATCGTCATCCTGAGGAGCGCGCAATGGCGCGCGTCTCGAACGATAACAGCCGGGTGGTGCAGCGCGGCCGTTCATCCTTCGAGACGGCCGCGCCACGGCCTCCTCAGGATGACGGATCAAGATTTGAGCGCGAGGCTCACTCCAGAAGCCTGAACGTCACGCCCCCGATCAGGAATTCATCACCCACAACAACATAACCCCGCATCCGCGCAACCTCGCAGACCGCGGCGGCATTCGTCACGCGGAAATCGAGCCTGCTCATGATCTCGGCCTGCCCTTCGACAAAACGGAAGCTCGCATTGGGCAGTTTCAGTTCAGCCATGCCCTCCGCCCCACGCGACACCGGCACGCCGATGATGCTGCCCCAATGCGCCGCGAGGGCCTGCGGATCTGGGCTCTGCATCTCGACCGCGGTCAGCGCCTCCGTCACATCCTTGCGGATGAACGTCTGCCAATCCGGCCCGGCCGGCGGATAGGCGCCCAAGATGTCGTCGCTGCCGTCAGTGTGGTTGAACTCGATGAACGCGGCGCGGCAGTCGCGCGGATGCAGTTGCACGCCATGATAGGGCGCATGCGCGATCACGTTCGCGGTGCGCACCCCCTGCGCATTGGCGCGCGCAGCATAGAGATCGGGATCGTCGCAAGCGAAGATCGCCATGTAGCCGCCGCGGCCGCCGCTCTTGTCGAGAAAGCGGCCGGCCGCGGTGCCATCGCGAAACGGCGCCACTACTTCCAGCAAGATCGTATCGACCGGCAGCAGCGCGTTGACGAGCCCGTATTTCGCGACATTGCCGTCGCGGTAGCAGACCGACAGGCCCATGATGGCGGCGAGGTCGGCAATGACCAGCTCGAGCTCGCGCGCTACCAGACAGATCTGCCGCAGCCGGATATAGCTTGCCACCTATGCGCCCCGGAACACGGCCTTGCGCTTCTCGACAAAGGCCCTGGCGGCCTCCTTATGGTCGGCGGTCTCGCCGGCGCGGGTGTGGTGGATCGCTTCGCCGTCGAAACAGGCTTCCAGCGACAAATGCTCGGCATTGTTTATGTTGCGCTTGATGTAGCCGAGCGCGACCGATGGGCCTTGCGCGAGCTCCAGCGCGAGCGTACGCGCGGCCGCGTCGATCTCGCCGTCCGGCACCACCCTGGTCACCATGCCGAGCGCGAGCGCGTCCTTCGCGGTCAGCACCGGCGACAGCAGATAGAGTTCGCGCGCCTTGGCGCTGCCGAGCAGCTGGGTGAGAAAATAGGTGCCGCCATAATCGCCGGAGAAGCCGACCTTGGCGAAGGCGGTGGTGATCTTGCAGGATTCGCTCGCCACGCGAAGGTCGCAGGCGAGCGCCATCGATAGTCCGGCGCCGGCTGCGGCGCCGTCGAGCTGTGCCACCACCGGCTTCGGCATCTGGTGCAGGATGCGCGACACCTCCATGCCGCGGCGCAGATTTGCGAGCTTGGCTTCGAACGGCAGCGGCGCCCGTCCCTCGGCCATGGATTTGACGTCGCCGCCGACGCAGAAGGTGCCGCCGGCGCCTTTGAACAGCACGGCGCGCACCTCGTGATCCTCCGCCGCGCGCCGCGCAGCTTCGACAAGCCCGACCACCATGTCGGGGTTGAGCGCATTGCGCCGATCCGGGCGGTTCATGGTGATGGTGAGCAGGCCGGATTCGAGGTGCTGCAGAACCATGTCGTTTGCGCTCATGGGATTTTGCTCTCGTTATCGATTGTTGTTTCACTCCGTCGTTCCGGGACGATCGCGTTAGCGACCGAACCCGGAACCTCGAGATTCCGGGTTCGCGCTAATGCGCGCCCCGGAATGACGGCCTTTCGGCCGTCATTTCTTCACCAGCGGGCAGCGCGACTGCGACAGCGGCTGGAACGCCTGGTCGCCCGGGATGGTCGCGAGCAGCTTGTAATCGTCCCAGCGGCCCTTCGATTCCGACGGCTTCTTGACCTCGAACAGGTACATGTCGTGCACCATGCGGCCGTCCTCGCGGATATGGCCGTTCTTGGCGAAGAAATCGTTGATCGGGGTCGCCTTCATGATCTTCATCACCGCAGCCGAATCGGTGGTGCCGGCGGCCTTCACCGCCTGCAAATAATGCATCACCGAGGAGTAGACGCCGGCCTGTGCCGAGGTCGGCGGCCGGTGCACCCGCGCCATGAAGCGTTTTGAGAACGCGCGGGTCTCGTCGTTGAGGTCCCAATAGAACGCCTCCGCCAGCAACAACCCCTGCGCGGTGTCGAGCCCGATCGAGTCGATATCGGTCACGAAGGCGAGCAGCGGCGACAGCTTCTGGCCCCCCTTCATGATGCCGAACTCCGCGGCCTGCTTGATCGCGTTCACGGTGTCGCCGCCGGCATTGGCGAGCCCGATCACCTTTGCCTTGGAGGCCTGCGCCTGCAACAGGAAGGAGGAGAAATCGGAGGTGTTGAGCGGATGGCGGACACTACCCAGGACCTTGCCGCCGGCCTTGGTCACGACGTCGGTGGTGTCCTTTTCCAGATCGTGGCCGAATGCGTAATCGGCGGTCAGGAAGAACCAAGTATCGAGGCCCTGCTTGACTGCGGCAAGGCCGGTCACATGGGCCTGCGCGTAAGTGTCGAACACATAATGCACGGTGTAGGGGCCACAGGCCTCGTTCGTGAGCCGGATCGTGCCGGGGCCGTTGAACATGATGATTTTGTTGCGCTCTTTCGCGATCTCGGCAGCGGCGAGCGCGGTCGCGGACGCGGCGACGTCGTAGATCATCTCGACGCCCTGATTGTCGATCATGTCGCGCGCGATATTGGCGGCCAGATCGGCCTTGTTCTGGTGGTCGGCCGCGATGACCTCGATCTTGCGCCCCAGCACTTCGCCGCCGAAATCCTCCGCGGCCATCTTGGCGGCTTCCAGGCTGCCGGGACCGGTGATGTCGGCATAGAGGCTCGACATGTCCAGGATGCCGCCGATCTTGAGAGGAGGCTTGTCTTGCGCCGTCGCTGCGCTCGCGGTCAGCGCCAGCGCGGCAGCGAAAATCCCGGAAAGAATTTGCTTCATCAAAAGGCCTCCCTCTCGGCCGCATTGCGTCGCGACCTTATTTGCGTTGCGCGCGATCATGCCGCATGCATCGGACAGCGGCAAGCGAGCAGCGCCCGGCGTTTTTCCGCTAAGCGGAATGGATGCAATGTGCAAACATGTTCGATGATGATGTCGACACCGATGACTTGCAGGCTTCGATGCGCGCGATTCTTGGCGATGTGCTTTTCTGCGTGGCTTGGGCTGATGGGCGCCGCGCCGGTGCAATCGGCATTTGCGGCCGCGTGCGCATCGCCGCCGCTGGGTGAAGGTCGCGTTGCCGACATCGTCGATGGCCGCAGCTTTCGCCTGACGGATGGACGCGAGGTCAGGCTGGCCGGCGTCGAGCCGGCCGGCGCCTCGAGGCCCGAGCGCATCAAGGCGCTGTCGGCGATCCTCGCCGGGCACGACGTCAGCCTGCGCGGCGACGACGACGCGCCGGACCGCTACGGACGGCAGACTGCCTTCGTGTTCCTTGCGCCGTCGCAGACGCTGGTTCAACTTGAGCTGCTGTCCCGAGGGCTGGCGCTGGTCCTGCCCGATGTCGCAAACAAGGACTGCACTGCGGCCCTGATGGCGGCCGAGGCGGAGGCGCGGAAGGCGGGACGGGGAACCTGGGCCGTTAACGATGTCATAAAAAACGCGGAAAGTCCGGACGATATTTTGGCCGGGATGGGGCGCTTTACGGTCGTTGAGGGCAAGGTATTGTCCGTGCGACAGTCGGGGGCCACGACTTACCTGAATTTCGGACGAAACTGGACGCGGGACTTTGCCGTGACTATTTCAAGGCGCGTTTGGCCTGCCTTCGCGGCAGCCGGAATCGTCCTCAAGTCCTTGGAGAATCGACGAATTCGGGTCAGAGGCTGGGTCGAGGCGAGGCCGGAGCCGCGCATCGACGTGGTTTGGGTGGGGCAGATTGAAGTGCTGGGCGGGGATTGACCCGCAACGGCGCAATTTAGACGGGACAACCAAGAGTAGCCGCGGGTGGACGGGTTTGCGGGACGGCGCGAAACGGCAGTGAGCCGCCGCCTTTGGGCTGCGCTGGCAGCGCTGGGCGTTGCGCTCTCGCTGGCCGGCTGCGGCGAAATGGGCCGCTTCCAGGTGGCCACGCCGGCCGCCCCCGCGGCGCCGGCCAAGCCCAAGCCCGTCGTCACCAACACGCCGGCCACCGAGCGCGAGCATGAGCGCATCCTCGCCACTTACGGCGGCGCCTATGACGATCCGCAGCTCGAGGCGCTGATCAGCAAGACGGTGGACCGGCTGGTCGCCGCGTCCGAGCGCCCCGACCAGGGTTACAAGGTGACGATCCTCAATTCAGGCGCGGTGAATGCCTTCGCGCTGCCGGGCGGCCAGCTTTACGTGACGCGCGGACTGATTGCGCTGGCCAACGACACCTCCGAGCTCTCCTCGGTGCTCAGTCACGAGATGGCGCATGTGATCGCCAGGCACGCCGCGATCCGCGAGGACCAGGCCCGCCAGGCCGCGATGGTCACCCGTGTCGTCACCGACATGAGCAACGATCCCGATCTCACGGCGCTCGCGCTTGCCAAGACCAAGCTGACGCTCGCGACCTTCTCGCGCAACCAGGAGTTCGAGGCCGATGCGATGGGGGTTGCCATTTCCGCCCACGCGCATTTCGACCCCTACGGCGCGGCGCGCTTCCTGACCTCGATGGAGCGCAATGCCGAATTGAAGGCGGCCAAGTCCTCGTTCGATCCGCGCGCTCAGGATTTCCTCTCCTCGCATCCGGCAACGCCTGAGCGCATCCAGAATGCGGAGAAGATCGCCAGGCGATACACCTCGTCCGGCGACAACGAGCGCGATCGCGAGGCTTATCTGTCGGCGATCGACAACATCGTCTACGGCGAGGATCCGAGCGAGGGCTTCGTGCGCGGCCGGCGTTTCCTGCATCCGAAGCTCGGCTTCACGTTCCAGGTGCCGGACAACTTCACGCTCGACAACACCGCACAGGCCGTGATCGGCGTGCGCGACGGCGGCTCGCAGGCGCTGCGGTTCGACGTGGTGCGGGTACCCGCGGAGCAGTCGCTCGGCGAATACCTCAATTCGGGTTGGATGGAGAATGTCGACAAGGCCTCGACCGAAGATCTTACCATCAACGGCTTTCCGGCGGCCTCCGCCACCGCCGACGGCGGTCAATGGCATTTCAAGATCTACGTGTTGCGGTTCGACACCGACGTCTATCGCTTCATCTTCGCGACCAAGCAGAAGACCACCGAAAGCGAGCGCAACGCGCGCGAGACCGTCAACTCCTTCCGCCGCCTGACGTTGGAGGAAATCCAGGCCGCGCGCCCCCTGCGCATCAAGGTCATCACCGTGCAGCCCGGAGACACCGTGGAATCGCTGTCGCACCGCATGGCCGGCGTCGATCATCCCATGGAACGCTTCCGCCTGCTCAACGGCCTTGGCGCGCATGCGGAAGTGAGGGTACGCGACCGCGTGAAGATCGTGGTGGATTAGACCTTCGCTGGCCCGGTGCAGCCACGTATCGGCGCTATCCCTTGAGGTGCTCCAGCATCATGTTGCAGGCGTCCTCGGCGTTTGCGAGGCTTGCGAACGGCGAGCCGCCGATCTTCATCGCTCCGCGGTTGACGTAGAGCGGGCGCCACGAGGCCACATAGCCGGCATGGCCTTGGAAGCCGGAGCCGGTTCGGCTTCCGTAGCTGATCACGAATGAAAAGCCGTTGCTATTTGCGCTCCAGATTTCCATCTCGTTGACGGGACGCCGGAATTGCAAGGGCATCGCTCGTTCATCTCCCGAAGAAGGCCGATGGACCGTGCCGACATCCGGCACCGCGGGCGTCTCGACAGCGACGTCTCCACACCGAGCAACCCTGCGCAACTCTATTGCGCACCAGAACGGGCGGTTCCCGCTATAACATGGGATATCCCGAACGCGGGGCGCTGCGCTTGCCCACGCGCCTCACGCACGCCTTCGCGTGACAAATGTACTCAACCCCATCACGATTATGGAACGCTTTCCCGGCTGGCTCAGTTCGATCCCGTAAGGTGCGCTTCGAACAGGAGCCGCCCGACGACCTTGGCGTCGACCGACGGGAAGCCGCAGAGATCAGCGGCTCGGAGCAAAAGCAGGAGCAGCCAATGAAACTGAATTCGACGCAGGTGGAGCAGACATTGAGTCAGATGAATGCCCACGTTCTTCCCGATGACCACCCCGCGGTCACGCAATTGACCGACGTTTTCGGTGATCACACCTTCTTTCTCGATGAGAGTGGTCTCAAAGTCCTCGAGCCCGCCGAATTGCCGGAGACCGAAATGCAATCCGGCGAGGTGATAAGCCTTGCCGATTGGACCGATTCGACGCTCACGAGCTTAAGGCCGCATGCACCTGAGCCGACCGGTGACACCGTCGTTTTTCGCGAGATCAAACACTAGAGCAACGTCTCTGACTCTGATTCACCCGTTGTCGTTCCGGGACACCCGAGGGGCGAACCCGAATCTCGCGCCGCAGTCTCCGGATTCCGGGTTTGCCGCTGATGCGGCGCCCCCGGAGAGATGAGTGAAGTGTCAGAGTCACAACACAGTCGGCTGTGACTCGAAGCGGCGACGAGATCGGAGAAGATCGACTGGTCTGACGTGGACGCAGTGCGATCGCTGCGGCCCACGTCTCCTCCTTGGAGATAATCCAGGTTAACGCGGGAACCCCGACTTTGCTGCAACCTTCAGTTCAGCACGTTGCTGATTCGGGCAGGACCCCGGCTCCGTGTTCCAGAGTCAGGCTTGCTTCTCGGAGACTGAAGGGGTCGCTAACGCCGGCAGCGTCCACGGGATCGGTTCCCATTCCGGCGGCCAGGATTGATCGATGCAAGGATCACCGTCTCTCGACGCAACTTGGGACGCAAGATGACCGGCGCTCACCGGGGAGCAGCGCATGTCAGCGCGTGAGATGCCGAGGGCCGTAACAAATTTGTTCCTGGCATTCGCCTTGACGATTGCTGGCGCGTTATTGACCGGATTGCCGGTGGCGCTCTTGATTATCTGGGTTTGTTCCTGAGAGACACACTGCGTCGCCTAGCTCGGGCGAACGTCGCGCATGAAGCTCCACTGTTCGGAACCGAAACTTTCTTAACGCAAGTGAATTTACTCCGGGGGCTCGCAGCTCGGGAGGCGAGCCATGCAGCTACCGTCCTTGGGTGACGTTTTTCTTGCGTCGGCGATCACTGGCGTCGCCTTCCTGATTGAGATTGGGATTCTGCTGGCCCTCGGCGTGATCTGAGCCTCTGCGTCCTGCTTACATCAAACCTGACGCGTCGAAACGGCGCGCACCGCTCGGGGCTCGCGTAGTCAGTCAATCAGAAGAGGTTTGTCGGTTTCGTGTCATCGGCGATGCGTTGCACGCAATGAATGCACATTGAAGCCATCGTATCGCGTCATTGGCTCATTATCGTTCCGATCGCGGAACTTGCTCCTGCGAAAGGAACAGACATGCGACGCTTCCGGTTCATCATCGGGCTTCTTGCCGCGCTGGTCATCGCACCCGCTGCCCAAGCGCAAATCGTCAGCATAACGATCGCTCCGCCGGAGCTTCCAGTCTACGAGCAACCGGCGATTCCCGCGCCCGGCTATATCTGGACGCCGGGCTATTGGGCCTATGGCCAGGATGGCTATTACTGGGTTCCGGGCACTTGGGTTGAGCCGCCGGCCGTCGGTCTGTTGTGGACACCGGGCTACTGGGGCTGGCGCGACGGCATTTATGCCTGGCATGCTGGCTATTGGGGACCGCATGTCGGCTTTTATGGCGGCGTCAACTATGGCTTCGGCTATGGCGGCATCGGTTACGAGGGCGGACGTTGGGACAACGGCGTGTTCGCCTACAACCGCACTGTCAACAATTTCGGCAGCGTCACCGTCACCAACGTCTACAACAAGACCGTGATCAACAACAACATCACGCGCGTGAGCTTCAACGGCGGCAATGGTGGCATCACGGCGCGGCCGACGCCGCAGCAGCAGGCCGCCACGCAAGAGCACCACATCGCTCCGGCGCCCGCGCAAGTCCAGCAACAGCATCTGGCGAGCACGAACAGGGCGCTGCTCGCCAGCGAGAACCATGGCCGCCCGGCGATTGCCGCGACCGCCAAGCCGGGCGAGTTCACCGGCAAAGGCGTCGTCGCTGCACGCGAGGCCAAGCCGGGTCCCGCGCCGCTGCCGCAGCCGTCCACCGCCATGGCTCCCAGAACGCCTGCGGCCGCCGCGGCGCCCAACAACAAACTGCTCGACAAAAGGCCGCTTGCAAACAATCCGGCCGCAAGCAAGCCGGTCGCAACCAATCCGGCTGCGAACAAGCCTCTGGCAACCAATCCTGCCGTCGCGAACAGGCCGCTTGAAAGCAGGAGCCCGGCAGGCCCGGCGGCGCATACCGCGACAGCGAACGGAGCTTTGCCGAAGCCGTCGGCGGCGGCGATCAGACCGGCCGCGAAGCCTGTGAATGCCGCGGCGAAGCCGGTCAGTGCTGCGGCGAGGCCGACGGCAGCAGTCACCCCGAAACAGCCGCCGCGTCCGCCTGCTGCGCCACCGCGACGGCAAGTCGCCGCCGCCCCGCACGTAGCGCCACATCCACCTGTGGCGAAGCCGAAGAACGCGCCGCATAACGAACCGCGCTAGAACACGCTTCGCAAAAGTGTGCAGCGGCTACCCGACAAGATCGGGCTCAATCAAAGAGCCAAAGCGCGATGGTGATTCAAGCCAATCTCATTGCGCTTTGGCCGCGCTGGAGAACATTCCCGCCAGGCCAGCAAGCGTTGAGGAACATCACGTCGCTTCACTTCGTGAGGCGACGGCTCTCCCAAGAGTGGAACGAGTGAATTCGCGGATGTCTTCAAAGCGCGACGGCATCGCCGAGCGTATGGATGGCGGTCGATCGAACCAATGATTAGTGCCTATGAGACCGCTTGTGACGAGGAGCCCGTTTGACGATCGGCTTGGCGAAATATGGATTGACGATGCACTGGGCGGCTCGTCCTGAAGCCGACGCCTGGCACTGCGCCATCGACGTATAGGCGCACTCGAAATAGTAGTGCACCATGTCGTCGTAGATCTGCAGACAGATCGGGTAGTTCGGATCGTAAGTCTGGGCTTGTGACGGCGCGGTGACAGCGAGCGTCCCGGCCGCCGCTAAGAACAACAGCAAAAAGCGCATCAGAATTTCCCCTCAGCCGATGGTTCAGGCACGAACTCTCTTATACCCGCCGTCGACGCCGCCGGGCTACCGCCCAGGCGCGGCGATGGTGACAGTCTCCTCCATGATCTTCGGCTGATCATCCTGCCGGATGATGATCGCGGTGTAATAGCCGTGAAATGGCTGATCGCCGAGCTTGGCCTGCCACGTTCCGGCGTTGAAAACAAAGCCGGCCTCGTTGCGCGAGATGACCCGTTGAACGCTGTAGTCGTGCAGCCCCAGCTTGAGCGCGTCCTGGAAGCCTCGCCGTATGGCGTCCCGCCCCTGATAGATGCCGCTGGGCGTCACTCTTACGGCGTTCTCGGTGAACGCCGCGGCCATGGCATCGACGTCGCCACGATTATAGGCTTCGGCAAAATGCGTCTGCATTTCCGCGAGCGCCTTATCGTCGGCTTGCGCGCCGGCTGCGGCGGAGCCTTGGATCACAATCAGCAGACAGAGGATGGGGGCCAATCTGAGCGCCATAATTATTCCTCGTTATGTGAATTGCGACACACGGCGGCGAGCGCGAATTGCCGTAAGGTACGGCCTTCTCCCTGAACTTGGGACCCGTCGCGAATGACGGGCTCCTTTTGGCACGCGACGACTGGGCAGCCGTGGAGTGATTGCTCCTCCAGGTCTCGCTGCCATTCATGACGCCAATCTGGCCGCCACACAGAGCGCCGTCCAGTCTCTTCAAGCCGCGCCCCTTTCCCGCACGGCGCAAACAAAAAGCCCGGCCGTCGGGCCGGGCTTTTGCAACTTGGATTGTGTGGATGCGCTTACGCCGCCTCGTCGGCAACCGCGTTGTCGTCGCCGTCGTTATCATCGATATCGTCGACGTCGCCCTCGGCTCCGGCTTCCGCCTTGGCGGCGCCGCGGCGCGGGCTCTTGGCGAGCTGGCTTTCGATCTCCTTGATCGCCTCGGTCTCGGTGGCGTGCTGCACCACCGCGATCTCGCGCGACAGCCGGTCGAGCGCCGCTTCATAGAGCTGGCGTTCGCTGTAGGACTGCTCCGGCTGCGATTCCGAGCGATAGAGATCGCGCACCACTTCCGCGATCGCGACAATGTCGCCCGAATTGATCTTGGCTTCGTACTCCTGGGCGCGGCGCGACCACATGGTACGCTTGACGCGCGCGCGGCCCTTCAACGTCTCCAGCGCCCGCTTGACCAGCGCAGGATCGGACAGCTTGCGCATGCCGACGTTGGCGACCTTCGCGGTCGGAACCCGCAGCGTCATCTTGTCCTTGATGAAGTTGATGACGAACAATTCCAGCTTGGCGCCGGCGATCTCCTGCTCTTCGATGGCCAGGATCTGGCCAACGCCGTGAGCCGGATACACCACGAACTCGTTGGCCTTGAACCCCTGGCGCTGGGTCACGACCTTCTTTTCCTCCACCTTGGGTGCAGGCGCGGGCTTGACGGCTACCGCAGGCTTCGCGGCCACCGCAGGCTTGGTCGCCGCCGGCTTGGCAGCAGCCTTCGGGGCGGCCTTGGCAGCGACTTTCGGCGCGGCAGCTTTGGCGACGGTCGCTTTCGCGGCAGGTTTGGCAGCAGACTTGTTTTGCATTTCGCTTCTTTTCTTCGAGGACTTTGCAGCCGATACCGCCTTGTGGGCGGCCCTCGTATCCTTTAGGGATGTCCGGGCACGGCTCTTGGTTGCGCTGCGGCTTGCGGCCCCGGCGGCTTTCTTGGACGGTTTGGAAGCACTCGTTTTACGCGTTTTCTGTGACACAGCCTGCGCGCGGAACTGCCACGCCCCTGTTCGAATGTTTTCACGGGAACCCAGAGGGGCCAAAGCGGGCTGACGGGGTTCGGGCTTGAAATGTGCCATATATAGCACATTTCCCGCAAAAATCAATGATTTAGAGGCTTTTGGGCGCGCTTTTTGACGGCTTCGCCGCCGTTAGGGTTAAATTTAGGCCCTTCGTCGTTAGTCGCCGCTTCCCGGATTGGGGGAAAAATATTTCTCGAACTTGCCTTCCGCCCCGTCGAAATCCTTGGCGTCGGCCGGAGGCTCCTTCTTCTGGGTGATGTTCGGCCAGCTCTTTGCATAATCGTTATTGAGCGAGAGCCATTTCTCCAGCCCCGGCTCGGTGTCGGGCTTGATGGCGTCCGCCGGGCACTCGGGCTCGCACACGCCGCAGTCGATGCATTCATCGGGATGGATGACCAGCATGTTCTCGCCCTCGTAGAAACAGTCTACCGGGCAGACCTCGACGCAATCGGTGTACTTGCACTTGATGCAGGCTTCAGTGACGACGTAAGTCATCCAAGGCTCCGAAACGGTTCGATATTTCTTGGCTGGTTGTTCTTGTTGATTTTTTGATTTGCCGGGGCTTGCCTAGCGCAGGAACACCCGCACCGCAAGGGAAGCCGTTGCTCGCGAAGGCGCCATTCTGAGCAAGTTATTGCTTGGCTCAGATAATCATTTCGGTCCGCCCTGCAAATCTTCAAACAGGATCCGTGCCGCCTGCGCGTCGCCGCGACGCTCGGAAAAACCGATCACCTTCAGGATGCGCACGCCGCGGTCGAGCCCGATGGTGAGCACATCGCCGAGTTTGACGCTGTGGCCTGGGGCGGTTTCCCGCACACCGTTGATGCGCACGTGGCCAGCCTCGACCAGCGCGGCGGCACTGGTGCGGGCCTTCACGACCCGTGCATGCCACAACCATTTGTCGAGCCGCTGGCGGTCCGTCCGATAGTCCTCCATCGACGCGTTTTCTTTCGGCGAATCGCCTCCCCGCCCGGATCGCGCCCGGGTCAGCTATCGATCCAAAACGCTATTCCTTGCGGTTGGCGGCGAGCTGTTCCTTCAGCGCCGCGAGCTTGGCGAAAGGCGAATTGGGATCGATGGCGCGCTCGCGCTCACGCGGTGCGCTCGATGCATAAGGCCGGTGCGACGGGCCGGACTCGCGCTTATCGCGGCCGCCCCGCTCGCGCCCGCCATGCTCGCGGTCGCCGCCGAACTTGCCCTTGTGCTTGTCGCGCTTCTGGTCCTTCGCAAAGCGCTCACGCGGCCGCTCGCCGTCCTCACGAGGCTTGCGCTCCTCGCGATGGTCGCGGCCCTGGCGCGCCTGTGCGGCATCTGCGCCGCCCGCCGCCTCCGCAGGCGCCTGGCCGTCGGCCTTGCGGAAATCGCGGCGACCATGATGGCCGTGTTGGCGCCGATGCGGGCGCTGCTCGCCCTCGCCGGGCTCGGTCGCGGCGGCCGCCTGTTCGCCGGGCTTGGCGCGCTCCTGATGGCGATGCTGGCGGTGACGTGGCCGACGCTCGTCCATGCGGCCGCCGGGCCGCCAGACCTCGACCAGTTGCGGCTCGGCTTCGGCCGCGCCTACCGCTTCCGCGGCCGGTGCCTCGACCGCCGCGGCCTCGATGCTCGCAGCGGTCTCCGTCGGCATGGCTTCGCCAATCGAACCGGGTTCGTCCGTTGTTGTCGCAGTGGAGAGAATCTGCTCCTGCGACGCATCCGCAGCCGGCTCCGGCATCGGGGCAGCGGCCGCTTCCGCTGCGGCCGCCTCGGGGTGTTCCTCTGCCGCAGGTGCCGGCTCCTCCGCCGCCGCAACCGGCGAGACCTCGGGCAGCAGCGCTGACGAGGGCGCGGGATCGCCGGAGACCGGCAGCTCCGCCGCCTCCAGTACCGGCTCGACCAATGTCTCGGTGGGCGGCGCTGCGGCCGGCTCGACCGGCGCGTCGGCCGGCGCTGCAGCCGCGCCTTCGACCGCCGGCACCTCGGGCGCGACCGTCTCGGTGACGAGAGCCGGCTTCGGCGGCAACGGCGGGCGGCGCTCCATGCGATAGCCGAGCGCGCGCAGGATCGAGGCAAAATCCTCGCCGGCCGAGCCCGTCAGCGAGGTCATCGCCTGCGTCACCACGAAGCCGCGGCCATCGAATGCACCAGGCGGCTTCTGCCCCGGAGAGCTCTCGCGCCAGGCCAGCGCCGGGCGAATGAGATCGGCGAGCCGCTCCAGAATATCGACGCGCACCGCGCGCTCGCCGCATTGGCGATAGCCGAGCACCCGATAGGCATCGCGGGGCAGCGTCTTGTCGACCGGGAAGGAGGTGCGCCCCGACGATGCCATGTGCTGCGCGCCGGAGACGGCCTGCAGATCGACATTGTCGTGCTTGAGCGCCCAGAGCAGCGAGGCGAGCGAGCGCGCCGCCGGCTTGAGCAGCGCCGGAAGGTAGATGTGGTAGGCGCCGAAACGCACGCCGTATTTGCGCAACAGCGCGCGCGAGGGCTGGTCGAGATCCTTCATCTCGGCGGCGATCCTGCTGCGCTCGATGACGCCGAGCGCCTCGACCAGCTGGAAGGCGATGCCGCGCGCAATGCCGGTGATGTCCTCGGCCTTGGAGAGTTCGAACAAGGGGCCGAGCAGCTTCTCGACATGCGTCTTCAGCCACAGATCGAGCCGCGCCTGCACCTTTTCGCGCGAGGCGCCGTTGAGCCGCTCGTCGGCGATGATGCGGATGCGCGGATGCAGCGCATCGTCGCCCGCGACCAGTTTTGCCACCGCATCGCCGGTCCAGCGGATGGTGCCGTCGGAGGTGAGCACGAACTGATCGTCGGCCGCATTGGACAGCTTTTCGGCGCGGCCGTCGATCTCGCGCGCCAACACCTGTTGCGCCGCAGCCTGCAGCGCCTTGGCGTCGGACCCCGCCTCCGCCGCATCGGGCGCAAAAGTGAATCCGTCGAGCCGGCCGATCGCATGGCCCTCAACAATGACTTCGCCGGTCTTGCCGATTTCCGTATTCAAAACGACGTTCTCCCGCAGGCGGCGCATCAATACACTGGTACGGCGGTCAACGAAACGCTCCGTGAGCCGTTCGTGCAATGCGTCCGACAATTTATTTTCGACTTCGCGCGTGATTCCCTGCCAATGCTCCGGATCGGCCAGCCAGTCCGGCCGGTTGGCGACAAAGGTCCAGGTGCGAATCTGCGCGATCCGGCCCGAAAGCGTGTCGATATCGCCGTCGACACGGTCGGCCTGATCGACCTGGGCGGCAAACCAGCCGTCCGGGACGCGCCCCTTTTGCATGAGGAACGCATATAAAGTCGTCACCAATTCGGCATGGGCCGCCGGCGACAACTTTCGGTAATCAGGTATCTGGCAGGCGTCCCACAGCCGCTCGACCGCGGCCCGGCCGTGGGCCATGTCGCGCACCTCGGCATCGCGCGCGGCATGGTCGAGCACGCGCAGATCTTCCGCGATCGGCGCGCGCGTCAGCGCCTCATGGGCCGGCGGCAGCGCCAACGACACCTGCAGCGCGCCGAGCGAGGAAAAATCGAGCTTCGAATTGCGCCATTGCAGCACCTTCACGGCCTCGAAGGTGTGGTTCTGCAGCGCGTTGACCAATTCCGGCTCGAATGGCGCGCAGCGTCCGGTGGTGCCGAAGGTGCCGTCGCGCGTCGCGCGTCCTGCGCGGCCCGCGATCTGCGCGAACTCGGCCGGGTTGAGCCTGCGGAACTGATAGCCGTCATATTTGCGGTCGGAAGCGAACGCGACGTGGTCGACGTCGAGATTGAGCCCCATGCCGATCGCATCGGTGGCGACGAGATAATCGACGTCGCCGTTCTGGAACATCGCCACTTGCGCATTGCGCGTGCGCGGCGACAACGAGCCCAGCACCACGGCGGCGCCGCCATGCTGGCGGCGGATCAGTTCGGCGATGGCGTAGACCTCGTCCGCGGAGAAGGCGACGATCGCGGTGCGCCGCGGCTGGCGGGTGATCTTGCGGTCGCCCGCGAAGGTGAGCTGCGACAGCCGCGGCCGGGTCACGATCGAGGCGCCGGGCAACAGGCGCTCGATGATCGGACGCATGGTGGCGGCCCCGAGCAGCAGCGTCTCGTCGCGGCCGCGGCGGTTCAAGATGCGGTCGGTGAAGACATGGCCGCGCTCGAGATCGGCGGCGATCTGGATTTCGTCCACCGCGAGAAAGGAGACGTCGAGATCGCGCGGCATCGCCTCGACGGTCGAGACCCAGAAGCGCGGCGATCGCGGCTTGATCTTCTCCTCGCCCGTGATCAGCGCCACGCTCTCGCTACCGGCGCGGTCGGCGATTTTGTTGTAGACCTCGCGCGCAAGAAGCCGCAGCGGCAGGCCAATGATGCCGGACGAATGCGCGAGCATGCGCTCGATCGCCAGATGCGTCTTGCCGGTGTTGGTCGGGCCGAGCACGGCCGTGACGCCGGAGCCTGGAGCGCGCTCCGATGCGAACGGGGACGAAGGAGAAAGGGCCATACTTGATGAGATACTTTGTCGCCTGGAGCGGCTAGCGCTTTTATCAGGAGAAGATGGGGGTAAAGCGCGCGAATTGCGAATGCGCCGAGCCTTTGAGGCTCAAAACTGTTTCACTTTGCTACGGATATGGTGACCCCCGTTAAGCTCCGGAACGGCTTGCGAACGAATCGCGGCCGAATCGCTGACTCCACCCTCCTTCCGGCTTCGTTCACCGCAACATCTCGGGAGGGAACCGAGCCGCCGCACTAGATCAGGTTTCGCCGCGGTCCGGGACACGCCGTTCGCGACGCGATTTCCTTAAAATTTCGCGGCGCCTGAGTCGAATCAGAAGCGGGCAAGAGTCAACAGGATTCCGATCGCCACAAGCACCGTCGTTCCGCGGCGATGCGCAGCATCGAACCTCAGGCGCGCAATTGCGCGCCGGGGAACCTCGAAATTTAGGGGTTCGCGTTGGCGCGCCGGAATGGGACGCCGGAGTAGCCCGCGTGAGCGCCGGCGACACGCGGGGACACTGCCGGCCCCGGATATCGCCTGCGCTCACCCGGGCTACGGACCTCACATCCCTACTGCGTCTTCGGCGGCTTGGTGTTGTTCTGGGTGATGAACTGCGTCGCCTCCAGCATGCCGGTGCCGAACGGGGTCGGCAGCACGATGCGGAACGGGATCAGCAGGCGGGTTCCCGGCAGCGGCGCGAAGGCGATCTCCATGTTGCGCGCGGTGGAGAGATATTTGATCACCGGACGGTCGGGGATGTAGCCCGCGATCGGCTTGAAATAGATGGCGCAGACCACGACCGGGCCGTGATAGCCCTTCTGCGCCTTCACCGTATCCATGCGCTTGTACGCGAGCGAGAGCTCGTAGCGCATGCGGCCGTCGAACACGGCCGCGCTGCTGCGGCAGGCCTCGGCCGAGAGCGGATCGGCCGTGCCGGGCACGCGCAAGAGCGAGGCGGTCATCGGGTCGAGCACGCCCTTGCGATGCGCATCCGTGACGGGAATGCGATCGGCATCGACCGGCGGGGTCGGATCGATGCCGTATTCCTTCACGTTGCCGTTGTTGAGCACGATATGGATCGCCTCGGTCTTGTGCGAGGTCGTGGTCGAGGCGGTGTAGTTGGTCCCGATCAGCGCGCCGTTGACGAGGCGCCCCTGCACGGCGCCGGTGCCCGAGGCGTTGGCGATCGCCTTCAACAGCCCGGTGGTGCCGCCGAAGGCGGAGGCGGCATATTGGTCGTCGCCGACCTGGATGGTCCAGGAGCCGCGGCCGATCGGGATGCCGGCCAGCGTCGCCTCATATTGCGCATCGAGCCGCGCCTCCGACTGCGCCCGCGCCGCCTGCGGCAACGCGCCGGCCGCGCCCAGCGCCAGGCATAGCCCCGCGAGCGCCGGCCAAGCCGACGGCGACCAGGCCGGAAGACTGCGTTGTGGGGTCACAAGGGGCGTCCTGAAGCCGGCGCGAGCGTGCGGTTCGATGGATGATTGAACTGTCATCAAGCAAGAAACGGGACAAACAACGGGAGCGGCCGGCAGTCTAGGCCAAATCGGTCCAACAAGGGCTGGTGTCCGGGAACTTTCGCGGCCCCAACATCGGCGCCGAATACGCCCTTTATATGATGTCTTAAGCCGCGTTAAGGCCCGGAAATGCCTCACCGAACGGCGATTTCGCAAGCAAGTCCGGCGCAACCGGCGCCAACCTTGACGTTTGGCGCATACGGCCCTATAGGAGCGCCCAATCCCGGTAGGAAGAAGCGAATTTTGACCCCCGCGGCGCCCGAAACCGGGCGTTAAGAAGCTGGCGGGGATGAACGAGGATTTTGCGATGTCACGGCGCTGCGAACTGACGGCCAAGGGCCCCCAGGTGGGCCACAAGGTCAGCCACTCCAACATCAAGACCAAACGGCGTTTCCTGCCGAACCTGTGCAACGTCACCTTCATCTCGGATGCGCTCGGCCGCAACGTGCGCCTGCGCGTCTCCACCAACGCGATCAAGAGCGTCGACCACAATGGCGGCCTCGAC